>NZ_JBYJZH010000002.1:0-254280 GCF_058111925.1 Pseudonocardia sp. P-1
CGCGTCGTCCCCCAGCGACTCGCCTCGCTGGCCGACCTGCTGATCCCGACCACGGCGGAGGCCGTCGCATCATGAGCACGGAGAACACCACCGGCGCCGCCCAGCAGGCGGCCACCGACCCGGCCGAGGCCGGCGTCGTCGCCCGCCTGTCCACCCTCGACCGCTTCCTGGCGGTCTGGATCATCGTCGCCATGGTCGCCGGACTGCTGCTCGGCCGCCTGGTCCCCGGGCTCGCCCCGGCCCTCGACGCGATCGCGATCGACGGGATCTCGCTGCCGATCGCGCTCGGCCTGCTGATCATGATGTATCCGGTGCTGGCGAAGGTCCGCTACGACCGCCTCGACACCGTCACCGGCGACCGCAAGCTCCTGCTCACCTCGCTGGTGCTCAACTGGGTCCTCGGCCCGGCACTGATGTTCGCACTCGCCTGGCTGATGCTGCCCGACCTGCCCGAGTACCGGACCGGGCTGATCATCGTCGGGCTCGCCCGCTGCATCGCCATGGTGATCATCTGGAACGACCTGGCCTGCGGCGACCGCGAGGCCGCCGCCGTGCTGGTCGCGCTGAACTCGGTGTTCCAGGTCGTCATGTTCGGCGTACTGGGCTGGTTCTACCTGGTCGTGCTGCCCGGCTGGCTCGGCCTGCCGGTCACCGACGTGTCGTTCTCCACCTGGGACATCGTGAAGTCGGTACTGGTGTTCCTCGGGATCCCGCTGCTGGCCGGCTACCTCACGCGCCGCTTCGGGGAGAAGGCCAAGGGCCGGGCCTGGTACGAGGAGACGTTCCTGCCGCGGATCGGGCCGTTCGCGCTCTACGGGCTGCTGTTCACCATCGTGCTGCTGTTCGCCCTGCAGGGCGAGGCGATCACCTCTCAGCCGCTCGACGTCGCCCGGATCGCGCTGCCGTTGCTGGCCTACTTCGCCCTGATGTGGGCCGGGTCCTACGCCGTCGGCCGGGCGGTCGGGATGGGCTACGAGCGCACCACCACGCTGGCGTTCACCGCCGCGGGCAACAACTTCGAGCTCGCCATCGCCGTCGCGATCGGCACGTTCGGCGTGACCTCCGGCCAGGCCCTGGCGGGAGTGGTCGGGCCGTTGATCGAGGTCCCGGTACTGGTCGCGCTGGTGTATGTGTCGCTGTGGCTGCGCCGGCGCCTGTTCGCACCAATGACCACGCCCACCCTGCAGACCGAGCAGGCAAGCCCCGAGGCCACCCGGGACACTCGGTCGTGAACTGCTTGGACTGCAGCGCCCGGGACCGGCGGGCCCGACCCGCGGTCGCGGTGTGTCAGGGCTGTGGCGCGGCTACCTGCCTCGAGCACACCTGGGTGGACCACCGTGCCGGTCGGCCACCCGGGATGGCCGGGCCCGCCCGGGCACCGAGCCGGATCCTGCGCTGCGGGTTCTGCGACACGCGCACCAGCAACCAGACTGCCGCCGCGGCGGCCGGGGGTTCACGCGTCGGTCCCGGCGGAAGTCTGGGCTGCCTGCGGGGAACCGGCTCCAGCCCCGATCCACCGTAGGCACCCCACACCCGACACTCATCACCGCAAGACGGCGTGCGCGGTGCGTGATCTGCCACCGCGACGGCGCCACTGCTCGGTGGGTGCACCGCCGCACCGCCGCTGCTCATGCTCAAGGAGTCCTGATGACCGCTGTAGCGATCGGCGCGATCGACATCCCCTCCGGGCGAGGCTCTGGCCGGGGCCCTCGGGGCGCTGATCGAGGTGCCGGTGCTCGTCGCCTTGGTGTACGTGTCGTTGTGGCCGCGCCGGCGCCTGGTCACCACCGCGGACACACCGCTGCCTCGCGCGGGTGGGACTTGATGAGCACCCGCTCGGCCGGCCAGTAGCGGACCATGTCATGGACGCCTCCTCGTTCGACGCCACGCCGGTCGTCGTCGCTATTGCGCGACGGCGCCCGGCGGGCGACCGCACCCTCGAACACTTCGCGCTCACCAGCCCACACCCGCGGCTTCAGCAGACCGTCGACGAGCTGCGCCGCACATTCCACGGCACCTTCGGCCCCGAGACGATCGAGGCCGTGGTCGTGGACGTGTTCACCAAGCTGGCGCTGACCGCCCGCATCACCACCCACCTGCCCGTCCTCGCCGCCCGCCACGCCCACCAGCGGCTCGCGGCAGCAGCCCGATCCCCAGGAGCCCCCGTGACCACCACAGCCGCGGTCCCCGAAGTCCTGTTCGTCTGCGTCCACAACGCCGGCCGCTCCCAGATGGCCGCCGCCCTGCTGGCCCACCACGCCAACGGCGCCGTCCGCGTCACCTCCGCCGGCTCGGCCCCGGCCGAGACCATCAACCCCGCCGTGCGCGAGGTCATGGCCGAGATCGGCCTGTCCCTGGACACCGAGTTCCCGAAGCGCCTGACCACCGAGGCGGTCGAAGCGGCCGCCGTCGTGATCACCATGGGCTGTGGCGATGCCTGTCCGGTGTTCCCCGGCAAGCGCTACCTCGACTGGGAGCTGACCGACCCCGCCGGCAAGACCGCCGAGCAGATCCGCCCGATCCGCGACGACATCGACGCCCGGGTACGCCGCCTGCTCACCGAAGTGACCGGTGCCCCGACCGAAGCGACGACCCCGTGACCACGACACCGGCGGTGTTGTTCGTCTGCGTCCGTAACGGCGGCAAGTCCCAGATGGCCGCCGGGCTCATGCGCGCGGCCGCCGGTGACCGGGTCGAGGTGCACTCCGCAGGCACCCAGCCCGGCACCTCGATCAACCAGCTCTCCGCGGCCAGCCTCGCCGAGGTCGGCGCCGACATGTCCGGTGAGATGCCCAAGGCGATCGACGCCGACCTGCTGCGCCGGGTCGACCTCGTCATCACTCTCGGCCGCGACGCCACCGTCGACGACCCCGCCGCAGCCGAAGTACGCAACTGGGACACCGACGAACCCTCCGAACGCGGCATCGACGGCCTCGACCGCATGCGCCTGATCCGCGACGACATCGCCCAGCGCGTGCGCACACTCCTCGAGGAGGTCGCACCGTCCCAGGTGCGGAACGACAGAACGACAACAGCGCTGGCGCGCGAGGATGACAGTGCCTCTCCTCATGTAGCGGACCGCTGAGGGACTATCGGTCGGCGAGAAGGGCTCTGCCCTGCCAGAAGTGCCAGCGGTGGTACTGCACGGTAGGCCTTATGACTGGGTGTGCGGTGCCGCGATGGTGAGCTGGCGTCGATGGTGATCGAAGTGCTGGGTCCCGAAGTGGTAGACGTCGAGCACGCTCATCGTCGGCGTGAAGTAGGGATCCCAGTCCGTCGGCACGTAGATGCTCGAAGCCAGGCTCCGCTCGGTCTCGGTGGTGAGGCGACGCTGCAGGGAGCCGATGACGGTGTCCAGCAGCGCGGTCATGGCATGCGGGGACAGCAGCCGAGCGGCGAGGCAGGGACCGAGGTAGTTGATCGCATGGAAGGGGCGGTGCGCGGCGTTCAGGGTGGCGGCGAAGCCTCGGCTGTAGCCGAGGCGGTCGAGCGTTCGCACCAGGGAAAGTAGCGTGCGGACGACTCCGTAGCCGAGGACCATGTGGAACAGCAGTTGCCGGTTCGTCCACCGTGTGCCGTTGGTCAGGCGCTCTAGGTCGCCGCGCGAAGCCGTGCCGACGAGCTGGTGGAACTCGGCCTGGGCTCGCCGCAACTCCTCGCCGACCTCGTACAGGTCCATGCGACCGCCTCCGACCACCGATGCTACTGCCGCCGCGGCCGGCCAGGAGCACACTGATGTGATGCGGGTAGAGCTGCTGGTGGTGCCGAACTGCCCCCACGAGAACGTCGCTTCGGAGCGTCTGCGCCAGGCGCTCGACGACACCGGACATGCCATGACCCCGGTAGTGGTGCGAGAGGTGACCGCAGAGATAGTCGCCGGGACGCCTGAATTCGCGGGATCACCCACGATCCTGGTCGACGGAGCAGACCCGTTCGCCGAGCAAGCCGCCGGGCCGGGCGCGTTCTCGTGCCGGGTCTATCACGGTGAGCTCGGTCTGTCTGGCGCCCCGTCGGTGGAGCAGCTGCGGCAGGTGTTGCGTCGCTGATTGCATGGCGTCACGCCCCTGTTTCAATGCGCTCGCGCGAGGAGGCGGTGGTGGCGGGGCTTGCGGGGACCAGCCCCAGACGACGGGTGCGGCCGGCGCGGATGCCGTTGCCGATGACCACGACTTCGGCCACTTCGTGCACGAGCACGACCGCGGCCAGCCCGAGTATCCCGAACAGGGCCAGGGGCATCAGGCCGATGATGATGGCCAGCGACAGGGCCACGCTCTGCCACATGATGATCCGGGAGCGGCGGGCGTGCGCGAGGACCTGGGGCAGGTGGCGCAGGTCCTCGCCCATCAACGCCACGTCGGCAGTCTCGATGGCCACATCGGTGCCCATGGCGCCCATCGCGATGCCCAGGTCGGCGGTGGCCAGGGCGGGGGCGTCGTTGACCCCGTCGCCGACCATCGCGACCGGGCCGTGTGCGCGGAGCTGGTCGACGAGGCGGGATTTGTCCTCGGGGCGCAGGTCGGCGTGCACATCGCCCGGGTCGATACCAGCTTCGGTGGCCAGGGCGGCGGCGGTGGCGCGGTTGTCCCCGGTGAGCATCACGACCCGGTAGCCGGCATCGCGCAGGGACGCGGTGACCTGCCCGGCTTCGGGGCGCAGCTCGTCACGGACCGCGATGGCGCCGATCACGGTGCCGGCGTCTTCGACCAGGACGGCGGTGGCGCCGGCGTGCTGGAGCCGTGTCACGTCCTCGGTCAGCGGGCCGGGGTCGATCCAGCCTGGGCGGCCCAGGCGCACGCGGCGACCATGCAGCGTGCCGGTGAGTCCGGCGCTGGTGACCGCTTCGACCTGTTCGGCTCGTTGCGGGGTGGGGGCGGCGGCCAGGATGGCTCGGGCCAGGGGGTGTTCGCTGCGTTCTTCGAGCGCGGCGGCCACCGCGAGCACCTGCTCGCGGGTGTGTCCGGCTGCGGGGGCGGTCTCGATGACGGCCGGGTGGTTGCGGGTCAGGGTGCCGGTCTTGTCCAGCGCGACGGTGCTGACTCGTCCCATGGCTTCCAGGGCCGCTCCGCCCTTGACCAGGGTGCCGTGTTTGGAGGCGGCGCCGATCGCGGCGACCACGGTGACCGGCACGGCGATGGCCAGCGCGCACGGGGAGGCAGCGACCAGGACGACCAGGGCGCGTTCGATCCAGGTCAACGGGTCACCGAGCAGGGATCCCAGGGCGGCGATGAGTGCGGCGGCGATCATCACCCCGGGTACGAGGGGTCGGGCGATGCGGTCGGCCAGGCGTTGGCCGGTGCCCTTGCGGGACTGTTCGGCCTCCACGATGGACACGATGCGGGCCAGGGAGTTGTCCGCGGCGGTGGTGGTGACCTCGACCTCGAGCGCGCCGGTGCCGTTGATGGATCCGGCGAACACCTCGTCGCCGGGGCCGGCCTCGACGGGGACGGACTCGCCGGTGATGGCGGAGGTGTCGAGGCTGGTGTGCCCGGCGCCGATCCGGCCGTCGGTGGCCAGGCGTTCCCCGGGGCGCACCACCAGGGTGTCGCCCACGACCAGCTTCGCCGGGTCGATGCTGTGCTCGGTCCCGTCGCGCAGCACCCTGGCCTGGGCGGGGACCAGGTCGAGCAGGGCGCGCAGGCCGCGTCGGGTGCGGGCTACGGAGTACTCCTCGAGTCCTTCGGCGATGGTGTAGAGCACGGCCAGCATCGCGGCTTCGCCGACCTCGCCCAGGAGCACGGCGCCGATGGCGGCGATGGTCATCAGGGTGCCCACGCCGATTCTGCCCTTGGCCAGGCGGCGCAGGGTGCCGGGGACGAACGTCCAGCCAGCGACCGCTAACGCGGCCGCCTTCAACGCCAGACCGATGAGGTCGGGAGCGCCGACCCACACGGATCCGTAGCCGAGTCCGAGCAGTACTACGGCCACGGCGGCGAAACGGATCTCGCCGACCTGCCACAGGGTTTCCGGCTCGTGCTCGTCGGTGGTGCGGGGCTCGTCGCCGCATCCGCAGGCGTCGCTCACCGCGCACCTCCTACGTCCTGGCGGGCGGTTCCGTAGTTGAGGCACAGCGCGACCGCGTGGCCGGTCGCGGCCAGCACAACCTCGGCCGAGGCCAGCAGGTCCATCAGCTCGGTGCGGGTCAGGGAGTAGAACACCTGCCGCCCTTCGGAGCGCCCGTCGACCAGGCCGCAGTCGCGCAGGCAGGCCACGTGCTTGGAGACCGTGGACTGGGCCAGGCCTAGTTGGGTCACCAGGTCGGCCACCCGCGCCTCGCCGCCGGCCAGGCGCCGCACGATGGCCAGTCGGGTGCTGTCGGACAGGCTGTGGAACAGGGCCTCGGCGGCGCCGAGGCCGGCAGTTGTGGACGGGCACCCATCCCTGGTATCTATCGCCATACAGCAATTATATCGCATATCGGCGATGAATAAGGGTGGCCATGCTCATGAACGCGATCGAGTCGGCAGTGATCGACTCGGTGCCCCGACGCCTGCTCCAGCGCTACGAAGCGCACGTGCTCATCGAGCTCGGGGGCCGCACCCCGGGTGCCCGCACCGCCGAGCTGGGCTGCGGTCCGGGTTATGGCACCCAGCTCATCCTCGACGTCTTCGGTGCGGCCAGCGTGGACGCCGTCGACCTGGACCCCACGATGCTGGCCAAGGCCCGCCGACGGCTGCGGCGCCACGGTGCTGCCGCCCAGCTGAGCGGCGGTTCCGCCACCGACCTTGCTGCCGCGTTCGCCCGGATCGGGGGCGGCCAGGACGCCGCCTATCAGGCGGTGTTCGACTTCGCGATCATCCACCACATCCCGAACTGGCGCGACGCCCTGGCCGAGGTCGCCCGGGTACTCGAACCGGGCGGCCGGTTCTTCTTCGACGAGGTCACCGCCACCGCCCTGGCCCGACCCACCTACCAGATCCTGTTCGACCACCCCACCCACGACCGGTTCACCGCAGGAGAGTTCCTCGCCGAGCTTCCCCGCCACGGCCTGCACGTCGGCGACCGATGGCGCACCCGCATCGGCGGCGACTACCTCTTCGGCGTCGCCGTGCGCACCCAGGGCCGCACGTGAGGCCCCACGATCGGATCCACGCCGCCACCCCGGCGGCCCGCACACTCCACTGATCTCCGCCGGGAGGCCCACATGCTGTTCCAACACCTGCGAGCGATCCTGCTGGGGCCGGTGACCGTCACGATCATCATTCCGGTCCTGATCGTCACGACCGTCGGCACCGCCGCGGTCGATCTCGGGCCGGCACCAGGAAGCCTGACACTGGTGGCCGGCTCGTTGCTGGTCGTCGCCGGCGTAGCGATGCTGGCCTGGACGATCAGCCTGTTCGCCCGGTCCGGCGCGGGAACATTGTCGCCCCAGGATCCGCCGCGCACGCTGGTGATCCGCGGGCCCTACCGTCACGTGCGCCACCCGATGTTCAGCGGGGTCCTGGGCATCGTGCTCGGCGAGGCGATCGCAGCGCGCTCCCTGACCCTGCTGGCATGGTTCGCCCTGTTCGCCCTGTTCGTCGCCGTCATGGTGTCCCGGGTTGAGGAACCCCGACTCGCCCGCCGTTTCGGTAACGACTACGCGCGCTATCGGGACAACGTCCCGCGCTGGTTGCCTCGCCTGCTCTCCTGGCACGCGTCACGGCCCTCAGGAACCGACTGAGTGATCTGGGGCCTGGCGTTCCGTAGCCGGGGGTTGGCCACGGCCCTATGCCGGTAGCGCCAGGGGGTGCCCCTGTCGAGAATGGGTCATTTCCCGACACACACCCCCAACCGCGCACGCACGAGGTGCGACCCGGAACAGATACACCCGGGGGTATGTTGGTGAGAGTGGAGGTGGCGACATGGAGATGACTCCCGCCCTGGTGGGCGACGCTCTGGTCCGGTTGCGACGCGCGCAGGGCCAACTGGCCGGCGTGATCCGGGCGATCGAGGGGGGTGGGGACTGCGCGGAGGTGCTGACCCAGCTGGCCGCGGTCTCCCGTGCTCTGGACCGGGCGGGTTTCAAGATCGTCGCGAGTGGGATGCGGCACTGCCAGGCGGCCCGGGACCGGGGTGAGCAGCCGCCGATGACCGAGGACGAGCTGGAGAAGCTGTTCCTGTCGCTGGCCTGATCCGCGAGCCCCGACCTCCCGTGGCGTAGCCGTGGGTAGCAGCCAAGGCAGAAGTGTGTTTCCTGGATACCCCACCGGGTATCCGTGACCAGGAGGTGTTGCATCGTGTCGATGCGCGAGATGGACGTGGAGCAGTTCGCGGCGGGACGTCGTGAGGACATGGCCGTGGTGGATGTGCGCTCCCATGAGGAGTTCGTGTCGGGCCACGTACCTGGGGCGGTGAACATGCCGCTGGAGCGGGTGATCACCGATCCGGGCCGCTATGCCGGGCAGGAGTTGTACGTGATCTGTCAGTCCGGGGGTCGCAGCGCCCAGGCGGCGCAGGCGCTGGCCGCTGCCGGCGCGCAGCCGGTGTCGGTGGCCGGCGGGACCGCCGGCTGGATCAGCTCCGGGCGCCCGGTGGACACCGGGGCCCGATGAGCGCCCCGCCAGTCCGATCGAACCGACGAAACGAAGGAGATCTGTCGTGATCGACGTCAACGTGATCGAAACGTCCTCGCTGGGTGACCGCAGCTACCTGGCCACCGACGGGGAGGTGGCGGTGGTGGTCGACCCGCAGCGAGACGTGGACCGGGTCCTGGCCCTGGCCGGGCGGCTCGGGGTGCGGATCTCGCACGTCGTGGAGACCCACGTGCACAACGACTACGTCTCCGGCGGGCTGGAGCTCGCCCGCCTCACCGGCGCGGCCTATGTGATGTCGGCGCGCGACGATCTGGCGTTCGCCCGCACCGGCGTGGTCGACGGTGACGTGCTGGAGGCCTCGCCGCGGCTGCGGCTGCGGGTGCTGGCCACCCCGGGGCACACCTTCCATCACCTGTCCTACGTGCTGGAGGGCCCGGACGGGCCGCAGGGGGTGTTCACCGGCGGGTCGCTGCTCTACGGCACCACCGGGCGTACCGACCTGCTGGGTGACGAGCACGCGGAGGCGCTGGCTCGGGCCCAGCATGCTTCGGCCGCGTCGATGGCCGACGTGTTGCCCGACGGGGCGCAGGTGTGGCCGACCCACGGGTTCGGCAGCTTCTGCACCGCCAGCCCCGCCTCGGGCAACGACTCCACGGTCGGGCACGAGAAGGAGGTCAATCCCGTGTTGCGGTTGGCCCGCGACGAGTTCGTCCGCCACACGCTGGCCGGGTTGGGTGCCTACCCCGCCTACTACGCGCACATGGGCGCGCTCAACACCGCCGGACCGGCGCCGGTCGACCTGCGCCCGCCGACCATCGCCGACCCGGCCGAGCTGGCGCGCCGCCTGGCCGACGGGGAGTGGGTGGTCGACCTGCGCCACCGCAAGGCCTACCTCGACTCGCACCTCACCGGAACGGTGAGCCTCGGCCTGGACGGGCCGATGGCGACCTGGCTGGGCTGGATGGCCCCCCACGACGCACCGATCACCCTGCTCGGTGAGGACCGCGCGCAGGTCGCGCAGGCCCAGCGTGAGCTGGTCCGTATCGGCGTCGACCACGTCGTGGCCGCCGCCACCGGTGAGCCCGGGGACCTGGCCGACGCGGCCCAGCTGGCTGGGTTGCCGAGCGCGAGTTTCGCCGACCTGGCCGCGGAGCTGTCCGGTCGGCGGGTCGCGGACCTGCCGCCCGCTCAGGTGGTCCTCGACGTCCGGCTGGGCACCGAGTGGGCCGCCTCGCACGTCCGCGGCGCGGTGCACGTCCCGCTGCCCGAGCTGGACGCCCGGCTCGCCGAGGTGCCCGACGGCGCGGTGTGGGTGCACTGCGGCAGCGGCTACCGCGCCACCGCGGCCGCGTCGCTGCTGGCCCGCGCCGGGCGGACGGTGGTGGTCATCGACGACATGTTCGACGACGCCGCGGATGCCGGTGTCCCGCTGACACCCACCTCGTGAGCAGGTCCCGGACCCGTGGCCCAAGGCGGGCACGGTGATCCTCGCCGGCGTGTTCGGCCTGGTCATCGGCGCCGCGCTGGGGCTGCTCGGTGCGGGTGGCTCGATCCTGGCCGTCCCGGCCCTGGTCTACGGGGTCGGCCAACCGGTGGCGGCCGCGGTGTTCGGGTCGCTGCTGGTGGTGTCCGTGTCGGCGGCCGGCGGCGTGGCAGCGAGGTTGCGGTCCGGCATGATCCGGTGGCCGGTAGCGCTGGTGTTCGGCGCGGCGGGCATTCCCACCGCGTTCGCGGGGGCCGCGCTCGGCCGCCTGATCGCCGACCGGTGGCTGCTGGTGGCGTTCTCGGTGCTGATGGTCGTCGTCGCGGCCCGGATGCTGCGCGGCAACCCCGAGGAGGCGACCGGCGGCGCGTGTCGGATCCGCGACGGGCGGGTCGACTGGCGCAGCTGCCTGCCCAAGGCGCTCGCCGCCGGCGCCGGGGTCGGGGTGCTGACCGGGCTGTTCGGGGTGGGGGGCGGTTTCCTCATCGTTCCCGCCCTGACCCTGCTGCTCGGGCTGAGCGCCGCAGAGGCCATCGCCACCTCGCTGGTGATCGTCACGATCACCTCGCTGGCCGGGCTGTCCGCGCACGCCGCCGACGCCGCGAGCGTGGACTACGGCGTGATCGCCGTGTTCGCCGGCGCCGCCCTGCTCGCGTCGCTGGCCGCCGGGCGCGTGGCGAACCAGCTCCCGGCCGCGGCGCTGCGGCGCGGGTTCGCCTACCTGATCCTGGCCGTCGCGGTCGGCGTCGCCGCCGCCGCGCTGCTCGCCCCGGCCGCACTGAGCAGCGGCTGACACACACACGACCGACAACTTGACGAATGGAGCATTCGCAATGGACTACAGCATGACGATCACCCTGGATCTGCCCTACGACCAGGCGGTCCCCGCGGTCAAGGCGGCCCTGGCCGAGCAGGGGTTCGGGGTGCTCACCGAGATCGACGCCCGCGCCACCCTCAAGGAGAAGCTCGACCACGACATGGAGCCCTACGTCATCCTGGGCGCCTGCAACCCCCAGCTCGCCCACCGCGCCCTCGACGTCGACCGGCAGATCGGGCTGCTGCTGCCCTGCAACGTCGTGGTCCGCGCCGACGGCGACGACCGCAGCATCGTCTCCGCCCTGGACCCGCAGGTCATGGTCACCATCCCCGAACGCGAAGACCTGCGCCCCGTCGCGGACGAGGCCGGGGTACGCATCCGGGCCGCACTCGACGCACTCACCAGCGACTGACCCGCAGACCAAAACAGGCACGACGAGACGACGGGAGTGGAACGACCATGATGGACGGCTCGATGATGGGATGGTTCTGGATCTGGCCGGTACTGGTGCTGATCGGCCTGGTGCTGCTGGGCTACCTCGCCTACCGGCTCACCCAGAACCGCCGACCCGGCGCGGACACCGCCGCGGCGGCGGGGCCGACCTCGGCACGGCAGATCCTCGACGAGCGCTACGCCCGCGGCGAGATCGACGACGACGAGTACCGCAAGCGCCGCGACGAGCTGGCGTGACCCCGGCACCGATCAGCCGGCGCCGCGCGATCGTCCTGGGCGGGCTCGGCGCCGCCGCCGTCGCCACCGGTGCGACGGGCTGGATCGGCTCCGGTACGGGCAGCCGGCTGCGGCCCGCCGACACCGGCGCAGAGCTGCGCCAACCGCAGGTCCTGGACAGTGCGGGCGGGCGGCTGCAGGTCGAGCTCACCGCCGCGGCGGGGGTGCGGCTGGCCGGTCGGGACACCCAGGGCCTGGGTTTCAACGGCACCGCACCCGGGCCGACGCTGCGGGTGCACCCCGGTGACGAGCTCGCGGTGCGCCTGACCAACCGGCTCGACGAGCCCACCAACCTGCACACCCACGGGCTGCGGGTGTCCCCAGAGGGCAACAGCGACAACCCGTTCCTGCGGGTCGACCCCGGCACCTCGTTCGACTACCTCTACCGGATCCCGGAGGATCACCCGGCCGGCACCTTCTGGTACCACCCGCACCACCACGGCATGGTGGCCGATCAGATCTTCGGCGGGCTCGCCGGTGCGCTGCTGGTCGCCCCGGCGGGCGCCGACCCCGACCTGGCGGTGGTCGAGGACCGGGTGCTGCTGGTCACCGACACCACCCTCGACGGTGACGGCGGGCTGGTCGAGGTGAGCGCGATGGACCGGGCGATGGGCCGCCAAGGCGAGCTGGTCCTGGTCAACGGCCAGCACCAGCCCGTCATCCCCGCCGTTCCCGGCGGGACGCAGCGCTGGCGGGTCGTCAACGGCTGTGTGTCGCGGGTACTGAGCATCCGCCTCGACGGGCACCAGCTCGTCCGGGTCGCCCAGGACGGCACGTTCCTGCCCGCCCCGGTCGACGCGGACCGGGTGATGCTCGCCCCGGGCAACCGGGCCGACGTGATCGTCCGCCCCACCGGCACCGGCCGCTACCCGCTGATCGCCGACGCCGTCGACCGTGGTGGCATGGGCGCGATGATGGGCGGCGCCGCCGCGAGCAGCGGGCCCGTCACCCTCGCCACCATGGTCACCGCCGGGGCGCCGGTCACCGCACCGCCGCTGCCCACCGCACTGCTCGCCGAGGCGCCCGCCCCAGGGCCGGTGACCGGGCGGCGGCAGATCACCTTCCAGATGGGCATGGGCGCAGGCGGGATGGCCTTCACCATCGACGGCCGCGCCTTCGATCCCAAGCGCGACGACCAGACCATCGCCCTGGGCTCCACCGAGGAATGGACGATCACCAATCCCGGCCCGCTCGCGCACCCGTTCCACCTGCACGTCTGGCCGTTCACCGTGCTCGAGTCCAGCGACGCCACCCCACCGACCGGGGTGCCGCAGGACGTCGTGCTCGTCCCGGCCCGCGGCTGGGTCCGGCTCCGCATCCCGTTCACCACGTATTCCGGGCGCAGCGTCTACCACTGCCACATCCTCGACCACGAGGACGCCGGAATGATGGCCACCGTCAACGTCCGCCCGTGAGTGCGCCTCGACTCGGCCATCTCGCCGACCCGGGCCCGACCGCGGCGGCCGGCTCAGCGACCATCCATCCCACGACCCCTACCGACAAGGACGCCCCTGTGGCCCACGCCAGCCCCCGCCACGTCGACGCACGCACCGTTCGCGACTGGCTCGGCGATCCCGACACCGTGACCGTCATCGACGTGCGAAGCCCCACGGAGTTCGAGACCGTGCACATCCGCGGTTCCTACAACGTGCCGCTGGACATGGTCAATGAGCACACCGAGCAGCTCGCCGCTCACTTCGACCGGCAAGTCGTCCTCGTCTGCCAGTCCGGGACGCGGGCCGCGCAGGCTCACCAGCGTCTCGCCGGGGTCGGATCCGAGCGCGTGCATATCCTCACCGGCGGCATCTCCGCGTACTCCGGTGTCGGCGGGGACGTTGTGCGTGGCCGCGCCCGGTGGGCGCTGGAGCGCCAGGTCCGTCTCGTCGCCGGAACGCTCGTGCTCGCAGGACTGACCGCGGGACTGCGTGCGCCGAGGGCACGTCTGCTCGCCGGCGGAATCGGGGCCGGACTCACCGTCTCCGCGCTCACAGACAGCTGCACAATGGCGTCGTTCCTGTCCGCGCTCCCATACAACCGCGGGCCTCGCGACCGCACGCCGGCCGAGGTACTCGCGGAGCTTCCCGCCACCCGGAAGGCAGCGTGAACCGCAGGCACCAACGCAGCACCGAGTTCCTGTAGCTGGCCCGCGATGATCGACGTGACGAACGGTTACCCGAGACGGAATTGATCTCGATCCGCGAACTGCGGTCAGCGAGCACCAGGGCGTCGCGGGACTGCCATCTCGTGGCGCCGACCCGCTGTCGTTCTACTGTCGTTCCACATCAGGCCAGGGTAAGGCCGAGTCGGAACGCGGCTGCGTCCTGAGAGGTGGTGTACTGAAGCGCCCCGGATGTGGTGGAGGCTCTGATCCCACGGGAAGGTGGAGATCGTGCCGGCACCGAGGAAGTTCAGCGACGAGATGCGCGAGCGCGCCCAGCGCATGGTCCGTGAAGCACGCCGGCAAGAGCCGGGGCTCTCGGTCAACGCGGCGTGCAAGCGGATCGGCCCGCAGTTGGGGATCCTCCCCGACACGTTGCGCGGCTGGTGCAAACAGGCCGACATCGACGACGGTCTGGCCGCGGGTGTGACCACTGCAGAGTCCGAGGAGCTCAAGCGGCTGCGGCGGGAGAACGCCGAGCTGCGGCGGGCGAACGAGATCCTCAAGACCGCGTCGGCGTTTTTCGCGGCGGCGGAGCTCGACCGCCATATCCGCTGATCGTGGCCTACATCGATCAGCACAAGCGCCGCTTCGGGGTCGAGCCGATCTGTGCTGCCCTGCGCGCGCAGGGCATCGCGGTCGCCCCGAGCGGCTACTACGCGCACAAGAAGCGGGGTCCGTCGCGGCGGGCGCTGCACGACGCGGCGCTGGCCGAGACGATCGAGGCCACCTTCTTCGACCGGGACAAGGGCCGCGGGCTCTACGGGGCCCGCAAGATGTGGCACCAGTTGCGCCGCGACGGCGTCACCGGCCAAGGCGGCGAGCCGGTCGCGCGCTGCACCGTGGAACGACTGATGCGCGAGCTCGGGCTGCGCGGCGTGCGCCGCGGTCAGCCCACGATCACCACCCGGCCCGACCAGCACGCCGGGCGGGCCCCGGACCTGGTCGACAGGGACTTCACCGCGGCGCGGCCCAACCAGCTCTGGGTCGTGGACCTGACCTACGTGCCGACATGGTCGGGGACGGTGTTCACCGCGTTCGTCTCCGACGTGTACTCCCGGCGGATCGTCGGGTGGCGCTGCGCCGCGCGGATGCCCACCGAGCTCCCGCTCGACGCCCTGGAGATGGCGCTGTGGACCCGTGAGCATGCAGGTCAGACCGCTGATGGTCGACTTGAGGGGTTGATCCACCACTCCGACGCCGGAAGTACACCGCGATCCGCTACGGCGACCGGCTCGCCGAGGCCGGCGCGGTGGCCTCGATCGGCTCGATCGGTGACTCGTATGACAACGCGATGGCCGAGTCGCTGATCGGGCTCTACAAGTCCGAGTGCGTGCGCCGCGACGGGCCGCTGCGCACCGTCGAGGACCTCGAGCTTGTCACCGCCTCCTGGGTGCACTGGTTCAACACCAACCGGCTGCACTCCATGATCGGCAACATCCCGCCGGTCGAGTACGAACAGAACTACTACGCTCACGACACCGCCCGAGAAGATCCAATCTCGGGAGAACCCAGCCTCCACTGAAGCCGGGGCGCTTCACATCGCCGCGGACCCACCCGGGGTGTGCTGACCTCCGGGCGATCCAGTCGTGCCCGCCCCGCACCGCGAGGACCACACCAGCGTGAGCAACCCAGGTACTGCCGGACCGGTCAGGGCGGCGGGAGCAGGGTGGCGCCCTCCTGCACTGCGGCGTGCTCGGCCAGCCGGCGGAACTCGTCCCGGGCCTGTGGACGCCTCAGGACGGGAGGGTCGACGTCGCGGGCAGTTCTGGTCGTCGGAGCTACTGATTGTCGGTGGCGGGGTCGGTGGCGCGGCCGCGGGCGATGGTGCGCGGTGCGCGGATCCCGAAGGTCATCCCCCGTCTAACTGTCCGTTCTGCCTCGGCGCGGGTGAACCCTGCGACCCCGATGTGCACCGCGGCGGCGTCGAGCAGGACCGCGTAGGCGTTCTCGGCGTCGAGCTCCCCGCCGCCGACGAGCTGGCCGAGGACCCGCGCGGCGGTGAGCAGGGTGACCTGCCGCCGGCCTTCCGCGGCGTGTTCGACCTTGTCCAGTTCGTCGGCCTGGATCGCGGCGATGTAGGCGTTCGCCCGCCTGGCCGACAGCCCCCTCGTCGCCGGTCCCTGCGGGCACGGCACCGGCGGCGGCGTGAGCAGCGTGGCCAGCCACGTCGGGAGTTCTGCGATCTGGCCGTGCTCGGCGCCCAGGTAAGCCCCCTCGGGGCGGATGCTGCCCGCGCCGACGACGAACCCACCTCCCGCGCGGGTGTCGATCAGTGGACCGAGGCTGTGCCCGTGCCCGCCGTGGGTGTTGCGCAACTCCAGCCCCTCGGGCATCCGGTAGTAGAGGTGCTCCCCACCCGTCGGGGTCACCGTTGAGTACGTGTCGGGCAGGACCTCGCTGTGCTGGGCGACGAGCTGGTCGAGAACCTCGCGGCCGGTGGTAGCCCCGTCCCACTCGGCGAGCGGTTCGGTGCGGGTGTCGAGGTCGATCACAACCAGCCCGGAGGGCCCGCAGGCGATTCCGACGTTCCACCGGGTGGAGTTCGACCACCAGCGCCGGATCTGGGCCGGATCGCGCGTGGCGCGCTGCTCCCATCCCTGGTGCCCCTCAGCGCAGGGCCCGCGCCGGCGGCACCGGGTCTCGCCGTGGAAGGCGGGAATCTTCGATCCGGCTTTGACCGGGAACACGAACAGGCCAGCGGCCGCGGCGTCGAGCGCGACCTGTCGCAGCCGCAGCACCTCACGGTCGAGGCGTGGGCGGGCACGTCGCGGCATGCGCGCCGCCTCCTCCCGCCCGGGTCGGGTTCCGCTGTCGTGCACAGCATCGCACCGCGCTGCGTCGGATCGGGGGCTGTTGGTGCTGGTCGTGATGGTCATGAGGGTGTTCCTCCTGTGCTCTACCGACCCTGTGCCTGGGCGGGCGGGGATCCGGGCCGGCCAACCGAGGGCAGGCTGTGCGTCTGCCCCTCGGGGACTCGCCCCGAGGGCGCGTAGAGGCTCACGGGTCCAGGGCAGCCCGCCAGGGCTGTCGCGCGAGCGACGCGTCAGCGCCCTTGAAGCGTGAGGAACGCGCCCGCAGGATCGGCCCGATCCCTCCAGGTCCACCGTGCGGCGCAGCCGCTCCACGGGTGTATCGGTGGGTCTTGGGCGTGTACTCGGCGCGGTCCCGGTTCGACACCCGGGGCCGCGCCGCGCGGCTGGGATTACAGATCCAGTTCCTTCTCCGCGTGCTGCTGGATCCAGAAGGAGCGCTCGGCCAGCTCTTCGTCGGTCGGGCCGCGCCCCGCAACAGGCTGTGGTTCGGGCTCACCGGCGGCTTCGCGCTGCTGCTCGGTGGCCTCGGCTTCGGACAGGCATTGTTCGGCGTGGTGCACCGCGATGTTCGCGTGGCAGACCGCGTTCAGGTTGACCAGGCTGTGCTCGTGGTCGCGGGCCTGGCGGGCGACCTCCAGGTCGTCGCGCGCGTGCAGGAGATTCTGTTCGGCCTGGGCGACGTCGAGGCCGCGGAACGAGCCGTCGGACATCAGGCCGAGATCGCGCACAGCGTTGGCCTCGTACCACTCCGGCGGCATGATGTCGCCGTAGTAGATCCCGGACCCGGGGCGCGAGGATGCCGGGTTCGGCGAGACCGAGTTCGATCATGCGGGCGTCGGTCTTGGCGGTGTGGTCGTCCCATCCGGGCTGGCGTGTGTCGCGCATAGTGGCTCCTCGTGGTGTCGGGTCTGTGGTGATGTGCCTGGTCGAGCGCGGCGGGACCGGGCGCGGCGGGGGTTCGGTGCTGGCCCGAGCGGTGTGGGAACCCACGGAGTGGGTCCGAGCGCAGCGAGGCGGTGTCCCACCCGGTCGGTGTCGGTGACCGGTTCATCGCCTTCTGCCCGGGCACGGTGTGCTGTGTGTTGGGCGCTTACTCCACCCGATACCTCGCAGTAGCCGCAGCCCACCGGAGATCCCGGCTGCGGAGCGACCCCACTGGGGTGTTCGTGGCCGCGACCTGTGCTCGGTGCGCGACACTGCCGATGTTCGACGCGATCGGGGAGGGGAGAAGCGCCATCGACGCGATGACGGCCTGGGCCAGCCCGGGGCTGCTCGCCACCGAGGACGCTCCAGACTCCGTGGTCGCCTACGTGACCGTCACGTTCTCCGTGACGGTCCAGACCAGCGATCTGCACCCGGCGGCCGAACCGGTCGACGCGATCACCTCGGCGCTGCTCGGGCGCGGGTTCGCGATGCTGACCGCCATGGGCCCCGACGTCCTGCGAGCGTCGCCGGTCGTGCCGGGGTGGACCGGTGTGATCACCGGCGACGACCGGCTCAGCCTCGGTGCACCGGGCGAGCAGTTCTACGACGGCGACCTCGGGGCCGCTGTCCCCGCCCGGTGGCACGCCACCGCGCTGTCTCGCGGCTGGTTGGTCGTACTCGTCGCCACCCGGCTGGATCTGCACCGCGACGACCGTGCCGAGCAGGCCCACAGCGCCCTGCACGACGGTCGGCTCCTCGCCGGGCAGGTCCCGCTACGGGGCTCACCGGCCCGGTAGCGGGCTCCTGCGGCCCCGGTCAGCCGGTGGCGAGATGGGCGTCGGCGACGACGTCCATGAGCAGCTCGTCGGCCTCGGCGCCGCGCCAGTACCCGGCACGGCGCAGTCGCCCGGCGTGGGCGAACCCGGCCTTCTCGTAAGCGGCGATCGCGCCGAGGTTTGGCTCGAGGACCTTGAGCCACACCGAGCGCAGCGCCGAGATGGTGAAGGCGTAGTCCAGGGTCAGCCGGGTCGCCTCGGGCGCCAGGTTGCGGCCGCGGCCGTCCTCGCCGAGCAGGATGATGAACTCCGCGGTGCGCACGTAGTGATCGATGCGCAGCGCGCTGGTCCCGACCGGCACCGGCCCACCGTCGCGGGTGAGGTCGTAGATGGTGAACCGCGGGATGGTGCCCATGCTGCGGGCCTGGGCGTCGTAGCCGGCCAGGCGGGCTTCGAGGGACTCCGGGGTCTGGCGGCCCATGCCGGCGATGACGGCGGGCTCGTTCTCCCACTGCCAGTACAGCTCGGCCAGCTCACGGGTGAACGGGCCCAGCCCGGTGCGCTCGCCCCGCATCCACAGCGGCGCGGCCGCGCCGGTGGAGTCGTTCTGCACGGCCCCCTCGGTGTCGGGGGTGGTGGTGTGGTCGTTGGAGGTCGTCAGCGTCATTAGGTGTCTCCTCTCGCCGCCCGGCCACAGGTGCGCGAGGGCACGGTGGCAGGCTCGGGCAGCTGGATCAGCGGTGTGAAGCGCAGCGTGGAAGTGGGCTCGCCGACGGGGCAGCCGTCGAGACTGAGCCAGGCGTGCAGCCTGATCGGATCCGCGGCGATCCCGTGGCACCACCCAGCTCGCCGGCCGGTGAGGGCCAGGGCGAGCATCGCCGCGACGGTTTCCTCCAAGCACGCTGTCCGGAACGGAGACACACCTCCGATGACGCGCACACAGTCTAGGACCGCCACGGCGTCGACGTCGCGTACCGGGCGTCGTGCCACCAGGGCGGCGATACGGACCAGGCGCACGAGCCGGGAGAACGCGTGCGTTCGGCGCCCGGCCGCGCGCACGAGCAGCACCGTCGCCAATGCGCACGCCGCGACCGGCGCCCACGCCGGCGCCAGCGGGCCGCGTTCCGGGAGTGCGCCGGGCGCTTCCTGGGTGCCCCAGCTGGGGCCGGTCGCCGGAAGCACCACGACCGGTGCGACCGCCGTCCCCGACCGGGCCGGTCGCAGGAACCCCACGCCCGACAGGCTGACGGCCAGCGCCTCTCCCTCGGTACCGGGCATCCAGGTGCCGGTGGCGTCGAGGGCGAGGAACGCCTCCCGCTGGGCACCGAGCAGGGCGCGCACAGCGCCGGTGCGCTCGTGCAGCAGCACGACGGTGTGGCCGAGATCCGCAGCGTGGACCGCGGACGGACGAACGAACAGCGTGGTCATCAGCAGACCTCCCATCGGGAACAGGTCGAGACCCTCGGTGGCGGATCCTCGGCAGTTGAGGCCCATCGGGCGGCCGCGGGCCACCGGCTGAGGGCGCGTAGCCACACCTCGGTGGCCAGCACGGGGTTGAGCTGGTGGAACCCGATGCCCGGGGCGCCGGCGGCAGCGCGGGCGAGCAGTGTCCGGTAGCGGGCAGGGTCGATCAGGCGGCGGGCAGCCAGTTCGCCGTCGACGAGCGCGGTGAGGGCCCCGAGGTGGGTGCGCAGTCCTCGGTACTGGTCGGGGGTGAAGTCGCCCTTGGTCCGCCGTGTCGTCACCGTGTCTGGCAGCAACCCGGTCATAGCGCTCCGTAGCAGCGGCTTGTAGTCGCCAGGCCCGGCGCGACGCGGTCCCGGCGTCGCGAGCGCGGCGTCGACCACGCAGGGGTCGGTGAACGGGTTGTGCAGGCTGATGCCGTGGAACTGTTCGGTGATCTGCGCGTCGGCGCGGGCGGTGCGGGCCACGACCTGCATCGCCGCGCTGGTCCGCGCCGCTTCCCCCGGCTCACCGCGGGTGGCGGCCGCGCGGGCCTGGGTGAGCAGCGGCCAGACCGCCGTACGCCGCAGCCGGGCCCAGCCCAGTGCGTGACGCAGCAGCTGGGCCTGGGCGCGCGATGTTCTTGTGGCGGCGAGGTCGGGCAGGTATCCGGGCTGTGGGCCGAGCAGGGTGTCGCCGCCGTCGCCGGTCACCAGGTCGCCGACGCCGAGGGCGGCGAGCAGACTGAGTTCGGCGTCGAATCGGGCGATCGCGATCGTCGAGGGCGCCGGCTCATCGGTCGCCGGGACCAGGTCGCCCATCTGCCCGTAGGGCAGGTGCCGGTCGTCGAGCGGGCAGAGCAGGTGTGTCAGCGACCGGGTCCGCCCGGCCAGCCCGATGCGGGCGTAGTCGACTGCGGCGCGGGCGTAGTCGAGATCGCCACCCGCGGTGACCCCGGCCGGGTGCACCGTGACCGCCAGAACGGTGCCGGGCACGTCCTCGCCGCGAGCGCCGCGATGCTGAGCCAGCAGCATCGCCAGCGACGTCGAGTCCATCCCACCGGAGCAGTCCGCCGCCACCGCGGCGCCGGTCGAGCCGGGACCGTCGGCGACCCCGGCGACCGCGTCCTGCAACGCCTCCCGAAGCTGGTCAGCCGGCCGGTCGGGCACGGCGCCGGTGGCGGTGAGCGGGGAGATCGTGATTCCCGCCGCGGAGATGGTCAGCCGTACGCCGGGTGACACCGTGGCGATCCCGGCGAACGCGGACCGGTTCCCGGCCCCGTGGTCGACCACGGGATCACCGCCGTGTCCGGGGTGTAGGTGCTCGTGCAGCCACGTGTCGTCGACGCCCGACCCGGTCAGGGCGGCCAACGCCAGTGAACTCGACCCCCACAGCGCAGCACCGTCGGCGGTGGTCGTGGTGTAGATCGGCTGGACCCAGCCAGGATCGGTGAGCACCACCGTGGCGTGTGCGGTGATCTCGACGACGGTGTAGGCGCCGGCCAACGCGGTGACCGCGGAGTCGGGCACACCACCGCGCACCCATCGGTTCACCAGGTCGACGTCACAGCGGGCGCGGCCCAGGATCGCCACCGTCCGGTCGGAGCCCTGCACGATCGTGACCTGCGAAGCGGGCCATGCCCCGAACAGCCACGCGGTAGCGATGTCATTGGCGAGCGCGCGGCCACCGGCCGGGTATCCGACCTCGGTGGCCCCGGGGCCGGTACCGCTGGTACCGGAAGGGCCGCGGCCTCCGAACCATCGAACGCTCATCATCTGGCCTTCCATCTCGGGTTCTGCGGGGGCACCCCGGATGGGGTGCGGTGACGACGAGGGCCCGGTGAACGACAGTGCGTTCACCGGGCCCTCGCGCCTCTCGCCTGGATCAGGCGTAGACGTAGCGCTTGTCTTCCGACGTGCCGGAACCACCGCCCTCGGTCAGGGCCGCGGCGTCACCCAGCTCGACCATCTCGGCCTCGTTGTGCTGCGACATGCAAGATCACCTCCTTCCAGATGTGCTCGTGGTGGGCGCATCGACCGGTCCCCGGCCGAGCGCGGTCTTCCCCGGCCTCTATCGGCCGGGTCGGGGCTCCCACCGCCGGTCGCGGTGGGGACGTGACTCGCCCGCGCCCGGGGGCCGCCGCGGCATCGGTGGGGAAGGCGGACCCCGGGCGCAGAGTCATCACGTCCCCACCTCGGCTGGCGGTGGCAGCTTCGACCGCGTGCCCGGCAGCAGCGATAAGAGGCGAGCGCGCGAACCCGCCGCGGATGGCGCATCGGCTCATCGCCGACATCCGGGCGATGTGTAGTGCGTGGGCCGCCGGTGTGTCGACGCCGCCGTATCGGCGCGGCATCGGCTCCCAGCGGTGCGGGCGCGCGATCTCTCAGACTGGTCGAGCTGAGCGGGCTCGGTCGATGCTGACGGTGGCGACAGCTCACTCGGGCCCCGTCTCCGGCTCTTGGGTGACCGGGCCGGACCCGGGCGAGCGGGGCCCGCGTGACGGGGGCGGCGCCGCCCCCGTTAGCCGCCAGGTCAGGGGTTGATGACCTCGGGCGCGGTGGTCGCCGCCGCCGGGCGCTTGTGCTTGTGGACCGTGACGGTCGCGTAGCTGAGATCGGCGGCGACGATCTCGGCTCGCAGCGTGGTCCGGACGACCCGCCGGGTCTCCCCGCGCGGGGTGTAGGAGTCGTCGGTGAGGCGGCCGACGACGGTCACCCGGGTCCCGGTCTGCAGCGAGTCGTAGCAGTTCTCGGCGAGCTGGCCGAAGGCGACGATCTGCTGCCACACGGTCGGTGCGTCGCCCCACTCGCCGGTGTGCGGGTCGCGCTCGCGGTGGTTGATGCCCAGGGAGAAGCTCAGGATCGAGGTGCCGTTGGCCTTGCCGTGCTTGAGCTCCTGGATCTGGCCGATGTTCCCGGTCAGGGTGATCTCGTTCATGGGGTGCCTCCCGGCGTGGTCGGTGCTGGTTGGTGACGCGGCTCCGCCTCAGCACGGCGCGGTGCGGCCCCGTAGGGGGCGGCGGGGGTTGGCTGCTGGCCCGAGCGGGTGGGAACCCGCGAAGCGGGTCCGAGCCCAGCGAGGCGGTGTCCCACCCGGTCGGTGTCGGCGGGCGTCCATCGCCGCGCACCGCGCCCCGCTGTGCTGACCTCCGGGCGTCTCCACACCCGGGCTCCGACCCCGCGCGCAGGCATCTTTCAGATCCGGACGCCTGGCCGGCGCTCAGTACCGCGGGCAACGCCCAGCAGCGAGTCGGGTGTGGTGAACCAGGCGCGCGCGACGTCGGTGGCGTCGTGGTGGGCAACCAGCCGGACGTCATCGGGACCAACGGGCGGGACATCCGCGATACAGAGGTCCTGGTTGCGGTGCTCGGTCACGGTCATGTGTCAGTCCTCCGGTCGGGTCTGTGGGCGTGGCGCTGTGACGGGACGCGTGGGTGTGGTCAGGGCCTGGGCCGGGTGGGGGTCTGACCGCCCCCCGGCCAGGTGAGGTCAGCTCAGGACCCGTGCGCGGTCGGCGAGGCCCTGGACCCGTGCGCTGATCAGGACCGAGTGGTAGGCGGTCACGGCGTCGTAGAGGGTGCGGCCGTCGTCCTGGGCGTTCTGCGCGGCGCGCGCGGCGTCGGTTACCAGGTCCGGCAGAGCCGGCTCGATCAGGAGGTGGAGGATCGAGTCGGCCAGGAGCCCCTCGTGGTCGGCGAGTACGTGCAGGGGGATCCCGGCGCGGTGCAGCGCGGCACCGATCAGGCACATCGGCCGGTGTCCGTCGGCGGAGACGTAGCGGCACGAGGGCACGACGTGCTCGCCGTCGGCTTCGGCGAGCAGCGGGTGCTGGTCGGCAGGGTCGATGTAGGCGTCGGCGTCGGTGTCGATGTCGGGGTAGGTCCAGTTCGGGCCGCGGTCAGCGACCACGGTGTGCAGTGCGGCGGTGAACTCGTCCTCGGTGATGGCGAATGTGGGCATGGCGAAGTACCCCTCTCGGGTAGTCGGCGGTGGCGTGACGAGGCGAGGCCCGAGCGTTGTCGGCCTCGCCGGTGATCAGCGGTGGAGCAGGTTGCGGTGGTAGCGGGCCAGGACCTCGATCACCGGGTCGAGGTGGTCGACGTCGAAGACCGGCCGGACACTGCGGGCCAGGGCGTCCTCGCCGAGCGAGTCGGGGTAGCAGACCCCCACGGTGACCTCGTCGCCGGTGAGATCGCAGTCGATGCCCTGCTCCTCGGCCCACCGGTCGGGACACACCGGGTGGACCGAGTGCAGGGCGACCGAGAGCCCCGCAGTCCCTGCGCGCGACGCCCACCGGTCAGTGAGCCAGCGCATCTCGACCGCGCCGTCGTCGTCGGAGACGACCAGCCGGGTCCAGTGGGGATCCGGCATGACGCGGACCTGCAGCCCACCGATCCGGGTCGGGCACTCCCGGAGCCGCTCGAGGCTCAACACCTCGTCGACGCTGCCGCCGCGGCGGGTGTTCGTGCTGGTGCTCGTCATGGCGGTCCTCCACGGGGTCGGGTGAGGCTCGGGGCGGGAACGCGGCTCTGCCTCAGCACGGCGGCGGTGGGGCCCGCAGGGGCGGCGGGGGTTCGGTCTGGCCCGGGCGGTGTGAGACCGCGACCGGGACCACGACCCGGCTGGAACAGGCGCAACCTGCACGCTGCCCGTCCTGCCGGCGGGTCCGTGATGCGCTCGGCGTGATGCCGCATACCGGTGCACCCAGCCGGCACCGGGCTGACCAGCACCGCCAAGGGAGCGAGATGTTCTGGCGGTCTCACCCGGGCGGGTCGGACGGGTTCATCGCCGCGTCCCCACCGCTGGTGTGCTGACCTGCGGGCGATCCAGCCATCGAGCCTCACCCTGACCCGTGATCAGCCGCAGCAGCAGGTCGGCCCACAGGCACCGGGGCGGAGCGCCGGAGTGCGCCCCGCCCTGTCGCCGGGCCTCAGCCCAGCGCAGCGGCCAAGGTGTCGGCCGCTCAGCTCCCGGTGGTCGCGAAGGCGGCGGAGAGCCGCATTGCTTCGATACCGCGGGCCTCGACCTCGTAGGCCTCGTCGACGTCGTCGATGGTCTGGGCCGCGGCGGTGACCGCGTGGAGAACCCCGCCCGAGGTCGGGGCCCCGCCCCGGATGAAGTGGGTCAGGATCGAGTTCTGGGCGGCGGTGGAGAACCTCAGCTTCCGGCTGACGTGCTCGATGGTCTGCTGGGGGCGGGTGACCTCGACCCCGGCGTCGGCCTCGATCTCGGCGATCCGCTCTGCGACCCAGCTGGGGTCGAGGAACTTGCCCACGGCGTCGCGGGTCATGTTCTTCGCCAGGGCCAGGCTGGCTGCCTGGGTGTCGGCCGACCAGTCGATCTGGCCGTGCTCGAGACGCCCGCCGGCGTGGACCTCGTCGATGGCGTGGCGGGTCAGGGTCATGCCGTTGTTGCAGATCTGGACGGTGAGCTGGGGGATGAGGCGGAACTTGCCCTGCCCGGTCTCGGAGTTGGTCAGGACGAACCCGGCGAACACTGTCGGGTTGTCGGAGCCACGGTCCCCGGAGAACGGGGAGGTGTAGCCACGCAGCAAGGCCGGTGCCATCGCCGCGACCGCGGTGGAGCGGATCTTGACGTACATGCGGGACTCAGACAGGTCCGCCGAGACGATGTCGACGGGGTGGTCGGCCTCCCGGATCCCGTCCAGGCAGGTCATCAGCACGTCGAGGTTCTCGATGGGGCGGTAGCGGTCCGACAGCAGTGCCCGCATCACCCCGTGCCGGCTGTCACCGTCGGTCAGGCCGCGCACCAGGAACCGGCGATCGGGCCGGTGGGTGAGCCAGCCGTTGACGTTGTCGTCGTAGAGGTCGATGTTCTGCTCGCGGGTCCGCCGCAGGTAGGCGGCCGGGATGCCGAGCTTGTCGGCGATGCCGTTGTCGGCGGTACGGGTCGGTGCGAGGGTCAGGTCACCGGTGGTGACCCCGTCCATCGACAGCTCGCTCCTGCCGGCGCCGTGCACGAGCATCTGCCCGCCCTGGGCAGCCAGGGCGGACGCGGCGACGACGTGGTCGGTCTTGGCTGCCTGCTGGGTGCGCAGCAGCTCGACCATGCTGCTCAGGTCGGCGTTGCGGGTGGTCAGCGCAACGGCGTTCTGGTCGGTGATCTGCTCCATGACAGGGGTTCCGTTCTCTCGGGCGTACGCACCGGCCCCTGGGGAAGCGGGGCCGGTGCGGTCCCGACCGCTGCGGTGGGACGTGACTCGCCCGCACCCCGCGGTTCGGCGCGGCGGGGCTGCGCGCTCGCCCGATCGGCGTGACACCACCCGAGCACACGACCGGAAGCCGACGTGGCGACCGTGGTGTCACCCGTGTCGGGTGCGGCAGGCGCGGCATCGTCGGGCAAGCCGGGCCGCGGGGTGCAGAGTCACCACGGCCCATCCGGCTGCGGTCGTGGCCTCCCCGGACCCTGCGCTCACCGGCAGCTCATCCCAGGTGGCGCAGCTGTCGCTAGTCCAGGTCGAAGCCGTTCTCTTCATCGAGTTCATAGGCCTCGTCGATGGCGTCGCCGAGCTCGTGTGCCTGGAACTGTCCGTTCTGGATCTCGTGGTGGAGCTGTAGCTGATGGTCGACGTCTGTGTGCACGGTCGTGAGCGTTCGGTGCTGTGTGTCGAGGCCGTGGAAGTGCCACGAGTCGAGGCCGGGGGCGGCGGCTTGCTGGACCAGACGTTCTGAGAGGACGGCCATCTCGACCGGTCCGATCCCCCCGGGGACGGGGGTGAGGTTTCGCGGCAGTAGGGCCGCGTCGGGGTGGAGGTCGCCGCGGGGGCCTGCTGGGTGCGGGGTGAATCCGGAGTCGACGACCAGGCGATGCCCGGGGTGGATGTGGTCGGGGGTGAGCAGCCAGGGGCTGCCGGTGGTGGAGAGGACGACGTCGGCGTCGCGGAGCCGTCGCAGGTCGTCGCCTACCTCGAGGAGCATTGGGTCGTGGCCGCCCTGGTGGAGGAGCGCGACGACGCCGGAGCCGACGAAGCCACTGCTGCCGACCACTGCGATTCGGGCGTCGGCCAGGTAGGGCTCGGCGATGCGCGCGACGCCGGCCGCGGTTGCGCATGCTGTGCGGGGCGCGAAGACACCGAGCGAGTCGATGTCCTTGGCAGGGTCGATCTCGTCGAGCAGCGCGAGCACAGGCCGAGGTGGCGGGGCCTGGACGATGATCGCGGCGACGAGGGGGTCGTCGTTGGCGCGGTGGATGAGTTCAGAGATCTCGCTGTCGCCGATGGTGTCGGGCACGACGACGAGCTCTGGCGTGACGCCGAGCGCGGTGAAGGTGCGCACCTTCTGTTCGGCCGAGATGCGGGACGCCTCCATTCGTGTGGCCCAGAGTGGGGCGTCGGTCGTTGACTCGAATCGCACGACCATCACCCTGACGCCGTGTTCCTGCAGTGTCGCGGCGTAGGCGTCGCGGTAGGTGTCGCGCACCTCGCTGAGGATGGCGCGGCCCGGGACCTCGCGGGTCTGGGATGTGCCGGTCATCCCTGGGGCGTGCCGGTGTCGGCGCTGTCCTGCCGGGGCCGGGGGATGTCCCACGGCATCGCGGCGAGGACCTCCTCGACCGGGCGCAGTCGGAGCTCGCCGAGCAGTCGGTCGGAGTCGTCGTAGTTGAGCCGAATGACCTTGTCCCAGCCCGGGGCGGTGTAGCGGTCGAGTGTCCAGTGCAGGCCGACGCGGGTCAATAAGTCCGGGCCAGTGGGGTCGACGCTGGAGAACTGGCCGTGGTGGACGAGCCAGGTGATCGTGCTCGGATCGACGCTGCGCGGCACGAGCTGGGCGTACGCGTTGTTCGCGGCGCCGGCGATGTCGGACAGGATGTAGTGGCTGCGGGGCTGGCCACGGAGCTCGCTGAGCACGACGGTCAGCAGGAGGCGATCGGCCGCGGCCGGGTCACGGGCGCCGCGCAGCCGCGCCAGGCATGACGTTGTCGACCCGTAGCGGTGCGTCCAGCTCAGGATCGCGTCGCTGGCCAGTGTCAGGCCGTGGGTGTGGGCCGAGGTCATGGTGTTCATCATCGTTCACGGCTCCGGGTTCGTCATGGCCTGCTGAGTGGGGGAGCGATCGGGGCCGCGGGTATGTGGGCGTCGAGTAGTCGCAGCAGCAGCTCGTCTGCGCGGGGACGGGCGATGATCTGCAGGCCGACCGGGCAGCCGTCGGTAGTGAATCCGGCCGGCACACTGGCTGCGGGGTGCCCGGAGAGATTGATGCCCCACGTGAGCGCGACGCTGAGGTGGTCGCCGGGGCCGTCGTGGCCGTGTGCTCGTCCGGGGGTTGTGGGTGTCAGCAGCAGGTCGGCGCTCTGGAAGAGCGCGGCGAGCCGGGTGTTGTGGTCGCGTCGCGATCGCTGAGCGTGGCGGAGTTCGGCTGCGCTCGACGAGGTGCTGCGCAGCGTCGTCCAGGCGCGCTCGGGGTCGGTGAGGGTGACCCCGGGTCGGGACAGGGTCAGGCCGGCGCGGGCGCACACGGCCTGGGCTGCTCGTTCAGCGATCCCGGCCACCTCGGGGTCGAGGTGTGGACCGGCGTAGCCGAGGGTGGCCGACCATGCTGCGGTCGTCAGAGGGCTCGGTGATGTCCCTACCTGGGGGGACCAGTCGGGGAGCACGGTTGCGGCCCAGTGCTGCAGGAGGGTCGGGTCGCGGACCAGCACGCCGGGCACGGCGAGCCCTGTCGGGTCGGAGGTGGGGGCACGGCCGGTGGTGGGCTTGAAGCCGATCACGTGGCACCACGCGGCCGGGATGCGGACGGATCCGGCTCCATCACTTCCGCAGGACAGAGGGACGATTCCGGCAGCCACCGCCGCGGCGGCGCCGGCGGACGACCCGCCGGGGGACAGGTCCGGTCGCCACGGATTACGGGTCGGGCCGCGATCGGTGTGACCCCAGGTTTGGTGGCGGGTTCCGGGTCCGGGCACCGTAGTGGTGCCGATCGCTACTGCGCCCGCGTGGATCATGCGTTGAGCAGCGGGGTGATGCAGCCCCCGGCGGCCTTTCACGGTGATCGGCAGGCCGGCTAGGCCAGGAGCGTCCTGAGGGGACGCTGGGGTGCTGCCGCCGGGTAGGCGTCCGATCTCGAGGAATGCGCGCAGTGTCGGGTCGGCGCGACGGGCATGCTCGAGAGCAGCGTCGACAGCCGAGTTCAGGCCATGGCCGGGGTCGGATGTGAGGTGGTCCGCAGTGCGGGTGTCGTTGATCGAGGCTGTGCCCTCCTCAGTTGCACGGGCAGAGCCCGTTGCTGACCGTTCTACTCGGCTGGGTGGCCGGTGCTGTTGAAGATCTGGGCGTAGGAGTCGTCGGCCAGCTGGCGGACCAGCTGCCGGGACTGCCCGGGATCGAGTGCTGCGTCGCGGTAGATGCGGTGCCGGCGCCGGTAGCACTCCACTCTGGTGGGGTCGTCCTCGCGGTACTCGCTGGCCTCGAGCTCGACGACGACAGTGGCCGGAGTGTCCTGCCCGGTGAACTCGAACAGGTCGAAGCTCGCCCCGTATCTGCTGGGCATGTCGGTGTCGGTGGGGATGATGCGAAGCGAGACTGTCGGGAAGTCGGCGACCTCGGCGAGGCGGCGGAGCTGTTCGGCCAACACTGCCGGGCCGCCGAGACGGTGTCGCAGAACGGCCTCGGTGATGACGACATCGAAGTTCGTCGTGGGCTGGTAGAGCAGTTCCTGGCGGGCGACGCGGGCCATCACGGCGGCATCGGCATCCTCGGCATCGAGACCGACGACCTCGCGCATCAGGAAGTTGGCGTAGCGGGCGGTCTGCAAGAGTCCGGGGATCATGGCGTTCTGGAACACCCGGATCTGGGTGGCGGTACGCTCCAGCTCGTCGTATCGCGCCTGGTGGGCACGCCATCCGGCCGTATGCAACGTGGTCCAGTCGACCATTCCGCCGGCTTCGGCGGCGAGGCTGAGCAGCGAGTCGAGGTCCGCGCCGGTCGCATCGACGGTGTGTTCGGCCCAGGACCGGATGAGGTCTTCGTCGAGACGTCGGGTCTGACCTGTCTCGAGTTTCGAGACGGTGGCCTGGGAGATACCGAGCAGCAGGCCGAGCTCGGTACCGGTGAGCCCGGCAGCCTTCCGGCGCGCGCGCAGGCGCGAACCGAGCTGTGACTTGGCCTTCTGCAACCAGGGACTCCTTCGGGGACTACCGGCTCAGTGACGGGACGGTGAGGGCGGGCGGTGCGGGTACCGGTGTGGTGCGCTGGCGGGGCACGGTGTCGAGTGCGTAGCGCCCGGCCGGCACCGTCGTGGCCAGGTCGATCAGGAGCTGGCGGATCTGGACGAACGGCGCGACGTCTTCGACAGGCTCGGCTCCGAGGAACCGCCCCTCGTCGTCGAAATGTTGGACGAATGCCGTCGTGTCGTCGAAGAGCCAGAAGTCGGGGACCTCAGACCAGGCTGGGTCGAGCTGTTCGCGGTCGATGACCTCGATGTCCTCGCCGGCGGCGATGTTGTCGGGGTAGGCGGCGAACTCGAAGCGGGTGTAGTCGGTGACGGGTCGGCCAACGACCCGCACGCGTCCGATCTGCGCTCCGCGGGTTCGGGCGTCCTCGACGATGCGGATCCAGCCGTTGTTGTCCCGGGTCTTGCGCGGCAGTGTGCCCTCGCGCAGGAACGCCTGGATGCGTTCCTGCTCTCCGTCGACGGTGTAGACGTCGCGTCCCTCGTAGCGCCAGGCGTAGTCGGTGAACCGGTCGTACATCCGCCCGAGCTCCTCTGCGCTCATGCGACTGCCTCCTGGTCGAGTTCGACGAGGTTCTCGTGGCTGGGGGCGTTGATCGTGTTGAGCACGATCGGATCGGTGACTTGCCTGCCCCGCACGAGCACGCGGTCATCGCCGGCGGGGCTGACGGTCCAGGGCCAGTCGGGCTGCCCGGTGGCGTGGGCGTGTCGGCGGAGCAGCTCGTTCGGGACCACGACCGCGTCGGTGTCACCGCTCACTGCGTCTCCCTGCACGACGATCGTTCCCCGGTCTGTGGCGTAGGTGTTCGGGCAGTTCCCGCCCTCGCAGCCCATGTCCGCGATCCTGCGCATTCCGCCTCCGCGTGCCTCATGACGAATATTCCACGAGCACCGACGAGCGTAGCGGCCGACCCCCACCCGCGAAACGTCCAACGAGGAGCCAATCGGCGCGGTTACGCCGGAGTAACCACACACCACGCTAGAGAATATTCGTAATATTCGCTAGCGTTGAGGTGCCTCGGCGGGTGTTGCAGCACCCGCCGAGGCGTGGATCGCACGACCTGACTTCGACTCGAGGGGTACGACCCATGTCCAGGATCGCAGTGTCCTTCCCGCCCCGTCCCGGGCCCCTGGCCGCTGGAGGCGGTGCGTTCGTCCAGATGACGGCCGTCGACGGTCTCGAGCACGAGATCGGGCCGGACGACCACAGCTCGGGCCTCGGCAGGGGGTGCTACCGGGCGATGTGCGGCGCGGTGATCGCGCCGGCGTCGCTGACCGCGTCGCCGGGAGCTGTGTGCCGTGTGTGCGCGGTGGAGGCCGTGCCGCATCCGGAGACCGTTGAGACGGACAGCCGCAGAGCTCGTCGCTCGACGGCAATCTGGCTACGTGGTCTGCGGGCCCGTGCCGCCCGGCTGACCTCGATGGTATGGGCCGGGGGCGTGGATGTCGCAGCGTAGGTCCGTGCAGTCCTTGCGGGAGCGGGCCGCTCAGCTCGCCGCCGAGGCGGAGCACTCGGCCCAGATCCGTGCGCTGTCGGTGCATCCCGATGTGGTCGCGTTGCAGGTTGAGCGGGTTCGCCGGACGGTGAACCGGTTGATGTGGAGCGGCATCGTGCTCGGGATGGCGTTCTGCATGACCAACGTGCAGGAGTTCGGGGCGGAGGGGACAGCGCGGTGGTCCCCGGGCTGGTGGGCAGCGTGGCTTCTCGATCCGATGGTGTCGCTGGTGTTGATCGCGGTGGTGCTTGCGGAGCAGACGACGTCGCGGTGGCAGCTGTCGACACTGGTCTGGGCTCGTCGCGCTCGCTGGGCGACGCTGGGCGCGACGTATGCGATGAACACCTGGAAGGCGTGGGGAGCGCTGGATCCGGGGCTGATTTTGCTGCACTCGGTTCCGCCGCTGGTCGTGTTCGTCGCGACCGAGGCTGCGCCGGAGATCCGGGACCGTCTCACCGAGGCGGTCAAGGCCGCTGCGGCGGACTCGGGGCGGGGGCCGGCGACAGTTGCTGAGGCCGCTGCCGCGATAGGCATCGCAGGAGCTCAGCCCACAGCCGCCGACCCCACCGAGCTGCAGGCTGTGTCCGCACCGGGTGGCGCTGACGGTGAGCCGCAGATTCGTCCCGCGGACGGTACGGACGTCGTGGGCCGTTGGGACCGTGAGGAGCTCCTGAGCGCGGCCCCGGCGGTTCGGGTCGAACAGGTCAAGGACCTGATACGTGGGGGCCTGGTTCCGTCGGTGGAGCTCACCGGCTCTCAGGTCGGCGCCATCTTCGGGCAGTCGGCGCGCACTGGGCGCCGCGATATCGAGGAAGCCGAACGACAGCTGGGTACGGCACAGAACTTGGGTGCCACCGATCGGCAGCGGCGTGGAGGCCTGACTGCCGCTCCGGAGCACGACATCGCCTCAGACGGTCCTGGTGTGTTGGTCGTCGTGGGGGCGGAGCGCTCTACGCCGGTGGGGGTGAGCGCATGACTTCTGCCGAGTTGCACGGCGTGTTCCCCGCCCCCGAGGACTCGTCGACGTTCGAGCCCCAACAGAGTCGGGCGACCGATCCGGATCCACTCCGCGACTCCGCCTCGTCCCGCCCTCCGATGCCGTCAGGGCCGACCGCCGCTGCGTGGAGATCCGTGCGGTGGGCGGTGAGCCGGGTGTGGTGGTGGGTGCTGCTACCGCTGGTGCGGTCGGTCGTGGCCTCTGCGGTGTGGGCTGGGCTCGGGCAGCGCTCGGCCGCGGTCCTGTCCCGAGGAGTGATTCAGGTGGGCGCCGGGTGTTCCCTGTCGTTGGGGATGGTGTTGCTGTGTGGGCCGGCGGTCGTGGCGATCGTGGTCGGCGCCGTCGTCACGGGCGGCGCCGCGCTGCTGGTGTGGCGCCGGGTCATGCCCGTTGTGGTGCCGGCGGCAGGCCTGGTGTTGGGGGCAGGCCTGCTGCTTTTTCCCGGGACGCTGGTGACAGTCACCGGGCTCGTCCTGACGGCGTGCGGCGGCGCGGTGCTGGCGATCCCGATCGGGAGGGCGGCCTATGCCCACACCGAGAGGTCCCGGGTCCGGACCGGTTATGGAGTCGACGGGTGGGCCGGGTGGTGGGATCTGCATCGGCACCTGTCCCTGCATGCGGTTCGCCTGGTCGCCGCGGTGACCAGGCCCAGTGTGACCGCGGAGGTCAGCTGTGACGGGTCTGGGGGCGGCTTGGTCCCCGGGTTGGTGGAGCGCCTACCGGCCCGGCGGTGTGGGACCTGGCTGGGTCGTTCGGTGGTCGGGCCGGTGATCGGTACCGACTGTTATGCATCGCATCGGGATGTGGTTGGTCTGGTGGCTCCGCCGCAGACCGGGAAGACGGCGTTGATGGGCCATCACATCCTCGACCACGACGGCCCGCTGCTGGCCACCTCGACCAAACCCGACCTGTACACCTACTGCGGCGGGAAACGGGCTCAGCAGGGCCCGGTGTGGTTGTTCAACCCCGAGCAGCTCGGCGATCTGAGGTCCTCGGTGTGGTGGTCTCCGGTGTCGGGGTGCGCGGACGCGCAGGTGGCTGCGGTGCGGGCTGGGTTGCTGGTCGGTGGTGTGTCGACAAGCGAGGACGGCGGTGATCGCTGGGATCAGTGGTCGGTCAGTGTGCTCACCGCCTTGCTGATGGCCGCGGACCTGTCCGGCGCGGATATGGCCACGGTTGCCCGGTGGGTGTTCTCCCCGACCAGTGACGCGCGCAGTGGTGGAGCCGGCGAGGCTCTGCAGATCCTGGGCCGGAATCCCGGCAGGCGCGTTCCGGAGGGGACGCTGGATGCTCTGCGTCAGGTTCTGGCGACCGATGCCCGCAAGACCCGCGATTCGATCTTCATGACCTTGTCCGAAGCGGTGAAGTTCATGACCGATCCGCAGGTTGCTGCTCTGGTCACCGGTGACGCGGGCGGCCAGGAGCTCGATGTCGAGCAGCTCGTTGCTGGTCGCGGATCGTTGTTCGTGGTCGGGTCGGACCGCGAGCATGCCTCGATCGCGCCGCTGTTGGCGGCGATGACGGGCCATCTTTTCGAGACGGCCAAACGGGTCGCCTCGTCGCGGCCGAAGGGGCGTCTGGATCCGCCGCTGGGGTTGTTCCTCGACGAAGCTGCGTTGATCACACCGGTGCCGCTGGACCGCTGGGTGGCCGACGCCGGTGGCCGTGGGATCCACATCGAGTGGGCGGTGCAGTCACCGTCCCAGCTCGCTCAGCGTTGGGGCACCAAGGGTGGCGAGACGATCTGGAACGCCACCAACGCCAAGGTCATTTTCGGGGGGCTGTCGCTGCGTGAGGACTTGGAGAAGGCCTCGGTGTTGTGTGGGGACAGGCACGAGCCGCTGTACACCGGCGGGGGCGAGGAGCGCTACGAGAAGGTGCGGGTGTGCCCGGTCGACCGGGTGCGCACGATCCCGCAGTGGCACGCGCTGCTGATCCATCGCGCGACCCCCGCGACCGTGGTGCGAGTCAGTCCGGTGTGGGAGCGGTCTGACCTGTGCCCGCCGCCTGCGATCATCACCTGGACGCCCGGTGTGACGCGCGGTGGGGTTCCTGCCGCCGCGCAGGCGGTGGGTCCGGTGGCCGCGTAGATCTGGCTGGTCCAGCGCACCTGCGCCGGACCAGCCACTGTCGCCGTGTCGTTGAGACGAGGGGAGACCGGTCACTGTGACCAGCGATGGGCCGGGACCGCCGCAGGGCGAGGATCGATCTGCTCCTGGGGGGCGTCGGCCGTGGGCGGTCGTCGTGGGGGAGCAGCTGCGCCAGGTGCAGCGCGAGCTCGACGCCACGGCCCGGCAGGGTGATGAGACCGCCGGTCACGTCGCCGAGATCGCCGACATTCTCGGTCGCATGAGCCCCCGGCTTGACGACGTCGAACAAGGGGTTGCCGCCCTCGGTGGCGCGGTCGAGGCCGCCGTTGCGGGGGCGGGTGCCGGGGACGCGGAGGACGAGGCGCTGTCGCTGACCCCGGCGCTGCGCTGGTCGCAGCTGGATCGCACCGCCAAGCACGCCGCGTGGGACGCCCTGGGAGGATTCGTCTCCGAGGTGCTCAACGACGACTACCAACTGTCGCGGCTGGAGCTACCCGACTGCTGGCCGGTGCACCCGCGCGCGGTGCGTGAGCTCGCGTGGCTACGCACCCTCTACATCTCCTCCAGCGCCCCCGGAACCCGCCCGGAGCTGGTAGCCGAGTGGCACGTGCGCTGGCTCCCGGCCGCGATCACCAACCTCGCAGTGGCCATCGACGGGCGCGAGTGCGCCCCGGGCAAGCACCGCGTGACCGAGGAAGAACCCCGCCGCTACGACGACGCCGTCCAGGAGGCCGGCTCCGCCGGCCAGCATCCGCCGGCACTGACCTCCGAGCGGAGTGTCGATCGCCCCCGGTACTTCCCCGCCCAGTTCCCGCCGCTGCGGGGTCACGATCCCAGCTACGGCGCGCGCCAGGCTCGGGTGGCGCTGCTCGACGCGGAGACGCCGGCACCGCCGAGTCGCCCAGAGCACTGGCGGGAGTACTTCCTCGACGCCCGTATGGCCGACATCGGGGACGGGACCGGCGCCTGACGCATCCGGCCGGCTGATCCGATAGTCAGCTCGCCACGACCGTCGCCCGTTACGGGCGGGTCGATGTGCTCTGCATCGGTGTGACCTGACGCCGACGGGCCGGTTCGCAGCCTTACGGCTGCCTGACGATCTGTCGGAAGGGTGCACCACCGCACCTTCGGCGGCGTCTCATCGCAACCCGCTCCGACCTGTACGCCGGCTCCCCGTCGCCGTGCCTGTTCGCTCCAGAAGAATCCAATATGTCCGAGATCCTCGCGAAGATGGCCGACTCCACCGCACGGCAGCTCGAGGAGCGCGCCGCGAAGGCCACCGACCCCGTGAAGCGGGACAAGTTGCTCGCTAAAGCTGCGAAGCAGCGGCTGGAAGCCGAGGGATACCGGCGGCCGAGGAGATCGGCACCGACTCCGCCGCGGGCACTGCGGCCGGGCCCGATGCAGGGCACCGGTGCGCCGCTGCCCGCACCAGGCCCCGGTCCGGGGGCTCCCCCAGCTGGGATGAACCCCATGGACGCGCCGACGCATCAGCTCCGGCCAGTGCAGCGGGGTGTGGGCCCTGCTGTGCCGCCCTCGCCGCAGCATGGCTTCATCCCGGCGCAGGGCGCCCCGTTGCCTGAGCCGGCCCAGCCGGGCACGGCCCCGATGCCGCGCGCCAAGAAAATCGGGATCGGCGTCGTCGCAGTGTTCGCGCTGATCGGTGCTGCGTCGGTGTTCGGGAACGGGGACGCCGCGCAGGACGGATTCGACGCGGCGACCGCTCCGCCCGCACCGTCGGCAGCCGCTCCGGCTGCCGCTCCGGTGGCGTCCGGGCCGGACCCGGCGGACGTGCGAGCGTGCCAGCGGGCCGGTGAGGTAATGGAGGCTTGGGCCCCAGCGGCGCAGGGCCTGTCCACCGGTGAGACGGACCTGCCCGAGCTGGCGCGGGAAACTCGCACGGCGATGGACGGCATGTCCGAGGTGCCGATCATCGCGAACGACCCGGGGGTGACTGCGGCGTCGCGCGTGTTGACGGGGCAACACGAGATGATCGCGGCCGCTGCCGGTCGCGGTGACCTGTCGAACCTGGCGACACTGGCTGGTGACGGCGCCGGGATGGTGGACGACCTGGTGAGCGCCTGCCGGTCGGCCGCGAGCGCCTGAAGCTAGCTCTGCTGGGCGGCCATACGGCTCCGGCCCCTGGCAACCTGGGCGGCCCGTTCCGCGTTCCGGGGCGAGCTCGGGCGACCGGGCCGCATCCCCCCGGGGTGGACCCGGCCGCCGGGTGCGGCTCGGCGCGGGGGTCGACCGGACACCGCACCCCGGCCGGATGCCCAGTGGCGGCCCGGCTACTCGCTGCGCCACGATCGGGGATGTGGACTTGACGCCTCTCCAGCGGGTGACGCTGCACCGCCTCGTCGACAGCGGGCAGGGCCCGGGGTCGCAGCCCCGGACCGCATTGCGGTGGCTGCGCCGCTACGGACTCGTCGACGCGGACGGCTTCCCCACCGACGAGGGGCGGGCGTACCTGGCGGAGCTGCACCAGCAGCGGCGACGTCGGATGGATCGGCACGAGGCGGAGGATCGGCGGCGCCGCGAGGACCCAGCGTGGAGGATGCGGGACGCGATCCGGCGGTGGAAGGCCGGCGAGCGTTGAGCGGTGACGGGTCGTCCGCGGAGGAGCTGACCGACGCGGCGGTGTCGCGGATCCAGGCGGTGTACGACTCGGCGGTGCTGAAGCGCATCACCGCGTCCCGTGCCCGAACCCGGGCCGCACAACTGGAGCAGGAGGCCGCGCCGGAGGGCACGCGCCCGGTGGTCTACGCGAGTAAGTGACTCGATATCGCTAGTTGCTCCGATTGGAGGTATCGGCCCGTTTATCCGATTCCGTAGCTTAGCGGGTCCGCGCGGACACCCACTGCTACGACGGATCGGAAGATCATGCGAGCACGACTCAAGTCCGCGTCCCGCGCTGCCCTCGCGGTATTCGCCACCCTCGCCCTCTCAATCGGGACAGCGCTTGCTCTGGCAACACCGGCACACGCCACATAGGAGGTGCCGTGCACCTCGACCACGTCATTCGCCCTGTCGACACCGTTCGACAACTTCGGTACGACCTGCTTCGACGGCGGCGGCCCCGTCAACAGCGTGGTGTCGGTGTCCCTCGGCGCGAACGGCTTCAACGCGGGCCCGAGCAGCGGGAACCTGTACCTCATCGACGGCTCGAGTATCCCGTTCTCGAACGGCGACATCGTCAATTTCCCACAGATCATCGACGTCACCGGTGTCCAGGTGTTGCTCCGGGTCCGCTGACCGGGCGCACACTGAGGTGATGGAACGCGTAGACCTGACTCCGCTGCTGCGGGTGCCGGATGCCTGCCCGGTGTGCGGCGGGCCGGTGCAGTCCGAGCCGGTGTCCGTCGCTGGGCGAACCGAACCGATCGGGACCCGCTGGTCGTGCCTGAACGGCTGCGATCCGCGGGACGCACCGGACGCGGAGGAGATCGTGAAGCCCGTCGAGCTTCCGCCGACACCTCGGCTCCAGGCCGTGCTCCATCGTGCAGCTCGGCTCGCTCACGATCAGGGCCTCAACGCGCTCACGGTCGAGCACGTCGTTCTCGCCGCGCTGGAGGACGAGCGTTCGGTGCCGGCGCAGGTCTTTGGTCAGCGCGCCGACTCGGCGGTCCTGCGGGCCGACCTGGAGCGGGTGATGCGATCACCGGAGTACCGCGCCAATCTGTAGGCCGTCCGTCCCGGTCACACATCCCGGGACGGCCGCACGGCCCGCCCCCGTTACTGCCGGGGGCGGGCCGTCGTCGTCTGGGGCGGCGCGGTCAGTCGTGGTCAGCACCGCAGGTTGTAGAGCGACCAGCTGGTTTCCTGGCTCTGGGTCGGGTTCCCGTTGGAGATGCAGCAATACTTCGAGGTGTCGGGCGCTCCCCGGTAGGCCGCGATCGCCGCGTCACATGCTCCTCTGTTCTTGTAGGGCGCGACGTAGCTCCAGGTTGGGGACTGGGCAGGGGCGATGGGAGCTGCGGCGGCGACCCCGGCACCGACCGAGGTCAGTGTGGCGGCCCCGAGTGCGAGGCCGATCATCGTGGATCTGAGAACCCGCATGGTCCTACTCCTCCTGCTTGGTGATCTTGGACCTGACGGAGGCTAGGAGCACTCTCTCGGGACCCCTACCGAACTCGACTCGAAGCCCGGAGGGGGCCTGCTGCGGCGGCACGGCCAGTTCATCGGATCCGCCTGGTCCTCGTCCCAGACCGGTGCGGGACTCCCTGTGTACGGCTCGACGGGAGATCGCGGGCCTCGCGCAGCTCGCGGAGGTGCTCGCTGAGCGCTTCCCTGGCGGCCATCCGGGCCCCTCGTCCCGCCGGCCGGTCCCGCAGAACCGGCGACAGCGGCGCAGGAGGGGTGGGCCCGTTGCCGGTGCTCGCGCGCATCCGGCCGATCTGTACGGCGCGGATCTCGCCGAGGCGTCCCTGCCAGGGGCGCAGGCGGGCGCCGATGACCCGCAGGGGATCCCGGGCACCGGTGGTGACCGGTCCACGCGGTCGGTCGGGATGGTCGGGGTGGTGTTCGAGTGCGTGGCGCAGCCCAGCGACGGTCGCGCCGGCCTCCCACCACGGCTTGAGCAGCGACCGGGCACGCCAGATGTCGATCGTGCCCTGTTGTCGGCCTCCTAGGCCGAGAAGCGTGAGCAGGGTGAGGGTGGCCCGGTTCCTTGCACCGGGGGTGTCGGGGACGTTGTAGGGATGCCACTTGCTTGCTTTGGTGAGGCTAGACCGTCTGCCGCCCGACAAGGGCTTAAGACTCACGTAAGAAGTGGGGAGGTCGCCACTTTCATCCACAGTGGTCTGAGCTGGGTGTTCGTGTGCGTGGTCGGTCGGGGTGGTGAGCTGGGGGAGGGGGCTGTGGGTGACCAGGGCGTAGGTCGGTGTGCGGCCGGTGTCGGTGCCGAGGAACTCGGCGCTGGCCCCGGCTTCGACGACAACGAGCAAGCCGCGGTCGCGGGCCCAGGCCAGGACGCGGGACACGGTGCGGGCGGCGCGGCCGCCGGCGGCGCCGAGGCGGTCGGTGGTGAGCCCGGTGATCAGGCCGGTGTCCCAGTCCATGTGGCAGACCAGGCGGCGCAGGATCGCCGACCAGCTCGCGCGCTTGTCCGAGCGCCACTCCTCGTCGTCGACGAGGCGGGCGATGTAGCCGAGGGCCTCGGGCTGGGAGGTCAGCACCCGCCACTCGCGGTCGATGAAGTTGCGCCACCCGGGGTGCGGGGTGAACCCGCGGGCGTGTCGGGCGCGGGCGCGGGTGACACCGCGGGCGCGCGCTCGGGCGGTGGGCGGCAGAGCGCGGCTCGGGCGCCCGGGACCGCTGGATGAGCCTGAGGTCGAGCGCGCGGCGCGGCCGCGCGGCGCGCGACGAGGTGCGGCAGTGCGGCGGATGCCGAAGTCGCCGGCGGGCGGTTGCGCGCCGAGGGGGAGCTGGTGGAGCAGGCAGAGGTCGGAGGTGGGGCCGGAGGCCAGGGTGAACGCGCCGTGCTCGTAGCAGCAGATGCAGAACCCGGTCTCCGCCGCTGGTGAGCGGCGGTTTTCCGGGCACGACGAATTCGCCCCGTGTCTAAGGTGGTTGGCTCCCGGCCCAGGATGTATCCTGGACACGCGAAAGCGCCCCTTCTTCGCAGGTGGGGTAACGGCCCCGGTTCGCCGGGGCTACGGCATCAGGCGGGTGCAGGTCCGGCTGACGCGAGAACGATCCGAGGCGGTCTCCTGGCAGGGAGACCGTCTCGTTCTTTTAGGAGGCCTTGGTCAGGGGCTGCTCCGGGCGGTTGTACTGAACCGGGATCTGGCCCGGAATCTCGTTGCGGTAGCGCAGGCCCAGGTGGATCAGTGAGCCGGCGACGAGCGAGATGCTGCGGTCGCGTTCCCGGGCGATCTCGCGGACGACCTGGTCGTCGGTGAGGGGGATCCGGGCGGTGAAGTCTGTCGACTCGCTGGTGGGGACACGAAGAGGCAACTCGTCTGGGAGCTCGTCGACGTGCTGGAGCCCGATGTTGATGAGCTTCGCGGCAGTCTCGGAGACGTACCAGCCGAGGTTGGTGGCCAGCGTCTTGAGCGCAAGATCGTCGGCCAGCAGTACCCGTGGAAGAACCACTGCACGCGGGCCCTTCGACGGGCGCCCTGTTGGTCTTCTCGCCATGGCGGTGATCCTGCCCGGTTTTCTGAAACCAGAACAGCGCGACACGCCCGCCATCTTTCAGAAATTCTGACACCGGACCGGTGCAACATCAGGGCAGTGCGTCGGCCCTGGGGTGAGCGCCGCAAGCGTCGGCGGCAACGGACCTGTCAGCGCGGTCGCAGGCGTCGCTGGTGAAGGCGGGGTTGCTCGCCGCCTGCACCAGCGGCCGTTGCTACAGCTGCATCACGGCAGCGGCCGGGTGCTCTATCTCGGGTGCCTTCACGCCAGCGGGCGGCATCCCAGGACCGACATCTTGCACGAGTCCTCGAGGGCGGGGGTCAGCCCCTCGGTGTCAGATCCTCACCGCCGAGTCCGACCAGCGTGGCCGGCAGCGGTGGGCGGCCTGCGGGGTCAGCTGCGACAGGGTCGGATGGGTTCCGGCCGTACATCGAGATCCAGGGGGTCCGGTACTGCACCGCGTGTTCGCCGTGGCCGTCGGTGGGGTGCCAGGTCGACACCGAGACCACCAGCGCCCCGCAGCTGCTGCAGGCACCGATCGCGGCCGACATGCGTTCGCCCGGGCGTAGCGGCTCGGCGAGGTGGCTCCACTCGATCGGCTCGAGGTCAGCCGGGTCTGCTCCGCTCGGCGCGATCGGGCCGGAGCCGATCAGGCCGTGGACCTGCGCGCCGGGGTGAGTGCAAGTGCTCATCGGGGTGCTCCTCGTCGTGGTGTCTTTCCCCGAGCCAGGGAGGTCGTTCCCCGGCGTTCCTGGGCGGTCTGGCGGGCAGGCCGCCCGTGGCCGGCTCCCCGGCCCGTGTTGTCGGGATGGGTCCTGCCTTGGTTGTGCTGATGTCCGCACGGTTCTACTTGGCTTCGGGTCGTCGGTGCAGCTCAGGTGCGGCGCCACCACCAGGGGAGTGACGGGTCGGCGGTGGGATTGTTCAGGGTCTTGTCCAGGAACCGGGCGTCGAGCTGGGCGATCTGGCGGCGGAGCGATGCGCGACGATGCCGAGGTAGGGCGTGCAGGGCCTGCTCGAGGACGTCTCGGCTGAACGGGCCGATGAACTGGACCCAGTCGTTGTTCTCTCGCTGGAGCGTGGAACGTGGCTTGAGGGTGACGCGACGCCACGAGAGAAGATCGGTGCGGACGCTGCCCGAGGTGAGCCGTGGTCGGTCGAGTCGGTCGAGCGCCCGGCTGGTCGAGAGCGAGACACCGCGTATCGCAGTCGGGCGCGGCTGACGCTGGTTTCTCGCCCGTACCTGGGCTGGGCGCCTACGCGGCATGGACCTTACGGATCGGAGCCATGCCTCCAGCCTCCCAGGATCCGGCAGTCGGGAGGAAGGTCAGGGGAGTCTGCCCTGTTCAGGGCCGTCTCCCGCGGGCGGATCTGCCTCGTTTCGGTCGTCGTGGGCGGCGCACCTGGTCACTTCCACCTGTGCGGCTGAGACACGCGATAATCTCCCGTTATCTGACCTATCCCGCGGCCACGGGCGCAGGTCCATGTCCAGGGAGGGCCCCGAATGAGCGTGGAGAAGGCCATCGACGCCCACCCGGGCACCGACATGGGCCCCGGTGCGGGCGCCGCGGCCGAGCCCAGGGTCGAGCTCGACACCGCGCTCGACACCGCGGTGCTGCCCGGTGGCGTCGCGGCCGCGTCCGCCCGTGCCGCGTCGCTGGCCGCGCTGGCCGCCCGCGCCGACGCCCACGCCACCGCCGCGCGGGCGCCGCGCACCCGCGCCGCCTACGCGGGGGACTGGGCGCACTTCTCCCGCTGGTGTGCCGCAGCGGGGCTACCGGCGTTGCCGGCGGCGGTGGACACCGTGCGGCTGTACCTGGCCGACCTCGAGGCCACCCGCACCGCGGACGGACAGGCGGTGTTCTCCCCGGCCACGATGGGCCGGCGCCTGGCCGCGATCGCCGCCGCCCACCACGACGCCGGCCACCCGTCCCCGACCCGCGACCCAGCCGTCGGTGCGGTCCTGACCGGTATCAAGCGGTCCCGCGCCCACTCCACCCATCAGATGCGTCCGCTCCTGCTGGACGACCTGCGCACCGTGCTCGCGGACATGGAGTTCGGGACGTGGCCGGCCGGGTTGATCGGCGCCCGCGACGCCGCCGCGCTGCTGATCGGATTCACCGGTGCGCTGCGGCGCAGCGAGCTCGCCGCCCTCACCGTCGCCGACGTGGCTTTCCACCCGGTCGACGGGCTGCACGTGCACATCGCCCGGTCCAAGACCGACCAGACCAGTCGCGGCGCGACCGTGGTGCTGCCCTACGGCGCCCGGGCCGGGACCTGCCCGCCGTGCGCAGTGCTGCGCTGGATGGGGCTGCTCGCCGCCGCCCCGCACGGTCGCCCGGCACTGATGCGCGCGGTCCTGGCCACCCCGTCCTGGCCCGACCTGGGCCACCTGTTCCCGCACCCCGAACCCACCGCCGACAGCGCTGACGACAGCGCTGACGGCGTCGGCGCCTTCTCACCGGTCGACGCCGGCGCGGCGGGGTCTCCCGGGCAGACAGCCCGGTCGTTCCGGGCCCCGGTGCCTGCGCTGGCGGGGCACACACCGCTGCTGCGGGCGATCCGCCGCGGCGGCGCCCTCATCGACACACCGATGACCGGCGACGCCCTGCACGCCATGGTCCGTCGCCGCGCCGACGCCGCAGGCCTGCCGGGCCCGATCGGCTTCCATTCACTGCGCGCCGGGTTCGTCACCACCGCCCGCCGCAACGGCGCCGACCACCGTTCGGTGCGCCGCCAGACCCGCCACACCAGCGACGCCATGATCGAGACCTACGACCGCGACCACGCCCCGCTCGTGGGCAATGCCGTGACCCGGCTGGGCTTGTGAGCACTCGAGTCCGACGGCGAGCTGCTCCACAAGGCGTATCCGCACGGGCCTAGTACTGCAACGGCGTTTTGTCAGGCTGGTGGGCGTTGGCCGCGGCGGCGGTAGTGGCAGGTCCGGGCCTGGTGCTGGCGTCGTCGGCGCCAGGTGGACCAGGCGAGTGTGCTGGCCAGGCAGGCGGCTGGGGTGAGGATGAGGGTGGCGAGCAGACGCCGTATCTCGTTGCCGCTCAGCGGGATCAGGCCGGTCCGCTCGGCTGGAGATCCCCCTTTTCGGCCTCCTGTGCGCGGGTGACGGACAAGTAGGCGGCGGCGAGCATGGCCAGTGTGATGTGGGCGTACCAGGCTCGGTAGGAGCGGACTTGGTAGTGGTCGAGGCCGGCTTCGTTCTTGGAGGTCTGGAAGCATTCCTCGATCGCCCAGCGTGCGCCGGCGACGCGGACCAGCTCGCGCAGCGGCGTGGCCGCGGGGGCGGCGCAGCGGTAGAACGCCAGCTCCCGGGTGGTCTTGCCCTGCCCGGGTTCGGTCTGGCGGCGCACGAGCAGCCAGTGTCCCCAGCCGTGGGGTAGGCCGGCCGGGTCGAGGGCGACGGTGGTCCAGTCATAGATCCGCTCTCCGTGCGCGCCCGCGCCGACCTGGCGCCGTTCCCACCCGCTGCGGCCGGTGTCGGGGTCGCGGGCGCCGGCGATCGTGGCGAGGACCTTGGCCTGGCGGCGATGCCCGTCCGGGCTGGTCAGGACGTCGTCGTTGCGAGTGGCCAGCACGAACGGAATCTCCCGGTCGGCCAGCCAGGTGCGGAAGGTCGGATTCTGTCCGTAGATCTCGTCGGCGGTCACCCACGAGCGGGGTGTGAGGGCCCCGCAGGCGTGGGCGCGGTCGAGCATCGCCAGCCCGAGCTGGGGTTTCGTGGCGAACCCGACCTCATCGGGCACGTCGGCTCTGGCGCAGCGGTCCCGGTCCTCGGTCCACGAGGTCGGCAGGTAGAGCTCGCGGTCGATCAGCGCCCGCCCCTTCGAGCTGGCATAGGCCAGGAACACCCCGAGCTGACAGTTGTCGACCTTGCCGCTGGTACCGGTGTACTGGCGTTGCACTCCCGCCGAACGCAGGCCCTTCTTGATGAACCCGGTCTCGTCGACCACGAACACCTCACTTGCGGGGTCGCCGAGGGCGTCGAGGACGTAGTCGCGCACGTCGTCGCGGACCCCGTCGACGTCCCAGTCAGCGGTGCGCAGCATCCGCTGCGTCCCGTCCGGCGAGACCGCCCCCGCATGCTCGGCCAGAGTCCACCCGTTCTTGCGCTCCAACCCGGCCAGCAGGCCGCGCACATACGCCCCGGCCCGCGCGCGGGGCTCACGACGGAAGAACCGCGGCCCGATCGACGCGATGACCTGGTCCAACGCCGCTACCCATCCAGCAAGATCCACCACCCGGCGATCATCACCGCCGAACCCGGATCAGCCTCTCACGACACGCCGAAACGCCGTTGCAGTACTAGGGCGTGTCTCCGAAATAGGTGGGTCGGGGTGCGCGATGCTGTAGCGGTGTCGCGCACTGCGGTCCTGACCGACGTTCAGTGGGCCCGGCTGGCCCCGCTCCTGCCCTCGTCGGAGGGTCGTCGCGGGCGCCCGTTTCGAGACAACCGTCGAGTACTCGAGGGCATCATCTACCGATACCGGTGCGGCCTGGCCTGGCGGGATGTCCCGTCCGAGTTCGGGCCGTGGCAGACGTTGTGGAAGCGGCACCGCCGCTACTCCGGCGATGGCACCTGGGACCACGTTCTCGCGGCTCTGCTGACCGACGCCGACACCGCCGGGATCGTGGACTGGGCGGTCAGTGTGGACTCCACGATCCTCCGCGCCCACCAACACGCCGCGACCCTGGCCCGCGACACAGGGGGCAGGATCGAATTACACGAATCTGCTCGCCGAGCCCGGCGATCACGCCTTGGGTCGGTCTCGCGGCGGGCTGTCGACGAAGATCCACCAGCTCGTCGATGGTCACGGCCGGCCGCTGGTGGTCCTGCTCGGACCGGGCCAAGGCGGGGACTCGCCGATGTTCCCGCACCTGATGGCGCATCTGAGCATCGCGCGAGCGGGCCCGGGACGTCCCCGAACACGGCCGGAACGACTGCGCGCTGACAAGGCCTACTCCTCGCGCGCGATCCGCCGCCATCTACGCGAGCGGCGGATCGTCGCCGTCATTCCCGAGCCCGCCGACCAGCAAGGACACCGCAAACGGCGAGGGGCACGCGGCGGCCGCCCGCCCGCGTTCGACCGCGCCGATTACCGCAATCGCAACGTCGTCGAACGCGGGTTCTGCCACGTCAAGCAGTGGCGCGGGCTGGCCACCCGTTACGACAAGCTCGCGCTGACCTTCCGCGGCGGCGCCGTCCTGAAGGCGATCGTCACCTGGCTCCGCGCTTTAGGAGACACGCCCTAGGTTGAATTCGGTCAGGCCCGCCACCAGCAGGAATGCTGAAACGAACGCCGAGACTTCTCCCACGGTGGTCGGCGAGACGAACCGGGCTGCGAGTACCCAGCTCAACATCCCCGCGCCAGCGCTAAGCGCCGCGCTGATCGACAGTGCCAGCCCATCGGACCAGGAACGGTCTGGTCTGGAGGCGCCATCGGCATCCGACACTAGTCGTGGCATCGGTGCACTCCGCCACACCTCGCCGGTCGACGGTGTCGCCGCTCGGCGAACCGATGCTCTCGGCCAACATGTGCGGCTCGGTCCGGCGCCCGGCTATCGGCCACGTACCTTCTGCGGAGGGGATGAGGGAGCCTGCTTGTGGCTCTTCGTCGGAGCTGGACGGAAGTCACGTGTCGGCGTCGCTCACGTGCGAGAAGGCCTGCTGACGCCGGCCGTAGGCATGGGCCCAAAGCCGACCGCGATGATGAGCGCGGATATGACTGCGGCGTGCCGCCGCAGGGCCGTCATCACGCGGCTCGTACCGGGCCGCGTCCGCGGGGTTGGTTGTGTACAAGATCCCTCCGCGTGATGAGAAGCCAATCGGCGATTGTGCGCGGGGTAGAACCGTGGTCCATTCGCCACGGTTGCTGCTGTCCGGTCGATGAATCACTCCGGCGTGTCTGGTGACGATCCGTAACGAAGCGGCCGCTTACGGCTCTGCCAGGTACCGCTGTACTGTCCGGGCCACTTCGCCGGGTTCGGTGAAGACCACCGGCGAGGCCACTCGGCGTACTGATCCGTCGGGTCGCAGGACGTAACTGGTTGGGATGGCATTGGGCACCTGGAGGGCGGCCCACAGCGTGCCGCGCGTGTCGACGACCGAGGGGTAGCGGGCGTCGAGATCGGCGAGCAGGCCCAGGGCCGAGGTGGCGTCGTCGCGTACATCGATGCCTACCACGGGCACCGCGCCGGGTAGCTCGGCGTAGGCGTTGAGCACCGGGATCTCCTCGCGGCAGGGTGTGCACCAGGACGCCCACACGTTGAGGAGCGCCGGTCGCCCTGCCAGCGCAGCGGCCAGGTCGACCGTGCCGGGAGTACCGAGACACGGGACCGTGATGTCGGCCAGCGGCCCCCCGGGCGGCGGCCCGACGTCCCCTGGCGTCGGACATGGTGCCAGGTCCGCCCGGGAGCGTAGTGGAGCCAGCTCGGCGTCGGGCGGCATCGCGATGAACGGCTTTTCGCCCGTCACCCGCCACTGTGACGTCTGCGGGTCGCCGGATGCGGGGTCGCTGTCCTGCGGCCACAACGCCACGATCCCGACGATCGCCAGCACGACGACGACAATCGTCCACAGCAGCTCCGAGCGCACGCCGGTCCGCAGCATCTCAACTCCCGAAACCCAGCGGCGCCCCGGAAGAAGGCTGCACCGGCACCGCTGTCCGCGGCTGTGGGCGCTGGCCGGCGAGCACCGCACGGGCCGGCAGCGGGTAGGTCGTCGGTCCGACAGCTTTCGCGACGATGGTGGCGGCCGGATCGATCACGAAGGTCTCCGGCACGCCGAAGATCCCGCTGTCGCGGGTGGCGCGCGGGCCGGGGTCAGTCACATAGCGGTAGTCGTCCCCGCCGCGCCCCCTCGCATCCAGGAACGCCACCGCCGAGTCCGGGCCGTCCTGGTAGTCGATTCCGACGAGCGTGACCCCGGCGTCGCGGTCCTGTTCGGCCACGCTGACCGACGCGGAGTGCTCCTCTTCCCACCACGAGGCCCAGAAGTTGCAAAGGACGACGCGACTGCGCAGCTCGCTGAGAGAAGGTGTGCCGTCTCTCTCGATGTACAGCAGCGTCACCGTTGGTGCCGGCCGGCCAGCGCGGGCATGGATCCGGTCTCGCGCGGCGCAACGCGTGCGAGCACGTGGAACTTGCTGGACGGGCGTCCCCCCGACCGGCGGACACGCATGATCGGTCGTCCCGCGCGCAGTGCGGCCAGCGCTCGTTCGACCCGGTCGAGTACGGCCGTCCTGGTCCGATCATCGGTGCCGACAGGTTCGATCGTCACCGTTCCGAGGAGGTCGGACGCCGAGCCGTACCACTCGTCCGCCCAGCTCACGATGAGCCGCGGGTTGCGTCCGGTCCGCTCCTCACCGATTGTCCGGTGGTCGAACCCGAGCATCGCCAGGATGGGGTCGTCGATGAGCGTGTCGATGATCTGCTGGTGCACGGTCTGGGGAGAAGTGGTCACTCCGCGTCTCCGGGTAGTTCCTCTGCAGCGGCTGCTCCGCCATCCTCGGTACCGGAGGCTAGGAGGCGTCGTGCAGCGGAAGTGCAACCGAAGTTAAAGCGACGGTAAAAATTATCGGGTGGTCGCGAGAGAGTGCGCCGTACCCGGTTCTTCTCAGTAACATCACAGTTCGATGGGCGATAGTTGTGCCATGAACCCGTCGCCGACTCCCTCCCCAGACCGGGTGACGGCGGGTCCGGCTCCCTTCGAGGTCTAGGATCTGGCGTGCGCATCCTCAGTGGCCCGGTCGGCCGGTCGATCGCATTGCTGGCGGGGCTGAGCGTGTTGCTGGGGGTGGTGGTCGCTGGGATGGCCTTCCCGGTGGTCGGCGGCCTCGGGATCCTGTCGAACGAGGCAGGTGACAGCGTCACGTCCAGCTCGGCCGACCTGGTGAACAACCCGGCGCCGCTGACGACCACGGTCACCGACTCCGACGGGCGCCCGCTGGCCTATCTGTTCGACCAGAACCGCACCGAGGTGGCCAACGACCAGATCTCGCCGACGATGAAGGCGGCGATCCTGGCGATCGAGGACCGCCGGTTCTACGAGCACCAGGGCGTCGACTGGCAGGGCACGCTGCGTGCGGTCGTCGCGAACTCGACGTCCGGGGATGTCGTGCAGGGCGCGTCGACGCTGACCCAGCAGTACGTCAAGAACTACATGCTCTACGTCGACGCCCAGACCGAGGCCGAGCGGCTCAAGGCGACCGAGCAGACCCCCGCCCGGAAGCTGAAGGAGGCGCGGATCGCGCTGCAGCTGGAGCGCCAGCTGTCCAAGGACGAGATCCTCAACCGCTACCTCAACATCGTCTTCCTGGGCAACGGCAGCTACGGCATCGCGGCGGGCGCCCGGACCTACTTCAACACCACGCCGGACAAGCTGACAGTGCCGCAGGCCGCGTTGCTGGCCGGCATGGTCCGCTCGACGACCCAGTTCGACCCGGTGCAGAACCCGGAGACCGCGACCGAGCGGCGCAACCTGGTGATCGAGCAGATGCGCCAGCAGGGCATGATCGACGACGCCCAGGCCCGCCAGGCGACGGCCGCGCCGCTCGGCATCGCGGACCCGCTGGTCCGGATCCCGAACGGCTGCATCGGTGCCGGTGACACCGGCTTCTTCTGCAAATACGTCGTCCAGTACCTCACCGAGGCGGGCTTCTCCGAGGAACAGATCAACCGGGGCGGCTACACGATCCGGACGACGCTGGACCGGCGGGCGATGGGCGAGGTCAAACGGGCACTCGACGCGGAGGTCCCGCCGCGGACCCCGAACGTCGCGAACGTGATGTCGCTGGTGCAGCCCGGTCAGGACGCGCACCGGGTGCTGGCGATGGGGTCGAGCCGGACGTTCGGCCTCGACGCCGACGCCGAGGAGACCAGCTTCGGCCTGCCGTATCAGCCGGTGAACCTGGGTGCCGGCTCCACGTACAAGATCTTCACCGCAGCCACCGCGCTGGAGAAGGGGCTCGGCATCAACTACTCGATGCAGGTGCCTCCCTCCGGCTACGCCTCGCCGATCTACGTCGACGGCAGCGGACGCCCGATCCCGGTCGCCAACGCCAGCGAGGGCCTGCCGCCACGCATGAGCATGACCGACGCGCTCGCGCAGTCGCCGAACACCGCGTTCATCAAGCTCGAGGAGTCCACCGGGGTCCCGGACGTCGTCGACATGGCGGTCCGCCTCGGGCTGAAGTCGCTGGCCACGACGCCGTTCGTGGACCCGGGAACGGGTGAGCGCACCGACCGCTCGATCGCCGAGGTGATCAAGCAGCAGCGGCTGGCGTCGTTCACGCTCGGTGTCACCCCGACGTCGGTGCTGGAGCTGGCGAACGTCGGCGCGACGCTGTTCTCGCAGGGCAAGTGGTGCCCGCCCACGCCGATCGACTCGATCACCGACGCGAACGGGAAGGACGTCCCGATCACCGAGGAACCGTGCCAACAGGCGGTCGACCCCGGCCTGGCGAACACCCTGGTGACCGGGATGAGCCAGGACGACATCTCCGGGACCTCGGCGGCCGCGGCCCGGGCGGCCGGCTGGACCCGTCCGATGGCGGGCAAGACCGGCACGACCCAGCAGAACAAGTCGGCGGCGTTCGTCGGGGCGATCCCGGAGATGTCCGGTGCGGTGATCACCTTCGACAACTCGAACTCCCCGCGCCCGCTGTGCGACGGCGGCAACGGTCCCTTCGCCTGCGGCGAGGGCAACATCTTCGGTGGCAAGACGCCCGCCCGGACCTGGTACGGAGCGGTGACGCCGCTGGTCGCGGGCACGCCGCCGACCCCGTTGCCGCCGACCGACCCCCGCTACCTCGACGGTGGTGCGGAGTCCCGGATCCTGGACGTCGTCGGCCGCTCGGCCGCCGACGCCCGCGGCGAGCTCGAGGGAGCCGGCTGGCAGGTGACGACCCGGACGGTGGACAACCGGGCCACCGAGGGAACCGTCATCGGTCAGGAGCCACGGGGTGCGGCGCTGCCGGGCGAGCCGGTGACGCTGCAGGTCAGCAGCGGCACGGTGCCCGCCCCTCCGCCGCCTCCCGGCTCGCCACCCGCGGTCGGACCCCCCGCCGGGCCACCGCCACCGGAGGAAGGCGCGGACGGCGGCGACGGTGGCTGATCAGCCGGTCGTCTTCGCGGTGGAGGCCGGGTCTTCCGAGCCCTCGGCAGAACCGGCCCTGGACCGGCTCGGTAGCAGCAGGGTCACGGGCGCCGAGGTTGTGCCGACGGTGAGCCGCCCGCCCTCGCTCTCGGCGAGGCGGCGTGCCAGTGGCAGACCCATGCCGCGTCCGCCGTCCCGATTCGTGAGGGCGGAGCTCGGGACCCCGGGGCCCTGATCGCCGACGTCGATCGCGATCGCGTTCTCGCCGACCTCACGGGCGGAGATCGACACGTCCCCGGCTCCGTGCAGGAGCGCGTTGTCGAGCAAGACACCGAGGATCTGCCGGACGGCGGCAGACGAGGCGTCCGGCTCGGGAAGGGAGCCCGGGAGCAGGGAGGAGAACGAGCGGCCGTCCCGCGTCAGGCGCGGGCGCCACTCGTCGTCGAACTCGGAGAACAGGCGTGGGAGGTCGGCCGGCGCCGAGGTCGTCTGCCGTTCACGCGCCAGGGCGAGGAGCTCGTCGATCGTCCGCTCGAGCCGGTCGATCGACCCCAGCCCGTACTCGATCTGCGGTCTCGTCATGGGCTCCGCCGCGTCGAGTGCGGACTCCAGTCGCAGCCGCAGACCCGCGAGCGGGGTTCGGAGTTGATGGGAGGCCTCCGCTGAGAACGCGCGTTCGCGGGCGAGGAGGTCGTCGAGCCGGCATGCGGTACGGCTCAGGGCTCCGCTCACCCGGTCGGTCTCCGCGATGCCGCTGCGCTTCGGGCTGATGCCGAAGTCCCCGTCGCCCAGCCGGTCCGCGTCGTCGACCAGTCGGTCGAGAGGTCGGGACAGGCGCAGCGCCAGGCGGCGAGCGAGCAGCCATGTCGACACCAGCACGACCGCGGCCAGAGCCGCCATCCCCAGCCAGATCGGCATCACGGACGCGTAGACCTGTGACGAGGGCGCGGTGGCGCGGACAACACCGACGATGTCGTGTAGGCCGCTGACCGGGACGGCCACGACAAGGTCGTCGGCAGGCGGCAGCCCGGTGCGCCCACCGAGGACGTAGTCCACCGCGGCGTCACCCTCCGAGGGGCCTGCTCCGAGGAGCAGTGCGCCGTCGGCGTCGTAGAGCGCCACGGCAGCGTCACTGGGGCCGTCCGGAAGCGCGCGCGGCACGCGGTCATGGGCCATGTCGCTCTGCACGCTGCGCGCCGCGAACCCGGCCAGCCGCTGCAGGGACGAGTGTTCCTCGGAAACAGCGAACTCGGCCAGGCCGATGGCCAGCGGTATCCCGAACAGCGCGACGGCGAACGTCGCGGTGATAAGGGCCAGTCCCACGACCCGCGACCTCATCGATCCGTCCCTTCGCCGCCGTTCGGTGGCCACTCCAGGCGGTAGCCATGTCCCCGCAGGGTCGTGATGCGGGGTGCCCGGTGCGCGGAGAAGGACGCCAGGAGCCTGCGCAGATTGCCGACGTGGACGTCGAGTGTCTTGGTCGGGCCGGTCCAGTGCTCGTCCCACACGTCCGACAGGAGTTGGTGACGGCTCAGCGCCGTGCCGGGTTCCCTCGCCATGCGAGCGAGCAGGTCGAACTCCTTGTTCCGCAGCTCGACACCTGTGTGCCCGATCGACACGCGCCGACCGCTGAGGTCGATCCGCAGGTCACCGAGTTCGATGACCTGGGTCGTGCCCTTCGGTTCCGACCGGCGAAGGTGCGCGCGGACCCGGGCCAGGAGTTCTGCGAGACGGACGGGTTTGGTCAGGTAGTCGTCGGCGCCGGCTTCCAGGCCGACGATCACGTCCATCTCCGCGGTTCGGGCGGTGAGGATGACGATGATCGCCTCGGGGAGGACCGTCCGCATCCGGCGGCACACCTCGGTCCCGTCGATATCGGGCAGGCTAAGGTCGACCAGAATCAGGTCGAAGGGGACCTCGGCCACCGCGCTCAGCGCCGTCGCGCCGTCGGTGCGCCATACGGTGTCGAAGCCGTGGCTCCGCAGGTTGGTCTGCAGGAGGTCTCCGATCGTATGGTCGTCCTCCACTACGAGTACCCGTACCGACACGGCAGTGGCTCGCACGTTCACGGCGTTGTCCATCGACGGCCCTTCGATAGGTGACCTGCCGCGATGATGAAGACGGTGACGTAGACTCCGATGGCCCCGACGAGGACGAGCGCGGTATGCCACAGGTCGGTGGCCGGGCCGACGCCACTGACCGCGACGACGGCGCCTGCCCCGAGCGCCGCGGTCGCCGCAGCGAGAGCCGGTCGGAGCAGCGCTCCGGCGGCTCCTCGGAGCGGTCGCCGTCCCGTGGTCCGCACGATGAGCCGGGCGGTGCAGACCAGTCCGACCGTGTAGGCGAGTGAGAAGGCCGCGCCCAGCCCCACGACGACGTCCCCGGCGGGCAGCAGAAGCGATGCCAGGACGGCCAGCAGCGACTGGATCAGGGCGATCACGATCTGCACCATCGCCGGGCCCCGGGTGTTCTCCCACGCGTGCAGGGTCCGGACCAGCACGAACTGGAACGAGTAGATCACGACGGCCGGCGCGAACGTCGCCAGCACCAGGCCCATGAACCACGTGTCGGCCCCCGGGTTGCCGGGGAACAGCAGCCGAGTGATCAGCGGCGCGGTGATCAGCAGTGCGAACGCCACGGGCAGGAGCAGCCGACCCGACCGCACCAGGGCCTCCGTTGCCGCACGGGCAACGCTGTCGACGTCGTGCTCGACGGCTGCGCGGGCCATGCGCGGGAAGGCTGCCGTGACGACGGAGACCGCGATGATCGCGTGCGGGACCAACATGATCATGTTGGCGTTGGTGTACTGCGCCAGGCCGGCCGCGTGGTCGGCGGCGCCTGCCGCTGCCGCGCCGGCCGCATTCGCGACGATCGCGGTGATCGAGTACGCGATCTGGTTGGCGGCGACGAAAAGGACGGTCCAGCCGGCGAGCCGCAGGGAACGGCCGATTCCCGCTGCCGCGACGTCTCTGCGGGGCCGGACGCGAACACCTGCCGCGCGCAGCGCCGGCAGCAGGACCAGGACCTGGACCAGCACGCCGGCGGTGGCGCCGCCGGCGATGGCGAGGACCTCGCCGGGCGATACCGTCTCCGCCGCGTTCGCGTCCGGCCCAGTGGCGATCCCACCCAGGAACAGGAACGGGACCGCGGCGGCGATCCCGACGACGTTGTTCGCGACCGGGGCCCACATCATCGGACCGGGCCGGTCCCGGGCCAGGAGCACCTGACTGAGCACCGCGAAGATCCCATAAAGCGGAATCTGCGGCAGGCACCACGCCAGGAACGCGGCGAGGAGAGCGGTGTCCCGCGGCGGCCAGGCGCCGCCCGTGTAGAGACGGGCGATCCACGGGGCCAGCAGCACCCCGATGACCGTCGCAGGAAGCAGGACGAGCAGGGCAACGCTGAGAAGGCGGCCGGCGAACGCGTCACCCTCCTGCCGCCCGTTCGCGGCGGCCCGGATCAGCTGCGGGACGAACACGCTGCTGATCGCACCGCCGGCCAGCAGGGTGTAGACGATCGAGGGGAGCGTGTTGGCCAGGGTCAGCGCGTTGCCCACCACGTGGAGCCCGAAGGCCGCGGCCCAGACGGACGCGCGGACGAAACCCAGGACCCGGGACAGGGCGGTGGCGACGGCGAGCCCCGACACCCGCTCTCCGTGGGTGAGAGTCCCACCTGTCCTCGCGACGGAAGCCCTCACCGGGGCACCGCCCGGGCAGCCGGCTTGCCCGGAGTGATCCCGACGTGCACGTGGTCGCGGTGGACCGCGTCGGTGAAGAACCCGGTCCCGTCGACACGGATCGGCCCGCCGACCTCGGTCGCCCCGGCCTCGCCGGCGGCCGTCATCACGGCCTCGAGGCGGCGGTCGTCGCGGAGCTCCTCGACCGCCACGCCGTCGATCGCCCTGATGTCGAACGCCCGACCGACCGCATGGTTGGACAACCGGGTGGTCGGATAGACCGTGCCCGGGTGACCGGTGGCCGCGACCTGCACGTCGATCCTGGCACGGGCTCCGAGCCGCTGCAGGACACCCAGGATCGGGTCGCCGACACGACGCTCGACGATGTCGGCCCGCACCGGCTCGGGCAGGACGAGGGCGGGGTCCCCGAGCACGGCGCGTCCGAGAGCGGTCGGCCCACCGGCGCGGGCCGGTGCGAGAGGCGGGCGAGGGGGAGCGACCGATGCCGTGACCTCCCACCGGCCCTCGAGCAGGACGAGCCGGACGTCGAGCACCAGCTGTCGCACACCGTCGTGCCCGGTGTCGCCCCAACTCTGCTCGGCGAGCACGATCACGCTCGCCGTGGTCGCGGTGAGGCCACCCTGTTGCGCGAACACGACCTGTGTCCGTGCGCGGGGGGTGGGGAGATCGACCAGTTGCGGTGCGACGGCGCCAAGGGCTGCGGGGTAGCCGGCCGCGACGACGCGATCGCTGGCGGCGGTGGGCTGGGTCTCGTCCCAGCTGCCGATCGCCTCGATGAAGGCGACGGCGGTCTCCTTCGACAGGTCCCCGCGACTGGTGCGCGGAGTCACCACGTCGTCGGGGACAGGTGCGCTGGTGACCGGTGCCGGCGGCGGTGCCCCGGTATCGAGGCGTGGTGAGGCCGGCGCGGCGCCGGCACATCCGGCGGTGACGAGGACAAGCAGCACGAGCGCCGCGGCCGGGAGCAGCCGGTCGCGCGTCGTGCTCCGTGCAGCGGAAGTCACGCGCGATCCGTCGTGGCTAGACAACGCCCGAAGTGCGCGACCGGCACGCCGTCGCGGGTCTGGCTCCGGTAGAGCCAGGTCCAGCCGGTGTGTTCGTAGAACCGCACGGCGGAGTCCGGTTCCGTCGCGGTCACCAGTTCGACCCAGGGAATCCCGAGGCTCGTGCAACGGTCGAGGTAGATCTCGATCAGCCGCCGTCCGACGCCGGCTCCACGGGTCCCCGGATCGACGGCGACGGCGGTCAACTCACCGGTCGATTCCTCGCGCTCGTGTGGTCGCGCGGTGGGCGTGCCCGAGCGTCCCCGCCAGAGGCGAGCGGCGTAGGTCGTCGCTCGACCGCGCAGGAACGTGGCAAGAAGCCACGGGCGGACCACGAGAGCGAAGACGCCGTGTCGGATGAGCGCTCCCCGGTGGCGCCGCAGCAACTCGCGCCGGAACGCGCGGCGATCCGTGGTACCGACCAGGAACCCGACGACCGTTTCGGCGCTGGCGTCGTCGCTACGCTCGATCGCAACGAGGCCGATGGCGTGGGGGCTGTCGAGGAAAGCGGCCTGCCAGCGCGCGACGAAACCCGTGCCGAGGCGCGGGAAGAAGCCGATCGGCAGGTGTGCGACATGCAGGCCGGCCATGGCGGACAGGTCGTAGGTCGTCGCGGTACGGACGAACACACTCGGACGGCGTCCGGCGGGGCGGGGAGGGCCGTTCGGTGCGGTGGGAACGGGAAGTGTCGCTGCGGATGCTCGATGCCGACACGTCGAGATGACGCCCATGACAGAACTCCAGGCGGGAAGCTCCGGAACACCGGAGACGGGGGTGATCGGGCCATGGGCCGCCCAAACACCCGTGCGAGATGTCTCGGCGAGGTCAGGCGGCGAGCGCCGACACCGGGGGGCCTCGTCGGGCGACGTCGCGGACGATCGACCACTGGGGCACGGGCAGTGCCGGCTCGTAGCCGACCAGGCGCGGCGAACGAACCGGCCGCTTGGGCGTCGAGACGATGCGCCGGATCAGCGCGACCAGCAAGGGACGTAGGGCAGCAACGAGGCTGCCGAGCTGCTGAACCTGGGTGATGGCAACGACGATCAGTACCGCCACGATGATGTGCACGACCGAAAGCGACACGTCCCCGGAGTGGTCCGTGGTCGGCGGGACCAGCTTGGTCGAGGCGTGCAACGCCGGCTGCGCCACGACAGCGCCGTTGACCATGGCCAGCAGTCCCTTGTACCGACGTGCGGTGACCAGGCGCGCGAGCGCAGCCGATGCCGCGACCCCGCCGACCGTCGCAGCGTGCACGGGGTGCTCACCGGCCGCGAGGTCCATCCCGATCGCGAGGACGGCGGTCGCGAGGGCGGCCACGAGCAGCGCCCGCGGCGAGGAAGGACGTGCGTCGGCCAGCACGACACTCCTCCCCTCAACCGGACCGAGTGGCATCACTCGGACGTTTTCACGGTAGCGCAGGGCAGCAATTGATCCGGCGCAGGCACAGATCGGCGATCGACTGTGCCGCTGGACGTACGACCTACCTCTTGTGGACGCGACCTGGCGATCCTGTGTCAGTCAATGGGTGGCTATGGCTTCTTGGTTCGGCACACGTCGCGTGCCGCCATCCGCTCGTAGTGTGACGGCCCGCAACAACCGATCACTGCAACATCAAGTAGGACGATGAGCTAACGAATTGAGCCCGACGCGCAGGCCTGGTTCCAGGAGCTGCAGATCGGCGACAAGGTCCAGGCCACCACCGCCTCGGTCGAAACGGGGAACGGGACGGTCGTTGCATGCTGGCTGAGGCGCCGCCGGCTCGTGCGCTGTGACAGACCGGCGGGACGAGGTCTTCAGACGGGGACGGGGCACCACGCGCGTACCGGACGACTTCACGCCGAGCCACTGGCGAGCTCAATCGGCGGGCGCGGCAGCCTTCACGATCGTGCGGGGCAGAACGGGGCGCACGCGTCGACCTCACACGTCGCGACGCCGCCGTGGTCGGCCACGATGTACTCGACCAGCACGAGGTGGTCATTCACGCCGCCGAGAACCCGGTGACGGGTCACTGGTCGCGGCCTTTCCACCCTGCCGCGCCACGCAGCACCACTCGCGCGCCGTCGAGCAGGACCGCGCCGAACAACGCCCAGATCAGCGGGGCCAGTGGCGCGAACGCGGTCCGGGTGCGCATCAGCCGCGCGGCGCGGTGGTGCGCCACCGCCGCACCGCCCCAGCCGAGCAGCCCGGCCGCGACCAGGCCGATAGCCCGGGCGCTTCGGCCGCGTCCGGATCGGCCCGGCGCCCGCGCCACCCGCCGGACCCGCAGCCCGCACACCACGGCAACCGGCCCGGCCAGCGACATCGCCGCGTGCGCCAGCCCGCCCCCGGCCAGCACGAGCACCGACCGTTCGGTCGCGGCCACCAGCGTCTTGCGGAACGACGCCCAGCCGGCGCCGAAAGGGTCCAGCCCGCTGGTGGTGACCAGGCCGCCGGCGTCGACCAGCCTGGTGCGGCCGCCGTCGTCGCGCACCCGGGTGGCCAGCAGCACGTCCTCGGTCCGGCGATCCCGCAGCGCCGCCCAGCCACCGACCGCGGCGAACCGGTCGCGGCGCACCAGTAGGCACTGCCCGATCGCGAACGCCCTGCGTGCCCGGCCCTGCGGGTCGGCGTGTTCGCCGATGAACACGATCCCGGTCGGCATCAGCAGCGACCACGCCGCCGACCCGCCCGGCGGCGGGGTGCCGGCCGCGGAGACCAGGTCCGCGTCGTGCCGCACCGCGGTGGCTCGCAGCCGGCCCAGCAGCTCGGGCGCGAGCTGCGTGTCGGCGTCGACGAACAGCAGCCACTCCGGTGGCGCAGTCTCGGACCGGTCCCGCGCGACGCGGTCGGCATCCAACCCGGTCTGCATCGCCGCGACCTTCCCGGACCAGCCGGGCGGCGGACCCTCGCCGCGCACGACCGTCACCCGCGGGTCGTCGTCTGCGCGCCGGGCCGCGATCTGCCCGGTGCCATCGGATGAGTCGTCGTCGAGCACGACTATCCGCACATCCGGCACGGTCTGCGCGCGCAGCGCATCGACGCAGGCCCCGATCCGGGGCGCCTCGTCCCGAGCCGGGACGACGATTGTCACCGAGCCGTCCTCGTCGCCCGCCGCCCCGACGAGGGGGGTGATCCGGCGCACTCGCTCGACCGTGCGCGTGCCGCGCCACGCCGTCGCCAGCGAGGCCGCGATCAGGAGGAAATGTCCACACCCACCCAGCACGAGCGTGATCGTCGCGCACCAAGGTTGGCGGGCGACGGACGGGCTGTTGGCCACGCTTGGGTGACGGTGACGGTGGCGGCCCCGGGCCGGCCGAACACAGGTAGAAATTCGGACAAGGCGGACGACGTGACGACGCGAGGGGTGTCGATGAAGGTTCTGGTCCTCGGCGGCGACGGCTACCTGGGGTGGCCAACAGCGCTGCACCTGTCCGACTGCGGCCATGAGGTGGCGGTGCTGGACAACGGGGCACGCCGCGGCTACGACGACGAGCTCGGCGTCACGAGCCTGGTCCCGATCCGCGGGCTCGACGAGCGCGTCACCGCCTGGGAAGAGCTCTCCGGTGCCCGGCTGGGTGTCTATCACGGCGATCTGCTCGACGCGGAGTACGTCCGCGCCACCCTCGCCGAGTTCCGCCCCGATGCGGTCGTGCACTTCGCCGAGCAGCGCTCCGCGCTGTACTCGATGCTGGACCGCGCCCACGCCGTCTACACCCAGCACAACAACGTCGTCGGCACGCTGAACCTGCTCTACGGGATCGCCGAGACCGACCCGGACATCCACCTGGTCAAGCTCGGGACCTTGGGCGAGTACGGCACCCCGAACATCGACATCGAGGAGGGGTGGCTGACCGTCGAGCACAACGGGCGCAGCGACCGGGTGCTGTTCCCGAAGCGACCGGGCAGCTTCTATCACCTGTCCAAGGTCCACGACAGCCACAACATCGAGTTCGCCTGCCGCGCCTGGGACCTGCGGGCCACCGACCTCAACCAAGGCGTGGTCTACGGCCACCACACCGCGCAGACCGGCCGTGACCCGCGGCTGGCGACCCGCTTCGACTACGACGCCGTGTTCGGCACCGTGCTCAACCGGTTCATCATCCAGGCCGTGCTCGGCGAACCACTGACCGTCTACGGCTCCGGCGGTCAGACCCGCGGCGTGATCGACATACGCGACACCGTCGACTGCGTGCGGCTCGCCGTCGAGAACCCCGCCGAGCGCGGCGAGTTCCGGGTGTTCAACCAGCTCACCGAGTCGTTCTCGGTCGGCGAGCTGGCCAAACTCGTCGCCGATACACACCCCTGCACCGAGATCACGCACCTGGACAACCCACGGGTGGAAGCCGACCAGCACCACTACAACGTCGTCTCCACCGGCCTCGCCGAGCTGGGCCTGCGCCCGCACCTGCTCGCCGACACCCTGATCACCTCGATGTTCGAGCTGGTCGAGCGGCATGCCGGCCGGGTGAACCGCGCCGCGCTGCTGCCGGCCACGCAGTGGCGCCTGCCCGGACGATGACGTCGGGGCGACAGTGGCCCGGGCCACTGAACACGCCGGTGGGGCTGTCGGCGGTGCACGCACCCGTCGCCGGACCCGCCGTGATCGGGTCCGCCACCGCTTCTCACGGACGCCACTGCAGCGACGAGAAATGAACGACGGGCGGTACCCATCCTGGAGCGGACGTCCCGCGTTGAGCACTCGCGGTCGAGGCGGTTGCCGTGCTCGTAGTCGCATCGGCCCGCCCGTGCTGCGGCGCGGTGGCGGTGGCGGCCGCCCCCAGTGGGCCGCGGATGTCGCCAGACCAGGCCATCCAGCGGGTGCAGCGTGCACCATCAGGACGAAGCGATAGCTATCGGCAGGTATACGTTAAGTGACGATCTTTCGTCGAAACGGGGACCGCATTCACCAATGGGGGGTCTTCGTCATGAAGCGGCGGGGGTCAGCCATCCACCGTGGTCGTCGACCTGCTGGCGCCTACGCCTCAGACGCCGCACTCTCTAACCGCTCTGACCTGCAGTGTTGGTTGAGACATCGATGGTCGTGTCCATAGCCGCGCCCCGATAGGACGTCGTGCACGAGTTGTGTGATGACGCACCAACGCTGGGATGCGCGGACGAGCCTGCCGATGACGCTGGTACGGTTCGGCTACTGTGAGCAACCTCGTCGGCGTGCTGGGGACACGGGTGCCAAGATCCGGTGCCCGCCGCGCCGTGGTACTCCTCGCCCTGTCGATGGTCATGCTGATCTGTGGGCTACACCTGCTCTTGCCGGTCCACGGCCCTGAGCTCGTCGCCGGTGAATCCTCGACGCAGCTGACAGGGTCGCAGGCGTCCGCAGGCGTCGCGGCTGACCAGTCGGCCGACCACCGAGACCAGATCGGTGCCGAGCGCCCCGCCGCTCCGCATTCGCATCCTGATGCTCCTGTGTGCCATCAGGACGGAGCCCACGACGAGTCGACTCTCACTGCTCGCGCTGACCGTCCCGTCCCACCGGACGTCTGCGCCGGAGCGGGCGTCGAGATCCGCGTAGCGGCCGCGATGCGGGCACCGCCGCGGATACACCGCGCAGTCAAGACCACGCCCGCTCGAGCAGAGGGTGGGCGTCACCACTTAGTCCTGGCACAGATCTCGCGGACGTAGAGGCCTCGGCGACCACGGACCAGATCCCGGTCGTCGTTCTCGCGCCCCTACATCGCTCCCTGGCGGTGCGGCACATGCCCGCGCCCGAATGAGGTCTGTCATGTCCACTCCTTTCACGACTCTTCCCGCCGATGCCCCCGGCGTCGCTGCGCGACGTTGCTTCCAGTTGACCGACGTCGTCGGCTCCACACCGACGGTGTGGATCGACGCACCCTTCAGCGCTGCCGGACGGGGGTTCTGGGCCAAGCTGGAAGGCACCAATCCCGGCGGGATCAAGGACCGCCCTGCCCTGCATATGGTCGAGCAGGCCCGTCAACGCGGTGATCTCGAGCCGGGCGGGCGGATCGTCGAGTCCACCAGCGGCACCCTCGGTCTCGGCCTCGCCCTGGCCGGGATCGCGTTCGGGCACCCCGTCACGCTGGTGTCCGACCCGGGTATGGAACCGCTGATGTATCGGCTCCTGTGTGCCTACGGTGCCGAGGTGGTGACCGTGCAGAGCCCGGCGGCGTGCGGTGGGTGGCAGCAGGCCCGCCGCGACCGCGTCGCCGAGGTGCTCGACCAGCATCCCGGCTCGTGGTGCCCTGACCAGTACAACAATCCCGACAACGTGAGCGCTTACGCGCCGCTCGCCGACGAACTGCACGCCCAGCTCGGAAACATCGATGTGCTCGTCTGCTCGGTCGGCACCGGAGGCCACTCGGCAGGTATCTCCCGCGCGCTCCACCAGCACCTGCCCGACCTGGAGGTCGTCGGGGTCGACACGGTCGGGTCGACGATCTTCGGTCAGCCCGCACGACCGCGCCTGATGCGGGGGCTCGGCTCGAGCATCCATCCCCGCAACGTCGACCACAGCATCTTTAGCGAGGTGCACTGGGTCGGCGCGGACGAGGCAGTCTCGGCGTGCCGGGCGATGGCCAGCGCCAGCTACTCCAGCGGAGGATGGAGCGTCGGCGCCGTCGGCACGGTGGCCGGTTGGCTGGCCCGGACCCGGCCGGAGGGCACCCGGATCGCTGCGGTCTTCCCCGACGGCCCGCAGCGCTACTTCGACACCGTCTACAACGACGAGTTCTGCGCGGCGAAGGGGATCACCGTCGGTGCCCCTCCGCTGCACGACCCGGACGAGATCGACCGGCCCGACGCGGTCGAGGTCCACCGCTGGACCCGCTGTGCCACCGTGCTCCGGCCTGCAGGACGCGAGAGCTGATGCGGGTACTCGACAGATACCGGTCGTTCGACCGGCCGGTCCAGCTGCTGCTGCTCAACCAGCTGACCATCAACCTCGGCTTCTACATGCTCATCCCGTACCTGGCCGACCACCTGTCCCAGGGGCTCGGGCTCTCGGTGCTGATGGTCGGCTTGATCCTCGGGGTACGGAACTTCTCCCAGCAGGGCATGTTCCTGGTCGGGGGCAGCCTGGCCGACCGGTTCGGCTACAAGCCGATGATCGTGGCCGGCTGCGCCTTGCGCACCGGCGGATTCGCGCTGATCGGCCTGGTCGACAACGTCCCGGCCCTGGTCGTGGCCTCGGCCGCGACCGGATTCGCCGGGGCGCTGTTCAACCCGGCCGTGCGCGCCTACATCGCCCATGACACCGGTGAGCGGCGCGTCGAGGCGTTCGCCCTGTTCAGCATCTTCTACCAGGCGGGCATCCTGATCGGCCCGATCGTCGGACTGGCACTGACCGGCATCGGCTTCGCCGTCACCTGCCTGGTCGCCGCCGCCGTGTTCGCCGTGCTCACGGTGCTGCAGATCCGGGCCCTGCCGGCCCGCCGCGGTGACGGCGGCGGCGACGCCGATCGGCGCCCGGTCCTCGCGCAGTGGCGCGACGTCGCCACGACCCGGGGCTTCCTGCCCTTCTCGGTCGCGATGATCGGCACCTACGTCTTGTCGTATCAGGTGTATCTGGCGCTGCCGTTGCACGCCCGAACCCTGGCCGGCGACGGGAACCTGGGCACGGCGTTGGTGACGGCGTTGTATGTCGTGTCCGGCGGGGTCACCATCGCGGCCCAGATGAAGGTCACCGCCTGGTGTCGTGCGCGGTGGGGGCCGGCGGGCTCGCTGAGCCGGGGCCTGGTCGTGCTCGGCGTGGCCTTCGTGCCGCTGCTCGCCGCCGACGGGTTGCTGGTCGCGCTGCCCGACGTCAGCGCGATGATCGCGACGGTGCTGGGGGTGGCGGCGTTGCTGTCGACCGCGGCGCTGCTCGCGATCGGGACCGCCGTGGTCCTGCCGTTCGAGATGGACACCATCGTCGGGCTCGCCCGCAACCGGCTCGTCGCGACCCACTACGGCTTCTACAACACCGTGTGCGGGGTCGGGATCCTGCTCGGCAACGCGGGGACGGGCTGGGCGATCGACCTGGCCCGCTCGCTCGGCGCCCCCTACGCGCCGTGGTTGGTGTTACTGGTCATCGGGCTGCTGTGCGGGTTCGCCCTCGCGGTGCTGTATCGGCGCGGACTGCTCACCGCACCCGCCGAGGACACCCAAGCAGCGCAGAGCGAACCGGATGGCGACCCCCCCACCACCCAACTGTGGGCGGTCGGCCAGCACGACGACAGCCCGACCCGCCCGCTACCGGCCATCGGTGCTGCCCAGCAGCAGCCGGCTCCCACGCCGGTGGAGACGACGCGGCCGCTGGCCGACCTGCCTGGGGCCGCCCGACGATGGTGACCCCCGCACGAGCGGACAAGCCCAGCCGTCCGCGACGACCACCGAGCGGCGCGTCCGTCATGGGGCGGTGAACGGCGTCGGACACGCCGCCGTGGCGTTGCGGCGGCTGGGTGTTCGGCTGCTCGCCGTCGGTGTCGTCGTGGGGGTCCTCGCCGCGGGGCTGGTGTTGGTCCGGATCGCGATGGGGCACTTCCTCACCCCGGTAGCGATCAGGCCGGGGTGCCTGCCCCCGGCAGCGGCCGTGCCCATCTCCGCGACCGGCCCCAGCGGACTCGGCGCCGAGCAACTGGCCAACGCCGCAACCATCGTCGCGGTGGGCCGGGACCGCGCGGTCCCGGAGCGGGCTGTGTGGATCGCCGTGGCCACCGCGCTGCAGGAGTCCGGCCTGCGCAACCTCGACTACGGCGACCGTGACTCGCTCGGGCTGTTCCAGCAACGCCCGTCGATGGGCTGGGGCTCGGCCGAGCAGGTCACCGATCCCCGGTACTCGGCCGCGATCTTCTACGACCGCCTGCTGCAGATCCCCGGATGGGCCGACATGGAGCTGTGGGAGGCCGCCCAGGCGGTCCAACGCTCGGCGTTCCCGACCGCCTACGCCAAATGGGAGGACACCGCCGCGAATGTGCTCACCGAGGTCGGTGACGGGGCGGCGCGAACCACCGGGGCACGCACGATCGCGGACGGCGGCAGCTGCGCCGACCCCTCGAGTGCGGTGATCGGCGACGACCCGCGGCCGCGCCCAGCCGGCTGCACCGAGGACGACCCCACCACCCGGGGCTGTGTGACCCCCACGACGCGGTTCGCACTGGAGCAGGTGCGGACCGCCTTCGGCGCGCTCAGCGAGACCACGTATCTGACCTCGACACGCTGCTTCGCCGACCGCCCGGCGAACCCGACCAGCGATCACCCCCTCGGGAAGGGGTGCGACCTGTTCCCCGGACCCGCCGGCAGCTTCGCCTCCGGCCGCGACGTCGACGACGGCTGGGTGATCGCCGAGTGGTTCCGGCGCAACGCCGTCGCCCTCGACGTCTCCTACGTCATCTGGCAGGGTCAGATCTGGCTACGGCCCCAGGCAGGTTCCGGTCGGTGGAGCGACTACACCGGGGGCGGGGTGTACGACCCCGCCGACCCGGTGGGCGGGCACTACGATCACATTCACGTGTCGTTCCGCCGCTAGCCGACCCACTGCTCAGGCGATGCGCGCCAGCGTGGCGCCGCCGTCGGTCGACCGGTGGATGCCGTCGTTGGTCACGATCGTCAACCGGCCCCCGGGCTCGGCGGTGATGGCCTGCGGCGGGCTCTCGGTACCGGCACGCCGCTGCCAGGTCGCGCCCCGGTCGGTGCTGGCGTGCACCGTTCCGTCCGGCCCGATCCCGTACACCGCGCCGTCGCCCGCCCACGACACGAAAGCCAACAGCGGGCTACCGGTGACGCTGCGGAAGGTGGAGCCACCGTCCTGGCTGGCGGCCACCCCGTTCTCGGTCGTGGCCAGTACCCGGGTCCCGTCGGAGGGGTCCACGGCGATGTCGAGGGCATCCAGCGCGGCGCGCTCCTGCCAGGTGCGACCGCCGTCGCTGCTGACCATCAGCAGGCCGCGGGTGGCGTCGAGCCCGACAACCGAGGTGCCGGCGGCGTCGAGAGAGTGGAAGTCGACCTGGCCCTGCAGGCTCACGGGCTCCCACGTCGTGCCCGCATCAGTGCTGCGGACGAGCCCGACCGGGTTCGGGGTGCCGGCGTCGTCGGGGGCGGGGTGTCCGCTGGCGAGGAAGGTGCGGGGCCCGGCGACGGTGAACCCCATCAGGTCCGGCCCCGCGGTCTCCGGTGGGTCCTGGCGAGGAACCAGTGTCCCGTCGGGGGCGAGGGCGAACAGCCCGTAGTGGCCGGCAACGACCACGCTGCCGCCCGCAGGGTCGACGCCCACTCCGTGTACGTGTCCGACCGGGGCGAAAAGATCTGCGGTGGTGGTGTTGGCGGCGGTGTCCGAGGTGTCGGACGCACTCCCTGCGCCACAGCCGGCCAGCACGAGGACGGTGCCGGCGGCAAGGAAGGCGTGGGCCCGGCGCGGTCGGACTCTGCGCTGGGGGAGACCTGTGCGGTGTGCGGGCGATCTGTTGACCATGGGACGGAGGATTACCTTTCTGCGGGGCGCGGGGATCCGACGATGCGTCCGCGACGTCGGGCTGCGGGGAGCCAAGCGACGGCGACGGCGGCGGCCGCAAGGATGATGTAGGGGCCGTCGCCGAGACGGGTGTACGGGGTGAGGCCGGTGCGCAACGTGACGGGCTCGCGCAGCAGCGCCGGATCACCGAGGGGCGACAGTGCGCGGACTGTCCCGTCGGGGTCGACAACGGCCGAGTAGCCAGTGGGTGCGGCTTGGATGACGCTGCGTGCGCTTTCCAGCGCGCGCAGGCGTGCCGCGGCGACTTCGATCGAGGGGACGTCGTCGGTGACATACGACGAGGCATTGGTCGGGACCAGGACGAGTTCGCCACCGGCACGGACCGCTTCCCGCACCCGGTCGGCGAACAGCACCTCGTAGGAGATGACGACTCCGAGCCTGCGGCCGGCGACGTCGAGAGCCGCCGTGCCGTCGCCCACGATGGCGTCGCGGGGGACCAACGCCGTCAGATCGGTGACCTTCTCCAGCAAGGCCCGACCGGGGATGTACTCGCCGAACGGCACACGATGTTCCTTCTCGTAGCGCCCGGTCTGCTGGCCGCGGGCGTCCCACAGCAGCGCGGCATTGCGGAACCCGCTGCCCTGCGTCTCGGTCACACCGGCGATGACCGGGGCGGCGAGCCGCCGAGCCAGTTCGGCGACGGCTCGGTCGTTCGGTCCGCCGATCACCGGCCCGCGGGAGGTGATCACGTTCTCCGGGAACAACACGAGGTCGGGAGATGCGGTGATGTCGCGGGCAACAGCCAGGTGCCGGTCGGTGGTGTCCTGCGGATCGGTGAAGACCGCCCGCAGCCCCCGCGGGCCCCCGCCCTGCACGATCGCGGTGTCCAGCCGGCCTGTGGCGGTGGTCGTGGCGGCGGCGACGGCGGCCCCGACCGGTGGGATGGCGACACTTCCGGCGAGGGTCGCGGCGAGAACGACGACCCGCTGTCGACCGGTGGCCGTGATTGTGGCCGCGAGCCCGGCCCCTGCAGCGGCGGCGAGCCCGGTGACCAGTAGTGACCCACCCACGGGGGCCGCATCGGCAAAGGGGCCGTCGAGCTGGCTGAGCACCAGCGCGGGGAGCGGGAATCCGCTGAAGGGGAACGCAGTCTGAGCGGCGTCGAGCAACATCAGCAACGCCGGCACCGCCCACCACCCGTGCCATGGGCGTCCCGGCGTCGATCCCGGCACGGCGCAGGCCACCGCGACGAGCAACGCCGTCTCGACAACCGTGACGGCCAGATAGCCGGCCACGGCGAAGTCGGACAACCAGTACAGCGACGAACTGAACCACACCAGACCGGTCGCCGCGCCGATGCCGGCGCGCTGGCGAAGCGTGCGACCTCGAAGCGCCAGAACCCACATCGCGACACCGAGTGGTACCAGTGGCCACCAGCCTCGAGGTGGAGCTGCTGCCGCGAAGGCGGCGCCTGCCGCGACCGCCAAGACGAAGCTTGCCCGGAGACCGAGCCGGCCCCGCCCGCGCCGTGACGTCGTTTCTGTGCCTGATGCCCTCTCGTGTCCTGACGCCGGAGAGTGCGGCGCACGCTGTCGTGGAAACCGGTCTCGGTTCGTCACGAGCCGGCTGCCAGGAGTGGGTGGCCTGCGTCCTGCCAGGCTTGCATCCCGCCGGCCAGGTCGGTGAGATTGCGGTAGCCGAGCTTGGCCAGTGTCGTCGCAGCGGCCGCGCTCATCGTTCCGGTCCGGCAGTACACGGCCAGCGCAGCGGCTCGATCTGCCGGCAGCTCCGCGACCCGCTCGCCGATCTGGTCGAACGGGATCGAGGCGTCGGTGCCGGCGATGGAGCCGTCGTCGGGCGTGTGCACGTTGACGACCACGACGCCGTCTCTGTCCACCAGTTCGGCGAACTGCGCGGCATCGACGAGCCGCACCGGGGACGCCGCAGCGCCGGTGGAGACGGTGGCAGCGCTCGGTGCTGCGGCCTCACGGGCTGTCGGGGTGCTGGCGCAGGCGGCAAGCAGGACCAGCGCGGCGAGAGCGATCGTTGCGGGACGCACGAGGCCGAGGCCGGGTCGACAGGTCATCGCGGTGCTGGCTCCAGTGGGCGCGTCGGCTCGGTCGAGGGAAACGAGACCCTCTTGTGGTCCTATGTATCGTAGGAGATGCCGTGATGGCGATGCCGCGCACTGCACCCCCCTCCGCGGTAGCGCACATCGGCACCGCCCGGTGCGGCGGGCGGACCGGTGGGCATCGGCCCACTGGTCCGTTCCCGCTGGCCCGCGATGTCTCACCGGTTGCGGACGTGGTCGCACGGCGAACCGTGCCGTACGAGGCACCAGTGGCACCCGCTGCGCTGCTGGCGCGGTTCGACGCGCTCGCGGCGTCGTTGCCACCGGGGGAGACGAGGCAACCCGGCTTGTTCACTGGTACGTCGCGTTGGAGCAGGTGGCGGCGCTTGCGATCTCACTCGGCAGCCAGACGTGCAGGTGGAAGGGGGCCAGGGTCTGATCGTCCACCCCTCGACGGCGTCGAGATCGACGAGCTGACCGTCGCCGTCGAGCATCGAAGTTCTGTCCGTCGATCGTGAAGGCCATCCCCATCGGGCCAGAACCCGTTGTTCCCATTCTCTGGTGCCCAACACACGACAACGCCTGCCTGCTCCGGGACCACCCTTCGATGAGGCAGGACAGCGGGCGGCGTCTCTCTCAACGAAGCGGCCCCACACCTGGGCTCGATGCTCTTCCAGTCACGGCGAGGGTCTCGTCGCGGACGGGGTCGATACCGATGATCCGGTGGCCGGCCGTCCGACCTCGCTTGCCCACGCGACACACGATGACCCAGTCAGTCGCGATCACCCCTCGACGTGCCCCGGCGCGAAGGCCCGGAGCACAGTCGTCACAATCAGCTCAGCAGCATCGGAAGGGTGGATGTTCGCCCTTCCGACCTCGTCGGCAGCACCGTGGATGAGCCGATGCAGAACCGCGACCATCCAGGAGATGGGGAGGTCATCGCTGAACACACCGTCAGCTTGTCCTCGTTCGAGCACGCGTACAGGACGCTCGGCCAACCTCTCATGGAGCTGGTGGATCCGCTCTGAGGCCAGTTCCTTCTCTGCGGCGGCGACAAGACTGAGGGAGCGACCGGTGTGCTCCCAACTGGCGCGGATGTAGCGCGCCAGTGCTTCCCGCGGTGGACCTTGCAGATCGACCGACTTCAGGGCGCCATCCACCTGCTCGAGTACGTGCACGACAGCGGCATCGACGAGTTCCGCCCGCGAAGGGAAGTGCCCGTAGACGGTCACCCGGCCGACCCCGGCCTCCTTCGCGACGTCGGCCACGCTCGCCTCCGGGCGTCGCCCTAGGCAGTCCGCCGCTGCCTCGACGATCGCATCGATGTTGCGGCGAGCGTCCGCTCGCCGGGGTCCACCCGAGGCCATCTGCTCTGAGCCAGCTCCCATGAGCTCGAACATACCTGTTTGACTTAGAACGGCAATTAGGTAACTCTGACAGCACTGTACGAGTTAAGGAGTTGCCATGCCCGACTCGACCGGCACGACGCCGGATTCCAGAGCGGTCGCACACACCGGACGCTGGCGGACGCTGGCGTTGCTCGGCGTTGCGCAGTTCATGCTGATCGTGGACGTCACCGTCGTTGCGATCGCGCTACCCCACATGGGTGCCGACCTGGGTCTGTCCCGCGACGCGCTGACATGGGTGACGAGCGCCTACACGCTCACGTTTGGCGGTCTGATGGTGCTCGGAGGACGCGTTGCGGACCTCATCGGACCACGCCGGCTCGTCCTCGCCGGCCTTGCGGTGTTCACGATCGCGTCGCTGACCGCCGGTATCGCCGATGGGTCGGCGATGTTGATTGTCAGTCGGATCGCGCAGGGCGTCGGCGCCGCCATGCTTTCGCCGGCGGCGCTGTCTTCGGTCGTGCGACTGTTCGCCGGCGAGGAGCGGAACAAGGCCCTCGGTATCTGGTCTGCCATGGGCGGCGCCGGCGGCGCGGTCGGAGTGCTGCTCGGCGGAGTCCTGACCGGCGGACCGGGATGGCCATGGATCTTCTTTGTGAACATCCCCGTCGGCGCGGTGATCCTCGTCCTTCTGATCCGCATGCTCCCGGCGTTGCCCGGGGTCCCGGTGCAGGAGCGCCAGGGAATCGACGTTCTGGGCGCCGTGCTGATCACCGGTGGGACCGGCCTGGTCATCTACGCTCTGATCGGGGCCGGTGATCGGGGCTGGCTCGCCCCCGTCACGGTCGGCCTCGTCGTCGCGGGCGCAGCACTGTATGCGGCCTTCGTCGTCTGGCAACGACGAGTTCGATTCCCGCTCATGGATGTCGAGCTGATGACCCGCCGCTCGGTGGGGTCGGGGACCTTCGTGATCCTGATGGCCACGGCCCTCATGGTCGCCATCTTCTTCCTCGGCTCCTTCTACCTGCAGGACGCGATGGGCCACAGCGCGCTCACGACCGGCCTCCTGTTCCTGCCGGTCGCCGGTGCGACGATGCTCGGCGCCAACCTCGCAGGCTGGGTCATGGCGCGCGTCGGCGGCCGAGCACTGGCGCTCGGCGGGTTGCTCCTCGCCGCACTCGGACTGGCCGTCCCCGCGCTGTGGGCGGGGACGCTCAGCATGGTGCTCGGGCTGAGCGCAGCCGCTGCGGGGATCGGCTCGCTGTTCCTCGTCGCCTCGGCGACGGCACTGGGGCAGGTCGAGCCGGAGAAGTCGGGCGTCGCGTCCGGCATCGTCAGCACCTTTCACGAGTTCGGAGCGTCTATCGGCACCGCCGTGGTCTCGAGCATCGCGGCAGCAAGTCTCATGACCGGCTCGGGCGAGGGGTTCGGCAGAGCCTTCGGCGTAGCGGCCGTGATCGCACTGGGCGCCGGCCTCCTCGCGACATGCTGGATTCCGGCACGCGTTCGCACGAGCGGACCGACCGATTGAGGCGGCCGGATCAACCCTGGTGCCGCGACGGCACCGCGGGCTCCGTGGATGGCTCGCCCCGGCCGGAATCAGGATGATGCTGAGGTTCCGCCGCTTCTCCGGGAACCTGGGGGAAGCTCAGTCGATCCACCAGCTCGTTCTCTCGGTGCGCCGGAGAGCGGGTCTCGGTCGCGACCGGGAGCAGCAGCGTCATCGTCGACGGGACGGTACCGACGGTGAGTCGTCCGCCTTCGCTCTCGGCGAGTCGACGAGCCAGCGGTAAGCCCATACCGTTCCCGATGTGTCCGTCCGTGAGAGCGGCCGTCGGGACACCGGACCCTTCGTCGCTGATCTCGACCGCGATCGCGCTCTCTCCCAGCTCGTGGACGGAGACCGACACCGCCCCTGCACCGTGGAAGTAGGCGTTGTCGAGGAGGACACCGACGATCTGGCGGACGGCGGCCGACGATGCGTCCGGCCGGGGAAGAGAATCCGGTAGCCGGATCGAGAACCTTCGGCTCTCCCGGGCGAGGCGAGAACGCCACTCATCGTTGAAATCGGCGAGCAGCGCAGGGAGATCGGCCGGTGCTGAGGTTGTCTGACGTTCGCGTGCCAGTACCAGGAGCTCGTCGATCGTGCGCTCGAGCCGGTCGATCGAACCCAGACCGTCCGCGATCTCTGCCTTCGTCATGCGCTCGGGCCGGTCGAGTGCAGACTCCAGCCGGAGCCGCAGGCCTGCCAGGGGCGTGCGTAGTTGATGAGAGGCTTCCGCTGAGAACGCTCTCTCGCGCGCGACGAGGTCGTCGAGCCGCCGCGCGGTTCGGCTGAGGGCGGCGCTCGCCCGGTCGGTCTCCGCGATACCGGTCGAATCCGGGGTGATACCGAAATCCCCGTCTCCCAGCCGGTCCGCGTCGTCGACCAGGCGCTCGAGCGGACGGGACAGACGGATCGCCAGCCGTCGTGCGAGTAGCCAGGCTGACACCAGCACGACAGCGGCGAGGCCCGCCATTCCCAGCCAGATGGGGACCAGGGCGCCGTAGACTTGAGACGGCGGTGTGGACGTACGAACCACGCCGATGATGTCGCCCGTGTCGCTGACCGGGACCGCGACGGTCAGGTCCTCGACCGGCGGTGGACCGGTGCGGCTGCCGAGGACGTACTCGACCGGCGGGTCGCCGTGCGCGGGGCCGTCTCCGAGCAGCCGCGTCCCCTCGTCGTCGTAGAGGGCGATCGCGGCTTCGCCGGGGCCGTCCGGCAGGCGTCTCGGCACGAGATCGTCGGTCATGTCCTCCTGCACCGTGCGAGCGGCGAACCCCGCGAGACGCTGCAGTGAGGAGCGTTCCTCCGCCACCGAAAACTCGGCCAGTCCGATGACAAGCGGTATCCCGAACAGCGCCACCGCGAAGGCCGCAGCGGTGACAGCGAGTGCCACGATCCGCGACCTCATCGATCGGACCCTCCGCTGTCGGGCAGCGGCATCGCCAGGCGATTGCCGTGCCCGCGCGGTCCTGTGATGGCGGAGCCCGATAGGGCGGGAAGGCGCGAAGCCTGCGCAGGATCCCGACCTGACTGTTGAATTACTCGGCTAGTGTGCACTGGTCAGCCATCGCAGCGAGCACCTCCCGCGGTCCCGTGTAGGGATCACGGCCGTGGGCAGTGCGGATGTTGTCGACGACCAGGAGGTCACCGCTCTGCCAGGGCTCGCGGACGGCGTTGGCGGAGTATGCCTGCATGATGTGGGATATGAGGTCCCAGCCGATGGGGGTGCCGTCCCCGAAGCAGGTGGTGGCCGGTAGCCCGTCGGGCCCGAGCAGGTCGCGCAACTCGTGGGCTGTTTCGGGGCCGAAGACCCACTCGCTGTAGTAGGCGATCTCGTTGAACCAGCAGCGCACTCCCGTGATCGGGTGCCGGACGACGGCCGGGCGGCGTTGCCGGGTGCGGAGCTGCCCGCCGCGGCGCCACTCGAAGTCGATGGAGTGTGCTCGGCAGTAGTCCTCGACGCCGTGTCGGTCACCGATGCCGAAGGCCTGAGACCAGGACGGACCGACGTCGCCGTTGTAGGTGCGCACCAGCATCCATCCCTCACGCTCACAACGCTTCACCAGACTCGCGGGCAAGGCTGCGAGCACGGTGGAGGAGTCGACGAGGACTGTGGCCCCGCCGAGGACGGGCGGGGACAGGCAGACGAACATCATCGAAGCGGGGAACCAGTCGCGGTACGACAGCTCGTGGTGCGGGCACATCGGGATCCCGTGTGGCCATCGCGTCGTCGAGTAGACGCGGTCGGTGTAGGGCACCCGCGGTGCGAAGGCCTCACGCTCGGCCATCAGGTCGTCGGCGAGCATCCGTACCACGTCGCCGGCCAGGATCGGGTCATACAGGCCCAGACCGCGGACCAGCACTGCGCCGTGGTCGACCACGGCCGCACGGAGCGCTCGCCTCGTTTCGAATGCCCACTGCAACGGGTCGTCCGGGTCGACCTGCAGGAGAGCAGGCGTGCCGGGGCGGCATTCGACCTGGAGCTCCACGTTCTGGGGAGGCCGGGACGAGAAGGACATGTCGACTCCCCATGGTGCGCGGTCGGCGCTCATGCCGACGCCGGGATGGATCTGGTGGGCAGCTCGCGGGCCGGGTTGGCGCCCCAGGTCTCGCCCGCGGGGACTTCCTCGCCCTTCATGAGGAACGAATCGGCCTCGATCACGGCGTCATCGCCGATGGTGATGCCGTAGTGCACGAAGGCGCCGATCCCGAGCGTGACCCGCGACCCGATGACGGTGTAGTCGGACTTGAACGCACCGTCTTCCTGCGAGTGGTTCTGGACGATGCTGCGCTCATTGAGCGTGCAGTCGTCACCGAACCTGATGAATGGTCGCTCGACGAACGCGGCGCCGTCGTCGAACAGGCGCGCGCCGACCCGCATGCCGAGCATGCGCAACAGCAGCCCCTTGAACGGGGTGCCGTTGAACAACAGCAGGTAGCTCGGAGCGGGTACCTTCCAGAACCGTTCGTGCCCCCAGAAGATCGGCTCGTAGATCGAGCACCCCTTCGGCGCCCGCAGGAGCAGTCGCCGCACCGACCGGTCGACCGCGGTGAACCACCCGACGGTGAGCACGGTGATCAGCACTTGGGCGACCAGGATTTCGGCAGCGCCGAGCGTGACCTCCCAGATCGCGATCCCGGGGACCAGCAGTGCGATCCCGAAGAAGTAGAGCCAGCGCGCGATCAGGTGCAGCGCGATCGTGACGGCGTTGTGCCGGTTCTTGCCCCGTAGCGCGCGTCGCAGGCCCTGCTCGTCGAGCTCGAGTTGTGCGTCGCGGGCGACCGTGCGGGGAATCTCGAAGCTCGGTGAGCCGAGCAGGCCGACGTCCTCTCGGACCGGGCCGTCGACGGGGATCATGACCTTGGTGCCGAGCAGGCAGTTGTTTCCGACCCTGCCCTGCGACGGGTAGGCGATCCGGTTGCCGAAGAAGCTGTTTGTGCCGATCGTGGTTTGTGACAGGCGGAAGGAGGTGTTCGAGTACTCCGCGTTGACGATCGAGAGGTCGTCGGCGACGACGGTGCCGGTGCCGATCCTGGTCAGATAGGGCGACTCGTGCTTGATCAGCATCCCGAAGTTGTTGCCGGTCTGTACCAGTGGCCGGAGCTGGTAGCCCACGGCCCGGAGGTAGTGCGGGATCGCGGAGCTGTCCCCGAGCAGCATCGTGAACGTGACGCTGTTGGTCAGCAACGCAACGGTCTGGTGCAGGAAGTAGTGCACTCCGTAGAGCGGGTAGACACGGTCCGGCCGCACCGCGCGAGCCAGCAGGCGTGGAACGGTGATCATCACCAGGAACGCCACGAGCAGGACGCCGAAGAACAGCACGAAGCTCAGAGCGAGGATCTCGAGGTAGAAGTACCAGTGGACGAACGCCTCCGGCCCGGGGAACAGCAGCGCCGTCAGCTGCGGAACCTCGCGCAGCAGTAGCGCGATGCCGCCGAGGGCGAGCGGGAGGGCCAGGCCCAGGATGATGGTCAACTGCACCAGCGAATAGACGATCTTGCGGGTCAGCCCGGACCTGGCGGGCGGGACGGTGCAGTAGTTCACGCCGGCCGGGCGGGCCGGTGATCCGTGCCAACGCTCGCCGGCGGGGACCAGCTGACCGCTCAGCAATGCGGAGGTGTGTCCGAGCTGGCCGCCGTCGTCGATGCGGGTGCCGAGCTCGAGGACCGTGGCTTCGCCGACGAACGCATCGGCGCCCAGGGTGACCGACCCGATCTCGATCAGACCATCGCGGGCGCGGTAGCCAGAGAACATCGCGTCCTTGCGGATCACCGTGCGGTCACCGATGGACAGCAGGTCGGTGCACACCGGCATGGATTGGGCGAACAGTGCCACGTCGCGGCCGATCCGGGCGCCGAGCGAGCGGAGATACAGCGCGTAGAGCGGTGAGCCGCGGAACAGAACCAGCGGGTTCATGCGCACCAGCGTCTTGACGATCCAGAATCGGACGTAGCCTAGGCTCCAGATTCGGATCGAGCGGGGCTTCCACCGACCGATCAGTACCCACTTGACCACGATCGGGAACAGGCACAGGAACGCGAAGCTCGCTGCGCCGACGACGACCGCCCGCGTGTAGAGATCGAGCAGGGTCGGCGATGCGACGAACCACTCGTACCCCAGGAACAACACCAACGCCATGAGATAGGACCAGCCCACGGCGAACGCGACCTGGAGCGCGCCGCACAGGACATATCCCGCGGTGCCGACCCGGCGGACCGAGGCCCACCGGTCGAGCACGACGGCCGGCTCCTCCGGTGGAGTCGACGCGGTGAGATCACCTCGTGCGGCCGGGGCGAGCGAGGCGGCCAGGCCGACGAGCGTCGGAGTGGCGTAGATGTTCTCCATCGACAGCGTCGGCAGCCGGGGGTCCTTGCGGACGCGGGCGCAGAACTTCGCCATCATCAGGGAGTCGGCGCCCAGGTCGTCGAAGAAGTTCGCCTCGTCCGGCACCTCCCGTTCCACCACCGCGGCGAGGACCTCGCCGAGCTGCACCGCCAGTTCCTGCGCCGCTTGTGCGGTCCCGTCGGCGGCGGGGGCCACGGCCGCCGCCAGGTCGGTCAGGGTCGGATGGCTGTAGACGTCCTGTATCGACAGCGTCGGCAACTCGGGGTCCTTGCGGACGCGGGCGCAGAACTTGGCCATGTCCAACGAGTCCGCGCCGAGCTCGAAGAAGTTCGCCTGCGGAGGAACCTCGTCACGGTCGAGTACCTCCGCCAGGATCTCGGCCAACTGTTCCTCCACCACGACCGGCGACGGCGGCGCCGGTGCCTCAGCCGGTGCGAGAGCGGTGGCCGGTAGTGCGAGAGCGGTGGCGAGGCGTCGCAGTGTCGGGTGCTCGTAGATGTACTGGATCGACACCGACGGTAGGTCCGGGTGTGTGCGTACCCGGGCGCAGAACTTTGTCATCAGCAACGAGTCGGCCCCCAGGTCGTCGAAGAAGTTCGCGTCGACGGGGACCCGTTCGCGGTCCAGCACCCCGGCAAGCACCTCGCCCAGAAGCGCCTCAGCGCCGGTGGGGGCGGTGGGGGCGGTGCCGGCACCCGGTGCGGGGACGGGGGGCATCGGTGCGGCGTGTTCTACCGCCATTGACTGCGTCGTGGGTGCCTCCGGGGCGAGGGCCTCCAGGTTCGGGGGTGCCGGCTCGAAGCGACGGCCACGTGCGGATGGCCCTTCCTCGAGTCGGGCTCGGTACTCGATACGACCGTCGGCGGTGATGCGGCCCAGGTCGCCGGTGCGAAAGATCCGCTGCGACGGATTGCCGGGCACATCCAGCGAGTCGGCAACGAACGCTGCCTGTGCCAGGTCGTCACGGTTGACGTAGCCGCGGGCCAGCCCGACCCCGGCGATCCCGATCTCACCGATCGCACCGCGCGGTAGCGCCGAGCGCGGATCCTCGACGTCCAGCACGACAACGCTGTAGGTCGGCAACGGAACGCCGAGCGAAGGGGGCCGGCCCGGCTCCAGCTCGGTCCAGGTGGTGGTCACGGTTGCTTCGGGCGGACCGTAGGTGCCGATCAGCCGACGTCCGGGACGGCGCCAGCGCCTGATCACCTCCGGTGGGCACGACGCGCTCGACAGCACCAGCCGCAGAGCGAGCAGACGCTCGTCGAGTGCAGCCAGTGTCGCGGCGTCGCTGCGCAGCACCGTCACACATCGCTCACCGAGGAAGCGCCACAACGGCTCTCCCTGCAGGTTCGACCCGGCCGGCGGAGCGACCACCGTGGCTCCGGCGACCCACGGCACCCAGGTTTCCTCCACCACCAGGTCCGACGCCGGTGACTGCCCCTGGAACACCCGGTCACCGGGCACGATGCCATACACCTCGGCTGCCACACGCACGAAGTTGCATACGCTGCTGTGGTCGATCGCCACTCCGTGCGGACGTCCGTCGGTGTCGAAGCTGTAGACGATGTAGGCGACCGGCCCGCCCGGCACGCCGCGTTCAACGTCGAGCAAGCGTCGTGAACTCTGTTCGGCGATGAAGCGCCCGGCGAGGTCGAGCTCGACCACGGTCGTCGCCGTCCGCGCATCGAGTTCAGGGATCCCGGCCGCGACTGTCGAGGTCGTGAGCACCAACTGCGCGCCTGCATCAGCGATGATGGCGACCACGTGGTCGCCATCGAGTCGCACGTCCAGTGGAACGTAGGCGGCACCGACCTTGGCCACGGCGAGCATCGCGACACAGAAATCAGCTGAGCCGCCGAGTAGCAGCGCGACTCTGTCCCCCCGGCCGATGTGGTGCAGTCGCAGGTAGCGGGCCAAGCGGTTTGCCTCGTCGTCCAGCTCCAGATACGAGAGGACACCCTCCGGGGCATCCACGGCCGAGCGGTCGGCGCAACCGAATCGGACCAACCACTCGCACTGCGCCTCAAACAGAGCCTCAAGTCGCTCGGTCGGGTGCGCACGCCTGCCCTGTGGCTCGTCCTGGTCGATCAGGATCCGTCCGGGTTCAGGGCTGCCCGCTTCCAGCCCGGTGGATCCCGACGTGCCGGGACCGCTGCGCAAGCCCGTCCGAACATCATCGTCGGGTGTCCGAATGAGTTGGTCCCAGCGGGTCATTGCGTTTCTCCGGTGCTGTCCCGCGGCACCGCGCCATCAGATTGAGCGACCGGACGTCGGATGCACGGCCCGATCCGTACGCTTTGCACGCCGCTGGGCATTCCGATCCTCGTGTCCGATTCCACTACGATTCTCGGGCGGCCGGTGATCGGATCGATGGCTCTCACTCGCTGCCGCAAGATCCCTCCGCTCGGACCGGCGAGCCTGGAAGAGCCGAAACGATCTATGACCGGAGCAGCGCAACCGCTACCTCCAACCACCTGCGCCGGGTCCGCCGTGCCGATTCCCCGCGCCTCGATGAACGAGCACACTGCGTTAACACCGCTCGCGCGTCCTCGCGAGTCGCATCGATGACGGCCCGGCCGGCCACTAAGAGCGTGTTTGAGAAGATCAAGTCGCGGGTGTGAAGACGTACTTCTGTTGGCGGGCGGCCGGCTTGCCGCGGGCGATGCGGCGGGTGATGGTGTTGATCGCGGCCCAGCGGATCATGGCCTCGGAGACGGCGGGGTGGCGTTCGTAGTCGCGGGCCAGACGGCGGTGTGCGGTCAGCCAGGCCAGTGTCCGCTCGACCACCCAGCGGCGCGGGAGGACGGCGAACCCGCGCTGCTCAGGCGGTTTGCGCACGACCTCGACGCTGGTGCGCAGGATCGTGTTCGCCCACTCCAGCAGGCGTCCGGCGAACCCGGCGTCGGCGTAGACGAACCGCACCCTGGTGCGCAGGTACAGGTCGAGCAGGATCGACTTCGCCCCGTCGCGGTCCTGCACCGACGCCGAGCACACCACAGTGGTCAACAGCAGGCCCAGGGTGTCGGTCACGATGAACCGCTTCCGGCCGTTGATCTTCTTCCCTGCGTCGAAGCCGCGCGAGTCCTGCCCGACGGTGTCGGCACCCTTCACCGACTGCGAGTCGATGATCCCGCGCTCGGTTCCGGGTCCCGCCCCTCGTCGGCACGTAGCTGACGGCGCACGACCGGGAGGATCTTCTCGGTGACCTTCTGCTGTTCCCACCGGTTGAAATACCAGTAGACGGTCTGCCAGGGCGGGAAGTCCGCTGGTAGAGCCCGCCAAGCGCACCCCGCCCGCACGACGTAGAGGATCGCGTCGACCACGTCCCGGCGCGGGTGCTTCTCCGGACGCCCACCCGCCCCGGCCTCGGGCAACAGCGGTTCGATCAACGCCCACTGCTCATCGCTGGTGTCCGAGGGATACCGCCGCTGACGCCGAGCCACCCGTCCACGATGGACCAGAGCGCGGCCCGCGCGGCGCAGACACGCCGACCCTTCTCAAACACGGTCTAAGGCGCGTGCGGTACCCCGCAAGGGTCGCCAGCGGCTGGGTGATCTCCGGTTGTCTCCCTGTGCGCACGACGAGAACTCCCCCAACAGGCCGGTGGCGTTTCCGTGCAGCTTCACGAAAAGTGGCGCCGGACTTGCTCGCGCTTCCCGCTGCATCGCGAAGGTCACCATTCTACTGTTGGCCGAGCAAGAGGAAGGTAAAATGATCGCCTGGAAAAGCAAGAGGAGGGTTAACGAAAGGCGATCACATTCGGCCAATTGGTCCTGTCTCGTCCAGGCGTGCCCGGCAGACTGCTCGGCGGAGGCGGCAGATGGCTGTCCGACGTGCCGTCCGAGGGACACGCCGCTGCGGCCTCGTCGCCACCCGAGGCCCCGCCTCTTCCGATCGCCGACCCGCGTCGTGGGGTGGGGCTGACTGTCGTGTTGCCGACACACCGCCATAGTGCGAGCTGCGTCGACCGGCTTGGTCCCGGGAGCCGCATCCTGGGCAGGTGCGATGCGCGCGAGGTGGTGCAGCCACTCGGCTGCACCACCTCGTCGTGATGGACCCGATTAGTCCGCGTGTCCTCGGAAGCGGCGCAGTCGCAGGCTGTTGCCGACGACGAAGACGGAGCCGGACGCCATGGCCGCGCCGGCGATCATCGGGTTGAGCAGGCCGACCGCGGCCAGCGGGATGGCGGCGGTGTTGTAGGCGAAGGCCCAGAACAGGTTGGTCTTGATCGTGGTCAGGGTCCGGCGGGAGAGCCGGACCGCGTCGGCGGTGGCGCGGAGGTCGCCGCGGGCCAGGTGTCCGAGGGATACCGCTGCCTCCGGCGAGCCGTCCGCCTACCGTGGACCAGGCCGACCTCCGGCCCTCACGCAAACATTCCGACGCTTCTCAACCACGCTGTCCAGCATCAGGACTGCTGGGTGCAGAGTTCGAAATAGCCGCAAGTGCCTGACCGGCTTCGGTGCCGGCGAACAGCCCACCTGGTCCCCTGTGTCGACGTCGAGGAAGGGGGCGCGTGGATCGGTAGGTCGAGTCGGCGTCGCTGGGAGGTCGAGTCGGCGTCGTTGGGCGCGAGCGTCTGCGGCCCTCGGCAGACCTGGGTCGTCGCAGACCCGGGTCCCGATCCCCGGCGTGTTGACCGATGAGCTAGCTTCTACGGAGCGTAGGAGTTCGGACTGCGGAGGGGAAGGAGGCCGGGGTGGCGGCGTACCGCAGGTTTTCCCACCAGCGCGGTGTTGTGAGCGCGCACAGGCGCCAGGTGCGCCCCGCTCTTGCAGCGATTGCGGTCATGGTGGTTCTGCTGTCGACCGGTTGTGGAGTTGGCCGGGACGCGGCCGGGTCGGGGCCGGGACAGGAGTTTCAGTTCGTGGCACCCGGCGGACAGACGCGGATCGCCTACGACCCGCCAGAGAGCCGTCAGCGGATCACCGACCTACGCGGCGAGAGCCTGATGAACCCGGGGACCGAAGTCGGTATCGGGGACTTCCCCGGCAAGGTCCGCGTGATCAATATTTGGGGTTCGTGGTGTGGCCCGTGCCGGGTGGAGGCGCCCGAGCTGCAGGCGGTGCAGGACGCCACGCGTGGCGATGCCGTTGTGCTCGGCATCGATGTTCGCGACGACCGGCAGGCTGCGCTGGACTTCAAAACCGACCGTGGGCTGACCTACGACTCGATCTATGACTTCTCGGGCCGCAGCCTGGCACGGCTCGACGGGTATCCGCGCAACGTGGTGCCCTCGACGATCGTGCTGGACCGCGAGGCTCGGGTGGCGGCGGTGTTCCTGACCCCGGTGTCGAGCTCGGACTTGCTGCCGCTGATCGCCAAGCTGACCGACGAAGCGGGGACAGGCCGTGAACGCTGAATCTCGACCGCTCCCGCGCACTTGTGGAGCGCGTGACTGATGGGTGCGACCACAACTCTCGCGATGTCGGGGCCGTTGGTACTCGCGGTCCTGGTCTCGGTGGCGGCGGGGCTGGTGAGCTTCGCGTCGCCGTGCGTCGTGCCGCTGGTTCCCGGCTATCTCGCCTATCTGGCCGGGTTGGTGGGCGCGCAATCACCGCCGGTGACCTCGGCCGAGGCTCGTGCCCGCGCAGCCGCCCGGCGCACAGGTACCGACGCCGATACCGTACTGGCGCTCGCCGACCCGGGCGCTCCCCGCGCCGCTGCCGGCGACCCGCCCTGGCCGGCGGCGGAGGACACGGCGGGCTCGCCTAGAACACGACCGGTCGACGGCCGCTGGCGTGTTGTCGGCGCGGTCGCACTGTTCATCGCGGGCTTCACCACCGTGTTCACCATCGTCATGGTCGGTGTGGTCTGGCTGTCCGATGTACTGATCGACAACGAGGCCGTGCTGCAGCGCATCGGCGGTGTCGTGATGATCGTGATGGGGCTGGCGTTCGCCGGGCTGATCCCGGCACTGCAGCGCGAGTACCGCGCGCACTGGGCGCCACGGGCCGGGCTGGCCGGTGCGCCGCTGCTCGGTGCGGTGTTCGGACTCGGCTGGGTGCCCTGCATCGGCCCGACCCTGGCCGGGGTCGTTGCCGTCGCCGCCGGGACCGGGGGCGGCTCGTTGCGCGGGATCGTCCTGATCCTCGCCTACTGTGCCGGGCTGGGGATCCCGTTCGTGCTCATCGCGCTCGGTGCCACCCGCGCCGTTGGCGCGCTGGGTTGGCTGCGCCGGCACACCCGAGCGGTCCAGGTCGCCGGGGGTGTGCTGCTGGTCACGGTCGGTGTGCTGCTGGTGTCCGGGTTGTGGGCACAGTGGCTGGTGAAGCTGCAGGTCTCGATCGCCGGGTTCACCCCGCCCATCTAGAGATGAGCTCACCACCTACCGCGCCCCCGACGCCGCCGCAGACCAGCTCCGGCGGCGAGCCCCCGTCGCGCCCCGGGCCCTTCCGGGCCGGGGCGGCCCTGCTGCGCAACACCTGGCGCGGCCTGACGAGCATGCGCACCGCGCTGGTGCTGCTGTTCCTGCTCGCCGTCGCCGCGCTGCCGGGCGCTCTGTTCCCGCAGCGCTCACTCAACGCGTTCCTCGTCGACGACTTCTACGCCGACTACCCCGCCGCGGCGCCGATCGTCGAAGCACTGGGCGGATTCGAGGTGTTCGCCAGCCCGTGGTTCGCCGCGATCTACCTGCTGCTGATGATCTCGCTGGTGGGGTGCGTGCTGCCCCGCTCGCGGGAGTACTGGCGCGGGATGCGCCAGCCACCCGTAGCGATACCGCGGAACCTGTCTCGGCTGCCGCACCACGTTTCGGGCGCCTCTGTCGAGGCTCCCGAAACGGTGCTCGGGCGCGCCCGCACACTCCTGCGTGGCTGGCGAACAGTCGAACGCAGCGAGGTCGACGGTAGCCGGACGGTGTCCGCCGAGAAGGGCTACCTGCGTGAGACCGGCAACCTGGTCTTCCACCTCAGCCTGATCGGGATCCTGCTCGGTCTGGCCGGGGGCAAGATGTACGGCTACGAGGGTGACGTCATCATCCGCGCGGACGGCACCGAGTTCTGCAACTCCTCCGTCCTCGGCTACGACACGTTCCGGGCCGGGCTGCGCGTCGACGGCACTGACCTCAACCAGTTCTGCGTGCGGGTCGACCGCTTCAACGGCAGCTGGCTGCCGAACGGCCAACCGGCCACCTTCGGCGCAGACGTCGCGTACCAGACCGGAGAAGACCTCCGCAACGGCAGAACCAGCTGGCGCCCGACCGACATCTCGATCAACCAGCCGCTGCGCACCGACGGCGACCGCATCTACCTCACCGGCTACGGCTACGCGCCGGAATTCACCGTCACCTGGCCGGACGGGCAGAGCCGAACCGGGGAGATCCAGTGGCGCCCGGTCGACCTGAGCGGCACCCAGCTCTCCGAGGGCGCGACCAAGTTCGAGCGCCCCGGCGTCACCGACCCGGAAGCCCGGCGCACCACCCAGCTCGCGGTGACCGGCACCTTCGCCCCGACCGGGGCGATCGACCAGCAGGGCCGCCTGGCCTCGGTGCACCCCGACCTGCGCGCACCGACCGCCGACGTCAACGTGCTGCTCGGTGATCTCGGCATCGACGACGGTCGCGGCCAGTCGATCTTCGCCGTGGACCAGCAGCAGATCGACGACGGTGAGCTGCGATCGGTCGCGCAGGACCGGCTCGGTATCGGGGACACCGTGCGGCTGCCGGATGGCACCGTCGTCCGGTTCGATGGCGTCACCCCGTGGGTGAACCTGCAGGTCGGCTACGACCCGGGGCAGGTCTGGGTGCTCATGTTCTCGATGTTGATGGTGGGCGGTCTGTCTCTGTCGCTGTTGATCAAGCGGCGCCGCTTCTGGGTGCGCGTGCAGGCCACCGACGGTGACCCCACGGGCAGCCGGGTCGAGCTCGGCGGCCTGGCTCGCACCGACCGAGCGGGCTACGGCGAGGAGTTCGACCGGCTCTCGACCGAGCTGCTCGCACCGACGCAGAACAAGGACGGTTGACATGCTCGTGGACCCGATCACCGCGATGTGGAGTGACCGCCTGTTCCAGGCGACGCTCGTCGTGCTGCTACTGGCGATGGTATTCACATCGCTGGAGTACGCGTCGCGCCGGATCGCCCGCAGCAGGCGCACGTCGGAAGCACCTGTGGCGGTCGGCGCCCCTGCGGCGGAGGCCGACGGGGAGACTGAGGTCGCGGTCGCCGAGCCGTCCCCAGCGGGCCTCACGCCCGACGGCGGCAAACCGGGTCGGGCCCGCGTCGACCGCTACGGCCGCATCGGCGTTTCGTTGATGATCCTCGCGGCGCTGCTGCACCTCGGGTCGATCGCACTTCGCGGCCTCGCGGCCTACCGCTGGCCGCTCGGCAACATGTACGAGTTCGTCTCGGCACTGTGCATGTTGGCCGTCGCCGCGTGGCTGGTGCTGGTCTACCGGCATCCCGCGATCCGTCCGGCCGGGGTGTTCGTGCTGACGCCGGTCGTTCTGCTGATGTTCCTCGCGGGGACGGTGCTCTATCTCGACGCTGCGCCCGTGGTGCCGGCGTTGCAGTCGTACTGGATCATCATCCACGTCACCACGATCACGCTGGCCTCCGGCATGCTGCTGGTATCCGGCGTCGCGAGCCTGCTGTTCCTGATGAAGCGCAGCGGGAAGCCCGCCGTGCTGGCCGCGAAGCTGCCGTCGGCCGAGACGCTCGACCGGCTCGCCTACCGGGTGACGGTACTCGCCTTCCCGCTCTACACCTTCGCCATCATCGCCGGCGCCGCGTGGGCCGAGGCCGCCTGGGGCCGGTTCTGGGGCTGGGACCCCAAGGAAGTCGTGTCCTTCGTCGCCTGGGTGCTCTACGCCGCCTATCTGCACGCCCGCGCCACGGCCGGGTGGCGGACCACGCGCGCGGCCTGGATCAACACCGCGGGCTTCGCCACAATCGTGTTCAACCTGTTCTTCATCAACATGGTGGTCGCCGGGCTGCACTCCTATGCGGGAGTGTGAGCGACTATCGGGCGAAGATTCACACCTCAAGCTGCACCGCAAGCCACGTCCTCGTCCGGTGCTGGATGGGCTCTCCTCGAGGCGGGCCAATCCCGCCGCCTGGTCGGCCAGGGCCGGAGTGACGACCGCGAACTCACTCGGTCAAGGATTCGAGGGCTGCGCGCAGGCGTGCGCCAGCGTCTGTGGCGGGGCCTCCTCGCCGAAGCGCTCGAGCGTGCCAGGGGTCGCGCCAACCACAGCAACGTACCCCCGCGGGGTATACCAACGTGCGTGCGGTGGAGTATCGCCGTTATGCGCTGAGCCCCGCCGTCGGCGCGGCGGTGCTCACAACTGCCAGCGATGTGAGGTCAACACGAGGAGGCCACGACTGTGATGGGTGAATCAATGATGGGCTGGGGCTGGATCTGGCCGATCCTCCTGCTGCTCGGGGTGTCACTGCTGGTTTATGGAACGGCACAGCTGGCTCGCGGGCGCGGCTCCTCCGGATCCGTGGTCGGTCCCGGTGCTTCCCTCGAGGCTGGGGTCACGGCCCGGCAGATCCTCGACGAGCGCTACGCGCGCGGCGAGATCGATGACGAGGAGTATCGGCGTCGCCGGGATGAGCTGACATGAACGCAGGCAGGGCGCAACCCGGGTGTGCTCGCCAGCCGCAACGGCAGGCTGGCCGGGTTACGTCCGCGGAGGTGGTGTACGGGTTCGTCGCTGGTGAGCGGCGTGGCGTCGTGACGTGAGACGGCCACCGCGTGATCTTTCTCGAGTACCGACCAAGGAACTCCAGGAAGGACCACCACGATGGCCGCACCACACAGTGTGGACCCTGCCCAGCTTGTCGAGGAGTTCGCCTCGGCGGGTGTGTCGCCGGATCTGTTGCAGACGATGATCGCGACGATGGCGAACGCGTTGATGTCGTCGCAGGCCGATCAGCAGTGCGGGGCCGGCTATGGCGAGCGCAGCAGCGAGCGGACGAACCAGCGCAACGGCTACCGGGCCCGGGAGTGGGACACCCGAGCGGGCACGATCGAGTTGGCGGTGCCGAAGCTGCGCCAGGGCTCCTATTTCCCGGACTGGCTGCTGACCCACCGCCGCCGCGCCGAGCAGGCCCTGGTCACCGTCGTGGCCACGGCCTACCTACTCGGTGTCTCCACCCGGCGGGTGGAGAAGCTGGCCGAACAACTCGGGGTGAAGTCGCTGTCGCGTTCGCAGGTCAGCGAGATGGCCACCCACCTCGACGGGCAGGTCGCCGCGTTCCGCGAGCGCCCGCTCGACCAGGGCCCGTACACGTTCGTGTGGGTCGACGCGCTCACGGTGAAGGTCCGCGAAGACGGCCGGGTGGTCAACGTGCACGCGCTGCTCGCGACCGGGGTGAACGCCGACGGGCACCGCGAGATCCTCGGCCTGGATGTGGCCTCCAGCGAGGACGGAGCGGGCTGGTTGGCGTTCCTGCGCGGTCTGGTCGCCCGCGGCCTGTCCGGGGTCCAGCTCGTCATCTCCGACGCCCATCCCGGCTTGGTGGCGGCGATCGCCTCGGCGTTGCCGGGTGCGGCGTGGCAGCGGTGTCGCACCCACTGGGTCCGTCAAGAAACAACTCGTTGCTTTAGATCTTGCTCGTCGTTGGTGTGGTATGGCGATCGACGCGGCGGTGGTCTCCCAGCTCGGGGACCGGTTCGGGGTGTTGTTGCCGCATCTGAACGAGCGCCAGCGGCGGCTGGCGGCGGCCACCGAGGCTCGGCTGCTCGGCCACGGTGGGGTACGAGTAGTGGCCCGGACCGCGGGGATGAGCGAGACCACCGTGCGGCGCGGGATGGCCGAGCTCGAGGCCGGCGAGGCCCCGTTGCCGCAGGGCCGGGTCCGCATGTCGGGCGGCGGGCGTAAGCCGGTCGAGCACAACGATCCCGCCGTGGCAGCGGCGCTGCTGGCACTGATTGAGCCGGACGAGCGCGGGGACCCCGAATCGCCGCTGCGGTGGACGACGAAGTCGTTGCGGCACCTGGCCGATGAGTTGTCCCGCCAGGGACATCAGGTGTCGGCGCCGACGGTGGGCCGGTTGCTGGGCGCGGCGGGGTTCAGCCTGCAGGCCAACACCAAGACCCTCGAGGGCACCCAGCACCCCGATCGCGACGCCCAGTTCGGCTACATCAACGATCAGGCCAAAGAGCATCAGGCCGCGGGTGAGCCGGTGATCAGCGTGGACACCAAGAAGCGTGAACAGCTCGGGCGGCTGCCGATGGCCGGGCGCGAATGGCGTCCGGCCGGGGAGCCGGTCGAGGTCGAAGACCACCACTTCTTCTTCACCGGCCCGGATGTGGAACAGGCGATCCCGTATGGCATCTACGACATCGCCCGCAACAGCGGCTGGGTCAACGTCGGGGTTGACCACGACACCTCGGTGTTCGCCGTGGAGTCCATCCGCCGCTGGTGGCGCGCCCGCGGCCGCCGCGATTACCCGGCCGCCACCCGGCTGTTGATCACCGCCGATGCCGGCGGCTCGAACGGCTACCGCTACCGAGTCTGGAAAAGCGAACTCGCGGCGCTGGCCGCTGAAACCGGTTTGGCGATCACGGTATGTCATTTTCCGCCGGGCACCTCGAAATGGAACAAAATCGAGCACCGGTTGTTCTCCCACATCACCCATAACTGGCGGGCTCGTCCGCTGACCAGCCACGAAGTCGTCATCAACACCATCGAAGCGGTCCGCACCCGCACCGGGTTGCGCGTCGAAGCTGCGCTGGACACCGGGGACTACCCGACCGGCGTTGCGATCAGCAAGGAGCGCTTCGCCGCCCTGCCCCTGCACCGGCACGCCACCCACGGGACCTGGAACTACACCCTGCGCCCCGACCCTCTCGACCCGGACGCGGCGGTCGTGGTCGGCGAGCAAGGTGGACCGGCCGAGCGCCGCCGGGACATGCTCACCCGGCTCGCCGACCCACGGTTGACCGGCATGACCGCCGCCGAGCTCGACGTGCTCGCGGCCGCGCTGGCACCAGCTCAGGCAGCCCGCGCGCAGCAGCGCTACAGCGAGCAGCGCGGCGGCCGGGCCCGCCGCGCCACCGGGAAACTCCGGGGCAAGCCGTTGTTCGACGATCCCGCCCGGCTGCTGCTCACCCTGCTTTACCAGCGGCAGGTGTGCTCGATGAGCCTGCTGGCCGACCTGCTCGAAGTCAGCCAATACGCCATCGGCGCCCCGATCCACGAGACCCGCGACGTCCTCGAAGACCACGGACACGACCCTGGCTTCGCCTCGGTCCGGTTCGCTACCGTCGCCGAGCTGTTGGCCTTCCTCGACCACGACACCCCGCCGGGGCGCACCGCGATCATCGAGGCGCTCAGCGACCCCACATTGACCGGCATGCCCCGCGACGAACTACGCCGGCTCATCGAGCGCCTTGCGCCCCGCCAAGCCGCCCAGGGCGAGCGGCTGGCTCACCAGCGCCGCGGCGGGCCTCGTCAGGCCGGCGCCCGCGGCGGCGTGTTCCCCCAGAAGATCCCCAACAGCGAACGGATACTGCTGGCCCTGCTCTACATGCGTAACCAGGCCACCCTCGACGCCCTCGCCGAAGCCCTGGGCGACGTCAGCCGCTCCTTGATCGGTGCCGTCGTCCGCGAAACCCGCCCGCTGCTCGAACGAGACGGCCACCTGCCAGCCGCCGCCGCAGTCCGCTACCGCACCGCCACCGAACTGCTCGCTGACACGCCGACAGGTTAATCCTTGACGGCTTCACTACCTGCGTAACCTGCTCTCCCGTGTTCCGAAGTCGGCGCAGCCGCATGTCGCTACGCAGGTGCGCACGATCTTCGACCAGCCCGACGCCGACGCCGTCACAGCCCAGTACGGACGCGTGGTCGACACTCTCACCGCGCGCTGGCCCGACGCAGCCGAGCACCTCGACAACGCCCGCGATGAGCTGCTGGCGTTCACCGCATATCCGCGCGAGGTCTGGCGCCAGATCTGGTCGAACAACCCTCAAGAGCGACTGAACAAGGAGATCCGCCGTCGCACCGACGTGGTCGGGATCTTCCCCGGCCGCGACTCCCTGATCCGCCTCGTCGGCGCCGTCCTGGCCGAACAGAGTGATGAGTGGACCGAGAACCGCCGCTACATGGGCCTCGATCTACTGGCCCGCTCACGCATCCGCATCGTCACCACCGAAGCCGCACCGACCGGCAGCGAGGCACTCATGACAACCGAGGCAATAACCGCCTAGAATCCCGAACCAAGATCACGCGGAGTCGATCTCATACACCACTCCGCCGGACGTGACCGACGGTTCAGCAGTGCGTACCTGATCGTGGGTCCAGCCTGCGCGAGTGCGCACTCGATAAACATCATCTCCTGCTGTTGAGCCAGACGACGCGAGCTGTCGATGAACCACGGCCACAGGCGTAGCGCTTCAGCCGATTCCGTTCCGGGTGGCCCTCGTCGAGTGGCCAGGCGTGCGGCGAGGACGACCGCGACCTGTGGATCGACATGCTGTGCTACGTCGATGCCTACTTCGGCGACGATCCAATGCCACAGGTCCGCAGGTACATTTCCCGGTCGACGTGGCAGCGAGTCCGCATCCTCGAGCACAGACACCTCCGAAACAACAGGATCAGCGGGCCGCAATCATGTGATACCGCCTCGGATACTCAAACGAGCGACTGCACGGACGGGGGTACCACATCCAGCGGTTCGGCACCCGGTCGCCGACGTTGGGCGGTGGCCCCTCAATCGCGGATCGTCGAATCGGGCGCGTTCGACATCTGCGTGCTGACGACTGCCGCGGTCGATAGCGTGGCTGGCGGGGACCGTCGGCGTTCGACAATTTGTTAGCTCGGGGGCGATGACGCCGGGACGGGTTGCGCGTCGCCTGCTCCTACGGCTCGGCATGGATCAGACGACCAGCAGGCCGCCCGCGACGGTGACCGCCACGGCGCTTGCCACGATGATGGCGGCACGGCCGTATCGGGTGTTCCGCGGTAGTGATCGCAGGGGAAACACGAGCTGGCGTGCGAGTAGGTAGGCCGCAAGTGTGGCGACGAACAGGGCGCCGACCGGCGCCGGTCGTGCTGACCAAGCCACTGTTGCGGCCGCCAGTCCGATCCCGGCAGCGGCGCTTGCTTCGATCAACTGCGTAGGGACTCGTCGCATCCCGAGGCGGCGATCAGAGGACCACAGACCCCAGCGCGACGCTGTCGGTCGCCCAGCGCAGCAGCCCCCGAACCAGCATCCGAGCCGGCCGATGCTTGCACCGATGACGAGGGCGGGAGCGCTCAGATCGAGGACAGCGAGGACCGGCACTTCGCCGACGACACTACCGATGATCATCGTTGCCATCGCGGCGAGCACGAACCCCTGCAGGCACATGCCCGTCCATCGAGCCGGCCCTGTGCGTGGCCGATCTCGGTGTTCGACCAGATAGTAGACCTTGGCGCCGACGAGCCCGACGAAGCAGGCGAGCAACGACGTGCTCAGCACCGCCACCATCGGCAAACCGCTGCGCAGCACCAACGCCGACTGCAGCCCCAGGGCCACGACCGCACCGAGCCCAACCAGCCCCGGCCAGGAGCCCAAGCGTGTCCCGGGCGCCTTCGCCGAGACGACCGGGGCGTAGCCCGTGCGGCCGGACGCTGTGGCGGACGAGGCCCGTCGCAGGTCTGCGGGCCCCGCGACGATGGAGGCTGTCACGTCCCATTCACCGGAAGGGATGTTCTCGACACGGCGGGTGAGCGTGATGGGCCCGGCGCTGGGCAGGACCGGGTCGATGACGTCGTGTGTGGTGAAGGTGTCTGGCGCCCCGGCGGTCGAGGAGCGGTGAACACCGTCGAACTGGACCGTGACCGGTCCGGGCGCACCGCTGGACGGGGCGCGGAAGGTGTAGCTCAGGCCCAACGACTGAGGGTCTGTGTCATGCAGTTCTTCGCACCCGACTCTCGTGACCTCGAGCGCGCTGGGCCCGCGGCTCGGACTGCCGTCGTCGACGTCGAGTGCGGCCGCTCCTGACGCGCTGGCGGCCTCGACACCACTGCCGTCGGTCACCTTCGGCGCTGCTACTGGACGGCGGCGCGGGCCACCTGTCGACGGTCGGGCCGAGCTGATCAGCTCCGACGACGGAGCAACGCTGCCAGATTGGAAGCCAGGAGCCAGGTCGACCGCCGTCGCCCCAGCGCGACCGGACTGCTTCGCCCGCCGAGCGGCACGACGCTTCTGTTTACGTCCCATGCTGATCATGCCTCCAAGCCCCAACTCCTACGCACCATAGTAGTTGGAGGTGCACTTGGGCGTGAGAGCGGAGAAGTCGAGGGCGTTGACCAGGGCGTGGCGCCGAGTACCTGCTCGAAGACTGCATCGTTCGGGCCGACCCGCCTGCAGGGCGCCGCGACGCGATCTACTACGCTCCGTAGGATACGCTGGCATGGGCACACCATTTCGATGCGCTGCCGAGGGGCGGTGCTGCCCGCGTTGCCGGCACCGACCACAGTGCACACAGAGGAGTACTCGGCGATGGACGCGGCCGACATGCCGTCGAAGGATCCTGCGGACTGTCCACGGAGACAGCCAGGCCAGGGGGCTCGGCGATGAACCACGACGCCGGGAGCAACGGTCGGCGCAGTGCTACCACCTGGAGTCGCCGGCGATTCTTGGGCACCACCGGCGGTGTTGGAGCGGGCCTGCTACTGACCGGCTGTGGCGAGTCGGTGGCGAGCCCCCGAACCGTCGCGCTGACCGATCGCATCGGCCCGGGCGGTCTAGAGGTCGAGGCTACCGAGCAGGCGCGGCGAGCCACGGCTGGCCGAACTCTGGCACGCACCCTTCAGGCGCAGCCCAGCACGATCGACATCGGCGGACGCACGGTGTCGACGTGGACCTACAACGGCGCTCTGCCCGGCCCGGAGATCCGTGCTCGGGTGGGAGATACGCTGAAGGTGCGCCTGGAGAACCAGCTACCCCAGCCGACAACCGTCCACTGGCACGGTATTGCCCTGCGCAATGACATGGATGGCGTCCCCGTGTTGACCCAGCCCGAGATTCCCCCCGGCGGCTCGTTCGAGTATCTCTTCACGCTGCCTCATGCGGGTACCTACATGTTCCACCCGCACGTCGGTACCCAGCTCGACCGTGGCTTGTATGCACCACTCATCATCGACGACCCGGCTGAGCCCGGAGACTATGACCTCGAGCACGTCGTGATCTTCGACGATTGGATTGACGGCACCGGACAAAATCCCGACCAGGTTCTGGCCGGCCTGCTCCGCAACGGCATGGGCGGGATGGCAGGTATGGGCGGGGACCATGGTGGGATGCAGATGCCGACGTCGTCCGTCCTCGGCGGGGATGCCGGCGACACCACCTATCCGCACTACGTCGCCAACGGCCGCACACGTTCCGCGCCGACCACCCTCGACGTCCGTCCCGGTCAACGTGTGCGCTTCCGGATGATCAATATGGGCGGCGACACGGCTTTCCGTGTCGGTGTCCCTGGCGCTCCAATGACGGTGACCCACACCGACGGATTTCCCGTTGCCCCTACCGACGTCGAGGCAGTGGTGATCGGAATGGGCGAGCGAATCGACGCTGTCGTCACCATTCCCGAGGCCCCGGCTGTGCTGATCGGGATCGCCGAAGGCAAGAACGACCATGCTGCGGTGAGGCTGTCGACTCCGCAGAAATCGCCGGTGGACACCGAAGCTGCGGCCTCCGCACTGATGTCCCGGTCAGCGGTTCTGTCACAGACCTTCGCTTCCGCCGAGCCGGTGACGCTACAGCGGCGCTCGCCCGATGTGGTGCACGATCTGGTGTTGGCCGGCCCCGGGGACCTCTACGATTGGACGATCAACGGAGAGCGATACGATCCGGCTCGCGGCCTGCCGATCTCAAGTGGCCAACGTGTGCGCCTTCGCATGGTCAACACGACCACGATGTTCCATCCGATGCATCTACATGGACACACCTTCCAAGTGGTCGGCCCCGACGGCCGGGGTCCCCGAAAAGACACTGTGTTGGTGCTACCCAACCAGACTGTCGAGGTGGACTTCGATGCGGACAATCCCGGTCAGTGGCTGACGCACTGCCACAATATCTACCACGGAGAAGCAGGCATGATGACCGTCGTCTCTTACGTCGCCTGACTGGACCGTGAGTACCTCGGCAGGCACGTGCAAGTTCCAGCCTGCCCATTCGTTCATCAAGGAAAAAAACTTGGTTCCGGGTACTGCTCGCCGAGCAACCACCATGGGTTGCCGAGCGTCATAGCAACTGAGCCCCTACTCCTGGTCTCAGAAAAGAGGGATCCATGACGCGCCACTTTCGTAACGGCACCAAGTTGATGGCGCTCGCCGCCACTGCCGCGGCTGCGCTCGCGGTGGTGGTGACTGCAGGTAGCGCCGGCGCCGATGCGGCGCCCGACTCGAACACCGCGGCTGCCCAGGCACATCAAGAGCCTGCCGCCCCTGGTACGCCGTGTTCGGTCTCGACCCGCGCCTGCGTCGATCTCGAATCACAACAGGCCTGGCTCATCGGTGACGGGAAGGTGATCCGCGGGCCGGTACGCATCGCTACCGGTGGTGCTGGACAGGAATCGCCAATCGGGCACTCGTTCCGGGTGTACCGCAAGGAAAAGGACCACGTCAGCGGCGAGTTCAACGGTCCGGACGGCCGTCCTGCACCGATGCCGTTCTCGGTGTTCTTCGCAGACGGCGGCGTCGCCTTCCACGGTGGAGACCGTTCCCGGTCATCTGCGGGATGCATCAAACTCGAGCTCGGGGACGCCGAGGCCTGGTTCAATGAGTTGCAGACCGGGGACAAGGTGCAAGTGGTCAACGCGTCCGAGGAGAACAAGGAGCGTGCACGGGCGCGCCAAACCGCAGGAGTCTGACCAGAGTAGCCGCACCATTCCTGGGGAGCGCCTTCCACGTCCGTAGGACGGACAAATCGTCGGCTGCCCGAAACGGACAGCCGACGGTCGTGCCCGTATAAACCGTACGCCCCGCGGCCGTCCGACACGCGTTACGTCAGCTATGACGGCTCGATCAGTGCTGTCCGGTCAGACACCGTGCTGACCGGGCAGTACCGGTCCATACGCGTGTCTATCTGGTTCGAGGGGAGTCACCCGGACCCCGGGCCCGTGCCTGTTCCAACGCATTGTCGGGTCAGCGATCCCGCCTGCGCGATCGTCGGGTGCTCATGACACTTCAGCCCAGCAATCGATAAAAGGCGGCTGCGTTAACGGTGCGCACGGGAGCGCCGAGAACGGCGCCTCAACACGGCTACCGACCAGATTGCTCCGAATAGAACCACCACAGCAATCCCGGCTCCACGTAGATCAATATCAGCCAGGAAGGTGAGAGTTTCGGTGGAAGCGCCAAGCTGGTCACGAAGCAGGCCGGCCAGTACGATGGTTCCCACGACAAGAGCCACGACGACCGAGAGCACCGTCACGGTCAAATTGTAGGCGAGTTTCCGCATCGGATCTGTGAACGACCAGCCGTAGGCACGAGCCATGAATGTGCCGTCCGCGGTGTCGCACAGAGTCATACCAGCGGCGAATAGAACAGGTAGCACCAGAATCGCGTACCACGGCACCGTCCAGGCTGCGGTGCCAGCGGCGAGCACCAAGAGCGCAACCTGGGATGCGGTATCGAATCCCAGCCCCATGAGCAGCCCGACTGGATAAAGCTGCCGTGGCGAGCGGATCCGATCGATCACGCCGCCGAGCAAGGGAGCTACGAGGCCCCGGTGACGGAGGTGCTCCTCCAGTCGGTTGTCTTCGAGCCGGCCCCGGCGCGCAGCCCCGTACATGCGGGCGATGCGGATCGCTGCGCTGAGGTTGGTCACGCCGAGGAGAATCAGAAAGACCGCAGCGGCGACCGTGCCGATGAACTCGAAGGTCGCGATCGTACTGGAGCCGCCGTCCTGAACGGCACCGCCGATCCCACGCAGGCCGAAGGCAAGCGCAACGCTCAAGCCGAACACGACGCTCGAGTGGCCCAGCGCGAACCAGAACCCGGCGGTCTCGGCGCGCCGACCGTCCCCAACGAGTTTGCGTGTGGTGTTGTCGATCACCGCGATGTGATCGGCGTCGAAGGCATGTCGAACGCCGAGCAAGTAGGCGGTGAGTCCCACCCCGATATCGAACACTCCCTCCGATCCGAGGCTGAGGTTCTGCGGAACCACCGCGACGATCAGCACCCCCCACCCCACCAGGTGGAGACCTCCCACCACGTAGACGGAACCGAGAAGTGAACCCCGCGCCCGGCGCGGTGCAACGGCCCACCGGCCACCCTGCGTGTCGGTCATGCCTGCAAGCATGAGCCATCATTGGGCTATTGCAAGGAACATGCGTCTGCGGCCTGGGCGTCCGGAGGGGCCGCAGGCGTGAGGACGAATCGCACCACCCGCTCGCCGACGTCCCTTCGGAGTCGGTGCGGTGGTGGTCGCTAGCATGTGGGGGTCAGTCGGCCCAGTCGCCGACGATCCAGGGGCAGGGAGCGTGGTGTGACGACGTCGATTCTGCTGGTCGCCGGAGCCCTGCTGACCGCCACGTTCGCACCACGTGTTCTGACGCGTCTGGAGTCGACCAACAGCGACCCGCTGTGCTTGCTGTGGCTGTGGTGGTCGATGGTCCTCGGCAACCTCACCAGCGCCGGTCTCGCAGTCGCCGTGCTGCTCATACCGGGCCATGCCGGGCCCGCACCGGTGATGTGGTTGGTCGAGCAGTGCCGCATGATCTTGCGCCTGACCAGTGCACACCAGGACACGGGCGTGGGGATCGGCCTGCTGGGGGCGCTGACACTTCTCACCTTCCGCTTTGGGCAGCGCGTCCGGCGCGGGACCGTGGCCAGCCGCGATCGCTCGACCACGACCATGCAGACGCTCGATCTGCTCGGACATCGTGAGCATGATGTGTTGTGGGTGAAACATGCCGGCGCGGTTGCTTTCAGCGTGGGTGGTCGGGCCAATGCGATTGTTGCGACCACGGGGCTACGCACCAGGTTGACAGTGGCTGAGGTCGATGCGGTACTGGAACACGAGCGGGCGCACCTGGCGGGCCGCCACCACCTGCACGTCGTTCTCGCCGACGCCGTGGGAGCCGTCGCCCGATTCGTGCCGCTGTATCGGCAACTACCCGTCGCGGTCAGGCGTCTGGTCGAGTTGGTCGCAGACGAAGAGGCCGCCCGGGTCAGCGGGCGGTCCGTCCTGCGGGGCGCGCTGCTGAAGGTCGCCGCCGCATCGGCGATGGCAGCACCGCCACGAGCGCTGTACGCGTCGGAGACGGCCGTGGAAGCTCGATTGCGACGCCTGTCGTCGAACCCTCCACAGCGCAGTTGGGTGCTACGAACAGCAGGTCGGGTCACCGTGGCCGTCGGTGGCGTGGCGTCATCGACGGTCGCTGCTGGCGTTACCACGGTGGCGCTGCTTCTCGCCTGTGTGTGGGGCGTCTAGCGGTGGCCTCTGGAGCCGGATGCGCCGTGCCGATCAGGTGTGGTCGTCGGTGAGTGCTTGCCGCAGGACCTCCTGTTCTCGGTCCGAGGACAGCCCCACGAAATGAAGCAGCGCCGCGTCGACCTCGTCGGCTGAGCGCAGCAGCGAATGCAGTAGCCGTGCCGCGGTCTGCTCCCTGCTGGTCGAGGCGATGTAGGCGAAACCACGACCCGACCGCTGGCGGCGGGCCCATCCCTTACGGACCAGCTTCTCGAGCACCGTTTGCACCGTGGTGTAGGCCAACGGCCGATCGGCGTCGCTGAGGGTCGCCAGCACGTCCCGCACGAGTTGCGGGGATTCGGCGTCCCAGAGGGCGTCGAGAACGGCGCGCTCCAAGTTGCCGAGTCCGATGGAGACGTGCGCCGCTGCAGGATCAGTGTTCACTCGGCCCCGCCTCTCCCCATCGCCTGCCTACCACTGCCGCAGCACGTGCTGACCGTCCTTGTGACGACGGTTCAGGATAGCCGCCCACAGCGTGGGCTCGATCGCCACGCGCGATGGGCTTCCCGGAGAGAGGGCCGCCGTCCAGTCGGTCACCGCTGTCCTGGCACTGGGTTGGGGCTCCGATCCTTGATCATCACCAACGTGATCAGTAGGCCGGCCGACATGATGCCGGCCGAGACAAGGAATCCGAGTGACCAGCCTTGCGTGATTGCACTGCGGGACGGACCCGCGTCCTCGGGCGTCAGGCTCGCGGTGCGGGCGGTGCTGACGGCGGTGAGGACTGCAAGTCCGATCGCCCCGCCGACCTGCTGCCCTGCGTTGAACAAGGCCGCGGCGACGCCACTGTCCCCCGGCGTGGCAGAGCCGACGGCCGCGGTGGTGAGTGCCACGAAGGCGAGGCCGAGGCCGCATCCGGCGAGGACGAAGGCGGGCAGCAGTGTGCTCAGGTAGGTGCTGTCGGGCGCGATGCGGGACAGGCTCGCGAGCGCGGCGGTGACGAGCAGCGCCGAGGCGACGAGCAGCGATCGCGCGCCGGTGCGGGCGAGCAGCTTGCCCGCGGCGGTCGAGGCGACCGCGATGGCGGCCGTCATCGGTAGGAAGGCCAGCCCCACGGCGACCGGCCCGTAGCCGAGGGTGCCGCCCATGAACAGGCTGAGGAAGTAGAACAGTGCATAGATCGCGGCGCCGAGGATGAGCCCGACGAGGTTTCCGCCGAGCACCGTCGGGTTGCGGATCAGTCGCAGGGGAACCAGCGCGTGCGGGCGCACGGCCTGCACCCGCGCGAACGCGAGCAGAGCCAGGACCGACATGACCAGAACGAGCAGCGCCGGCACCGACGTCCAACCCGACTCGGCAGCCTGTACGAGGCCGTAGACGAGTCCGGCGAGCCCGGCGGTGGCGAGCACGCCGCCCGCGAGGTCGAACCGCTCGGTCTGCTCGGGAGGACTGTCGGGCAGGACGACCCTGGCACCGGCGACGGCGATCGCGGCGATCGGAACGTTGACCCAGAACACCCACTCCCACGACAGCGCCTCGGTCAGGACCCCGCCGAGGATCAGCCCGAGCGCGGTGCCGCTGGCGGACACTCCTCCCCACACGCCCAGTGCCAGGGTCCGGTCGCGGCCGGGCGGGAACACCGCCATCAGCAGGGAGAGGGCGGCGGGCGCCAGCACGGCCGCGGCGAGACCCTGTATCACCCGGCCGCCGAACAGCACGACGGCGGTCTCGGCCAGTCCGGCGAGCAGCGATCCGGTGCCGAACACCGCGGCACCGACGATGAACATGCGGCGGCGGCCGACGCGGTCGGCGAGCCGCCCGCCCAGCAGCAGGAAGCCTCCGAAGGCAAGCACGTACCCGGTGACCACCCAGTGCAGGGCGGTGGGGGCGAGGTCGAGGTCGTCCTGCATGTCGGTGAGCGCGACGTTGACGATCGTCGCGTCCAGCACGATGAGCAGCTGGCTTCCGGCGAGCACCGCGAGCGCGAACCAGCGCCGAGCGCTCCTACCTGATGCCGCAAGGGGCGGGGTCATCAGTCTCCTTCACGAGTTCGACTCAACGACCGTAGAGTGAACTTCCTCCTTCGGTCAACGTCTGTAGAGTGAGAGCCGTGAGTGGAGATGCGGGGCCTGCGACGAGGGCCGAGCGACGACGACGCAGCGAGACGGTGATCCGCGATGCGGCCAGGGCGTTGTTCGCCGAGCACGGCTACGAGCGCACGACCATCCGCGCGGTGGCGGATCGGGCGGGCGTGGATCCCGCGCTGGTCATGCAGAACTTCGGCAGTAAGGAGGCCTTGTTCGCCGCGGCCGCGCGGTGGAGCACGCCGGTCGACGAGCTCGTCGGCGCAACTCGTACCGAGCTGCCGCAGGCTGCGCTGGACCACGTACTCGTTGCCTTCGAGGATCCTGAGCGGCGTGCGGCGGCGGAGGCGCTGCTGCGGAGCTGCCTCACTCACCCTGCGGCGCAGGCGGTACTGCGCGATGAGGTGATGGGCGCCGCGCAGGAACGGGTTGCCTCCACGATCGGCGGACCGGATGCCGCCCTGCGCGCGGCTCTGCTGAATGCGTGCGTGCTGGGACTGACGATCAGCCGCTACCTGGTGGGGGTTCCGGCGGTGGCGGATGCCACGGCTGCCGACCTGGAGCGCGTCCTGCGGCCCGCCCTCGAGCGGCTCGTCGAGCCGACATGAATCGTGCTGACGAAGGGACACAAGTCCATTCGATCGGCGCGGGACGCCGTCGATGAAGGCCGATCGATCGCAGCGGACACCGTGCTGATGCGCTATGCGGCGGGCTCTCGCCCACCGGGGCGTGCAGCGGGTGGTGACGGCGCTGTTCTGCTATCTGGCTGCCGGAATTGTCAGCCACGCGCTGCTGGGCAGTCGGGGCCAGTTGACGCCCTTACATCATCACGGACGTCGATGGCCTCGGCGTGGACGGCCTCGACAGCCGGCGCAGCCTGCTCGCGCTGACCGGCCTGTTGCCGAGGTCGCCTTCGTCCTCGGTCCGCTGATCATCGGCTTTGCCGCGGGGGTGATCGCCGGCCGCCGCGATGGCGGTCGCGGGTACGACCTCGTTGCTGGGCGCTTGGTGGCTGCACGGCGCGCCTGCGTTGCGGAGCGGCCGGGTGGAAACTCCTCGTCACCGGGTACGGCCCTGCCCGCATCAGCTCACCGGACACGTGAATCCGCACGTCTCGCCCGGTCGCGGAACGCATTTTCCAGGCCTGTGAGCGATCGGCGGCGGGCCCTCGACACGAGGAGGTGGTGCAGCCGGGCCGGCCGCACCACCTCTGTCGGGAGTGCTGTGATCAGGTAGCGCGTGCTCGGAAGCGGCGCAGTCGCAGGCTGTTGCCGACGACGAAGACGGAGCTGAACGCCATGGCCGCGCCGGCGATCATCGGGTTGAGCAGGCCGACGGCGGCCAGCGGGATGGCGGCGACGTTGTAGGCGAAGGCCCAGAACAGGTTGGTCTTGATCGTGGTCAGGGTCCGGCGGGAGAGCCGGACCGCGTCGGCGGCGGCGCGGAGGTCGCCGCGGACCAGGGTGATGTCGGAGGCCTCGATGGCGACGTCGGTACCGGTGCCCATGGCCAGACCGAGATCGGCCCGGGCGAGTGCGGCGGCGTCGTTGACGCCGTCGCCGACCATGGCCACGACCTTGCCCTGGCTCTGCAGCCGCTCGATGACCGCCAGCTTGTCGGCCGGCATGACGTCGGCGATCACCGTGTTCGGGCCGGCCGCGATCCCGACCTCGGCGGCCACCGACTCGGCGACGGCCTGGTTGTCGCCGGTCAGTAGCACCGGCGTCAGCCCGAGGCGGCGGAACTCGACGATCGCCTCGGCGGAGGTGTCCTTGATCGTGTCGGCGACGACGAGCACGGCGCGGGGCTGACCGTCCCAGGCGACGGCGACCGCGGTCCGTCCCTGCGCGGCCTCGGTCGCGGCGGCGTGGGCGAGTGCGCCGGACAGCGGGGTCGACCACTGCTCGAGTAGCCGGGGCCGGCCGACGAGCACGGCGTGGCCGTCGACCACGCCCTGCACGCCGAGGCCTTCGTGGTTGGTGAAGTCCTCGACGCCCGGCAGGTCCCCGGTGCGCTCGGTCGCGCCGTCGGCGATCGCCGCGGCGATGGGGTGCTCGGAGGCCTTCTCCAGAGCCCCGGCCAGCCGCAGCGCGGTGGCCTCGTCGACCCCGTCGGCGGTGTGGACTCCGGCCAGTGCCATCTTGCCGGTGGTCACAGTGCCGGTCTTGTCCAGCACGACGGTGTCCACCCGTCGGGTGGACTCCAGCACCTCCGGACCCTTGATCAGGATGCCCATCTGGGCGCCGCGACCGGTGCCCACCAGCAACGCGGTGGGTGTGGCCAGGCCCAGCGCGCACGGGCAGGCGATGATCAGGACGGCGACGGCGGCGGTGAACGCGGCCGTCGCGCCGACACCGGCGCCGAGCCAGAAGCCCAGCGTCACCACGGCGACGGCGATCACGATCGGCACGAACACCCCGGAGATGCGGTCGGCGAGGCGCTGCACGGCGGCCTTGCCGTTCTGGGCGTCCTCGACCAGCTTCGCCATCTGCGCGAGCTGGGTGTCGGAGCCGACCCGGGTGGCCCGCACGACCAGCCGGCCCCCGGCGTTGACGCAGGCGCCGACGACGGTGTCGCCGACGGCGACCTCGACCGGCACGGACTCGCCGGTCAGCATGGACGCGTCGACCGCGGAGCGGCCTTCGACGACCTCGCCGTCGGTGGCGATCTTCTCGCCGGGGCGGACGACGAACCGGTCACCGACCGCGAGCTCGGAGGTGGGGATGCGCTTCTCGATGGTGCGCCCGTCCTCGTCGCGCAGGACCGTGACGTCCTTCGCGCCGAGTTCGAGAAGCGCGCGCAGCGCGGCGCCGGCGCGGCGCTTGGAGCGCATCTCGAAGTAGCGCCCGGCCAGGACGAAGGTGATGACGCCGGCCACGACCTCGAGGTAGATATTCCCGGCGCCGTCGGTCGGGGAGACCGACAAGGTGAAGGGGTGGGTCATGCCAGGGATCCCGGCGGTGCCGAAGAACAGGGCGTAGACCGACCAGGCCATCGCCGCGGTGGTCCCCATGGAGATCAGTGTGTCCATGGTGGCGGCGCCGTGGCGCAGGTTCGTCCAGGCCGCCCGGTGGAACATCGCACCCGCCCAGGCCCAGACCGGGACGGTGAGAACCAGCGACAACCACTGCCAGTTCACGAACTGCAGTGCTGGCGCCATCGCCATGGCGATGACCGGCACCGCGAGCACGGCGGAGACCACCAGCCGGTGCCGCAGGCTGCGCAGCGCCTCGTTCTCCCCGCCACCGGCATCGCCACCGGCATCGGCGGCCGGATCAGTCGGCAGCGTGGCCGTGTAGCCGGCGGAGGCGACGGCCGCGACCAGCCGGTCGGCGTCGACCCCGGTCGGGGCCGAGACCTTGGCCTTCTCGGTGGCGTAGTTGACGGTGGCGGTGACGCCGTCGAGCTTGTTGAGCTTGCGCTCGACCCGGTTCGCGCAGGAGGCACACGTCATGCCACCGATCGCGAACTCGATCTCCTGGACGTCCTGGCCGGGCTGCGGCAGTGTCGCGGTCACTGGTGTCCCCCCTCACTGTGCGCGGGTGAGTTGATGTCCGCGATGGCAGGAGCGCTGTAGCCGCCCGCGTGACCGGCGGCGCCGCTGGGAGCGGGCTGCAGGTGTGCGGTCGGGACATCGACAGCGGATCCGGTCGCAAAGGCTCCTGCGCCGAGCAGGACAGCGACCGCACCGTAGGCAGAAAGTCGCGCGACGGTATTCATGGGATCGTTCCCTCTTGTCGGACCCGATCCGGGTGGACGTCGGTGGCGCCGCTGGGGCAGCGCGTGCCTCGGTGACCCGTACCGGGTAGGTGGTCAGGTCGTGATCAGGAGTCGGATACGACCTGGTAGCCGGCCTCGGTGACTGCGGCGCGCACGGAGTCAGGGGAGACCTCGCCCTCGCCGGTGACGGTGACCGCGCCGGTCGGCAGATCCACGGCCACATCGGTCACGCCGACGATCTCACTGATCTCCTCGGTGACCGAGGCGATGCAGTGGCCGCAGGTCATGCCGGTGACGGTGTAGGTGGCGGTACTCATGGCTCGGATACCTCTCTCGTGACGGCCCGCGGCGCGGGCCGCAGTTGGCTTCGGCGCCCGGGGCGGTGATGCCACACCCTGCGTCGGGGCTGTGAAGGGCCGGTCAGGACCGGACCAGGCGCGCGATGGCGGCGCTGGCTTCCTCGATCTTCTCCTCGGCGACCGCCCCGCCCTCGGCGGCGGCATCGGTAACGCAGTGCTTGAGGTGCTCGTCGAGCAGGCCGAGCGCGACGGCCTCGAGTGCCTTGTTGACCGCGGAGACCTGGGTGAGGATGTCGATGCAGTACTTGTCCGACTCGATCATCTTGCTGATCCCGCGGACCTGCCCCTCGATCCGGCGCATCCGCTTGACGTGCGCTTCCTTGTTGTCGGCGTAACCGTGCTGCATCGCCTACCTCCTCGTGTCACTCACACTGTACCCCTAGGGGGTACCCGCATCAAGGTGGTCGAGTGTCCGGCCCAGCTGTGTCGGGTTACGGTCAGCGTGGCCTCGGGCACGGCGCGGGTGGCCCCCCACCCCCTGGTCCCCGCGCCGCGAGTACCGGCAACGCCAACGGGTAAGACCACGACAGTGTGACTTGCACAGATGCTGTGCCCGGGTAGGGTACGCGCCTGTTGCCGCTGATCAGGGGGTGCGAGGTGGAGTCATTTGTGCCGCTGGCGGTCCTTGCGGGCGCAGTCGTCCTGGTCGTGTCAGTAGTCATTGGAATGTCTCAACTGGTCTCGGTCGGGCCCGTCCTGAAGGGCCGCCTGCCACATCTGGGGGGCCCGCCGCCGGTGGAGCATGCGGTCTCGCGCTTTCACGTCCGCTGGTACGCGGTAACGATGATCTTCCTGGCCTTCGACATGGAGATGATCTTCATGTACCCGTGGGCCGTCGTCGTCGCGACGATGGGGACGGCGGCGGTCGTCGAAATGTTCCTGTTTCTCGCGATCCTGCTCGCCGGCGTCGTCTACGCGTGGCGCGAAGGGGCCCTGCGATGGACCTGACTGCCGTCCTGCTGAGGTTCGCGGCTGGGGTGCCGCACGTCCTGCTCGTTGCGGTGCCCGGTCGCCCCGGGCTGCGCATGGATACCGAACTCCTGCTCAGGCGGCGCGGGTGGCCGGAGGCGACGAGCCCAGCTGAGGCCGATGTGCTGCTCGTCGCCGGGCATCCGGGACCTGAGCTGGGTGAGGTCGTCGAGAGCCTCTGGCGGGGGATCCCCGCGCCACGGGTTCGGCTCGACCTCGGCGACGACGCTACGATCGCGCACCTCGAGCGGCTGCTCGATCGGCTCCCCGCACGGCTGGCGGATGTTCGACTTGCTCGCGAGGAAGCCATAGCTGCCGCTGCCGTCTCCGACGTGGCGGACGAATCACACGCCGACCTCGCACAGCACGGCGAGCACGGCGAGCACGGCGAGCACGGCGAGCACGGCGAGCACGGCGAGCACGGCGAGCACGGCGAGCACGGCGAGCACGGCGAGGATACGCACGCAGCTGGTCACGAAGCCCACCTCAACGAGCACTCAGGCCATGCCGGCGACGGTGAGCCGCCCGACCAGGGCGGGGATACCGCTCATGGCCGGCACGAGCACCACGAACGCGATCACGCCGAGCACGCGGACAGCGGCTCCGGCCACGAGGACGACTCGGGCCACGCCGGCGACCACCAGCATCACCACATGGACATGCCGCTGCCCGGGGGCCTGGCCATGGCCGACGTCGCGGAGGATCGGGACGGTCTGGCACTCGACGTGCTCCATCTGCCGCTCGGTCCGGTGCTCCCGGACTGGCCGGCCGGCCTGGTCATCGACGTCGAGTTGCAGGGCGACGTGATCTCCTCGGCCGAGGCCCGCGTCCTCGACGTCGCCGAGCTGCGACCCTCGGCGCCGGTCGCTGCGGCGGTACGTGACCTCGATGTGGTCGCCCGCGTCCTCGCCGTCGCCGGTTGGCCGGGCCCGGCCGCCCGGGCACGCGACCTCCGTGACCGTGCCCGGGCCGGTGAACCGGCCGACGGCCTCTCTGGGCTGCTGCGCCTGGTCCGGCGGTCCCGCGTACTGCGGCTGATGCTGCGCAGGGTGGAATTCGGTGACGGCGTGGACGTGGCCGAGCTGCTCGAGCGTCGCCTCGCCCGGATCGAGGCGCACGCCGCGGGGCGGACGGTCGGGGAGCCGGAGCGTCCGGTCCTCGCCGAGCTCGGCGGGCGTCTCGCGGGAGCGGAGTTCACCGCCGCCCGGCTGCTGGTCGCGGCACTCGATCCCGACGTCGACGGCGCAGCGACCCCCGCCGGCCTCCGCGACCGGGAGCCGGGCGAACGATGAGTGCCACGACCCTGCTGCTCCCGGCCCTGATGATCGCCGCCGTCTGGTTCCTCGCCGCACTCGACGGCGCCCTGGCGGGCCGGGCCGCCGGGCGACCCGTCGGGCCCGCCGCGGCCGCCGTCGAACCGGTCCGCGCCACGGTGCGGCTGCTGGTCGGCCAGCGGCGCAGCACGCTCGCCGCCGATGGTCTGCTGCGGTGGGCAGGGATCGTGTCGTTGATCGTCGCCGCGGTGCTGGCGGCAGCGGTCGTCCCGCTCGGTGAACGTCCGCTGGTCGACCTGTCGGTCGGCGTCGTGTGGTTCAACGCGATGGAGGTCGTCGCGTGGGCGGCGGTGTGGCTGGTCGGGTGGGGGCCCAACGGGGCGTTGTCGCTGGTCGGCGGGTACCGGTTCGTCGCCCAGGGCCTGTCCTACGAGCTCCCGCACATGTTCGCGATCATCACCGCAGCCCTGGCCGCGGGCAGCCTGCAGATCACCGACATCGTCGACGCCCAGGCCGGCCTGTGGTTCGTCGTCCTGATGCCGGCGGCGTTCGTCGCCTATCTGCTCAGCGCGGCCGCGATGGCGTTCTGGGGGCCGTTCGATGCCCCGGTCGCCCGCGACACCGCAGGGGGCGCGGGCTCGGAGCTCGCGGGTGTGGACCGGCTGCTGTTCGCCGGGGGGCGCCGGCTGCTGCTCGTGGCCGCGGCGGCGATGGCGGTCCCGCTGTTCCTCGGCGGCGGTCACGGGCCGTGGCTACCTGCGTGGGCGTGGGTGCTACTCAAGACCGCCGCGGTGCTGGTCGTGCTGGTCTGGCTGCGCCACCGGCTCCCGACGATCCGGATGGACCGCTGGGCCGAGATCTCCTGGATCGTGCTCGTACCGCTGACGATCGTGCAGGCGCTCGTGGTCGCACTTGTCGTGCTGGCCAGGGGAGGGATGTAGATGGTTCTCGCCGTGTTCTGCGTGCTGAGCCTCCTGGCGATCTCCTCCGGTGTGCTGGTGTTCGTCGTCGACTCGATGGCGCGCGCAACGTTCTGCCTGCTGGTGTCGTTCCTCGCGGTCGCCGCGATGGTGCTGATGACCGGGCTGGCCTACCTCGGTGTCGTCATCATCCTGATGATGATCATCGAGATGGTGATCATGGCCGTGTTCATGGTCATGTTCATGATGAACCCGGCCGGGCTGATGCCGATGTCGATGTTTCACAACACCCGCGGCGCGGCCGTCATCTCGGGCCTGGTGTTCACCGGACTGGCCGCGGGGATCCTCGTCGTGGACTGGCCGCAGCGCCGTGGTGTGCCTGCGCCGGATCCGACCGTCGCGCTGGGCGAGGCCCTGATGGGCGGCCACATGCTGACCATGATGACCCTCGGCGTGACGCTGTTCGCCACCATCGTGGCCACCGTGGTCCTGTCCACCGGGCGTGGCCGCTACGACCGGCTCGGCGACGACCTCGACGCCGAGCGAGCCGATGACCCGGCCGGTGGGGGTGTCGGTCGATGATCCTCGAGGCGTTCCTGCTCGTGGCCGCCGCACTGTTGTGTATCGGGCTGTTCGGCGCACTGACCCAGCAGTCGATCGTGATGCTGATGATGGGCCTGGAGCTGATGATCAACGGGATCATCCTGGCCGCGGCCGCGTTCTGGTACTTCCTCGCCCCGGCCTCCGACGGCCAGGTGATCGTGGTGGCGGTGGTGACCGCGATGGCGATCGAGATGGCGATGGGGTTCGCCGTGGTCACCGCCATCTACCGTGCCCAGCGGATCGACATGACCGACTCGGCCACCGAGCTGGAGGGCTGAGCGGTGCTGCTCGCGGTGCTCATCGGCCTCCCGGCTGTCGCCGGCGCGGTGCTGCTGCTGGCCCACCCGGCCCGCGGCGCGACCGCGGCCGGTGTCGCCACGGCGGCGGCCACCCTGGCGCTCGCCGTGGCCGCCGCGGCGACGCGGCCTGCGTCCGAGGTGTCGTTGCTGGCCGGTATTCGGGCCGGGTTTGCCGTCGACGGGCTCTCGGCGGTACTGGTCGTCCTGGTCGCCGCGGTGCTGCTGGCCGCGCTGGTCGTCGCTGCTGCCGAGCCGGGCCTGCGGACCGGCCGGTTCCACGGCCTGATGCTGGTCTTCGCGGCCGCGATGCTGGTCACCGTCACCGCCACGACATTGCCGGCGCTGCTGATGGCCTGGGAGGTGATGGGCGCGACGAGCTGGGCGCTGATCGGCTACCGGCTCGACGACCGGGTGGCCGCCCGCGCCGGCACGGTCGCGTTCCTGACCACACGGGCCGCCGACCTGGGCCTCTACGTCGCGGCCGGGGCGATGCTCGCCGGCGGCGCGGGCGCGATGGCGCTGACGGATCTGGCCGGTCTCGACGGCGTCTGGGGCGACGTCGCGGTCGCCGGTGTCGTCGTCGCCGCGCTGGGGAAATCCGCGCAGCTGCCGTTCAGTTTCTGGCTGTCCGGGGCGATGCACGGACCCAGCCCGACCTCGGCGCTGCTGCACTCCGCGACGATGGTCGCGGCCGGTGGCTACCTGCTGCTGCGGATCGCCCCATCCCTGGAAGCCGCCGGCTGGGCGGCCCCGCTCGTGGCGTGGATCGGGGTGGCGACCGCGCTGCTGCTCGGCCTGGTCGCCGCGGTCCAGGACGATCTCAAGCAGCTGCTCGCCGCCTCCACCTGCTCACAGATCGGGTTCATCGTGCTCGCGGCCGGGACGTCCGGTGTGTCGGCCGGGGCGCTGCAGACCGTGGCGCACGCCGCGGCGAAGAGCCTGTTGTTCCTGGTCGCCGGCCTGTGGCTGGCCACACTCGGCACCCGCAGCCTGACCGGCGGTCTGCGCGGGGCCGCGCGGCGGCACCCCGTGGTCGGGGCCGCATTCACCGTCGGTGCGCTCACGCTGGCCGGGCTGCCGCCGTTCGGGCTCTGGGTCGGCAAGGACGCCGTGCTGGCCGCCGCCCTGGGCTCCTCGCCCGCGCTGTACCTGGTCGGACTGGTCGCCGGGTGGACCGCGGCGTTCTACAGCGGACGCGCACTGTGGTTCGCCTGGCAACCCGCCGACCGCCCGGCCACCGGTGCTGCTCCGGTCCGGATACCGCTCCCGGCGGTGACCACGACTGTCGTGCTCGCCCTCGCCGCCGCGGGGGCCGGAATCCTGGCACTGGGCCCTGTGCGGCCGGACCCGGCTCCGCAGGTCTGGGAGCTCGTGCTTTCCGGCGTCCTGGCCGGTGCCGGCGTGCTGCTGGTGTGGCGGTTCGCCGAGCGCGTCCCGACGCCAGGCCTGCTGGACCGGTGGCTCGGCCTCGAGGCGTTCGCGCTCCGCTACGTCGTCGGCCCGGTCGTGACCTTGGGAGCAGCTCTGGCCGTGGTCGACGACCGCGTGCTCGCCCGTGTCCCGGCGGGCGCGGCGAGTGCCACCTCGCGGCTGGCCGCGGTCGTGGCCGGGCACGGTGAGCGCGGCGTCGACCGGGCCGTAGCCGGGCTCGCCGACGGCGCCCGCGCGCTGGGCCGAGCCGCCCGTCGTCCGCAGACCGGGCAGATCCACCAGTACTACGCGCAGGCCTCGGTCGGGTTCGCCCTGCTCGCGGCGCTGGCCGTCCTCGTGATCGTCGTGAGGTGACCCCGGAATGCTCTCGCTGATCGTCTTCCTGCCCGCGCTGGTCGCGGTCGCGCTGTGCGCGGTTCCGGCGCGGGCGGGCACGACGGTGTTCGCCAGTGCGTGGCTCGCGGCGGGGCTCGCGCAGCTCGGGCTGATCGCCGTGGTCTGGGCGGGCCTGCCCGCGTCGGGGTACGGCTTCGTCGAGCGCTACGCGTGGATCCCCAGCGCCGGGATCTCCTACCACGTCGGCGTGGACGGGCTGTCGCTGCCGCTGCTGGCGCTGACCGCGGTGCTGTTCACCGCGACCGCGGTCTACACGCTGCGCGGCATCGCCCGCCCGAAGGGCTTCGTGCTCCTGTTCCTGGCGTTGCAGGCGGTCAGCGCGGGCCTGTTCGTCGCGCTCGACCTGATCCTGTTCTTCCTGTTCTTCGACCTGTCGATCGTGTTCATGTACTTCGTGATCGCCGGGTGGGGCACCGGCGCGCCGGCGCGGCGGGCGGCGCTGACGTTCTTCCTCTACACCTTCCTGGGCTCACTCGCGCTGCTGCTCGGGTTCATCCTGCTCGCCCTGGCCGGACCGCAGGTCACCTTCGACATCCCGACCCTGGCAGCGCAGAACCCCCTCGCCGGCGGCGGCGGGTACGCCGGGCTGACCCTGCTGGTGATCGGGATCGGGCTGGCGGTCAAGACCCCGCTGTTCCCGTTCCACACCTGGCTGCCGCCCGCGCACACCGAGGCGCCCGCGGCCGGGTCGGCGATCCTGGCCGCGATCCTGCTCAAGATGGGCACCTACGGCTTCGTCCGGATCGCGATGCCGCTGCTGCCCGCGAGCTGGCGCCAGTTCGCGCTGGTCGCCGTCGTGGCCGGGGTGGTCTCGGTGCTCTGGGGTGCCCTGGTCGCGCTCGCCCAGACCGACCTCAAACGCATGATCGCCTACACCTCGGTCAACCACATGGGCTACGTCCTGCTCGGCCTCGGCGCAGCCGGCCTGATCACCGCCGACGACGAGCAGGCCCGCCAGCTCGCCACCTCGGGCGCGACCTACCAGATGGTCAGCCACGGCCTGATCACCGCGGCGCTGTTCCTGCTCGCCGGGTCGCTGCACGAGCGCGGCCACACCTACGAGATGAGCGCCTACGGTGGGCTCGCGACCCGCACACCGCGCTTCGCCGGGCTGTTCGCCGTCGCCGCGTTCGCCTCACTCGGCCTTCCCGGGTTCTCCGGGTTCATCGCCGAGTTCCAGATCTTCGCCGGAGCGCTGGGCGCCGTCCCGGTCGCGACCGTCGTCGCGGTGACCGGTGTCCTGCTCACCGCCGCGTTGTTCCTGGTCGCCATGGGGCGGATGCTCTCCGGCGATGTCCGCGTCCCGGACGCCCCCGGCACCCCGCGCCCGTTCCCCGACCTCGACGCCCGGGAGCTGCTGGCCATCGGCGCGCTACTGGTCCTGGCGACCGTGCTCGGGCTGCTGCCGCGGGTCCTGCTCGACGTGATCGAACCCGCCGCCCGCACCCTGGGCGACCTGGTGACGCGGTGATTCGGCCGTGACAGTCCACAGTGACCCGTCCGCTCTGATCCCGGAGATCGCGTTGCTGCTCGGCGCGGTCGCCGGGCTGCTGCTCGGTGCCTGGACCCCACGCCGACGCCAGTGGACGATCCGGGTACTGGCCGCACTGGCCTGCACCGTCGGCCTGGCCGCGACCGCCGTCGCCGCGACCCGACCGGTCGACGTGGTGTTCGGGACCTACGTCCTCGACACCGCGACCCACGCCACCCGGGCGATCGTGCTCGTCGCGACGCTGCTGCTGCTCGCCCTGTGCGGCGACACCGTGGCCGGGCACCGCCGCGAGACCGAGTTCGTCGTCCTCGTGCAGCTCGGGGCGCTGGGTTCGATCCTGCTCGGCGGCGCCGCCGATCTGATTTTGCTGTTCGCTGCGTTCCTGCTCGCCAGCGTCCCGCTCTACGCCCTGGCCGGCTGGGCCAAGCAGGGCACCGCACCCGAAGCGGCGCTCAAGTACTACCTCGCCGGCGCGCTCGCCGGGGTCACCACCGTGGCCGGGGTGACCCTGCTGTTCGGCACAGCGGGAGCAACCGGCTACGACGCGGTTGCCGACGGGATCGCCTCCGGACCGGGCGGCGCCGCTGCGGTCGGACTGATCGCCGTGCTGGTCGGGCTGGCGTTCAAGGCTGGAGCGGTTCCCGCCCACTTCTGGGTGCCTGACGTCGCCGACGGCACACCGCCGGCGGTCGCCGCTGTGATCACCACGCTGCCGAAGATCGGCGCCCTGGTCGCCACCTACCGGCTGCTCGACACCGCGGTCCCGGCCGACGTCGTCGACTGGCCTCTGATCATCGCGATCCTGGCTGCGGTGAGCATGACACTCGGCAACCTCGCCGCGTTCGCCCAGACCTCGGTGCTGCGGCTGCTCGGCTACTCGACCATCTCGCAGGTCGGCTACATGCTCATGGCCCTCGCCGTCGCCGGACGCGCCCCGCTGGCGCAGCCGGCGCTGCTGTTCTACCTGGCCGCTTACGCCATCACCAACATCGCCGCGTTCGCCGTCGTCGCCGCCACCGGGCAGCGCACCCTCGCCGGCCACCGGGGACTGTTCCGCCGGGACCCGCCACTCGCGATCGCGCTGGTGGTCGCGCTGCTGGGGTTGGTCGGGACTCCGCCGACCGCGGTGTTCCTCGGCAAGCTCGTCGTGTTCACCGCGACCGTGGACGGGGGGCTGGTCTGGTTGGTCGCGCTCGCCGTGGTCAACACCGTCGCGTCGCTGTTCTACTACCTGCGCTGGATCGCGCCCGCCTTCGGCGAACCGGGCCCCGACCACGAGCGGCCGGTGACCCGGGCTCGTGGCTGGGCGCGTGGGACCGCGCTCGGTGCCGCCGCGCTGTCGCTGCTGCTCGGCCTCGGCGGTGGGGTGGTGTTGAACACCGTTGTGTGAGCCCCCGAAGTCGACATGCTTCACCGTCGGTACCGTGGCCGGGGTGAGTAATCAACGGGTTGAGCTGCGGTTGCTGCTCATCGTGCCCGTGTTGCTCGCGCTGCTGGGCATGCACGCGTTCGTGGCCGCCCCGCCGGGCGAGACCGGGCACGCCGCGACCACGGCCGCCGTCCCGTCGGATGGTGCTGCCGGGATCCCTGCGATCTCCGACCTGACGTTACCCGGCCACGACCCGGCTGACGTGCCCGGCGACCATGGCGCCCGGTCGGATCCGGAGCACGCCTTGCACTTGTGCCTGGCCATCCTGACCTCCCTCGGTGTGCTCCTTCTCGCTGCCGGGCTCCGCCTCGGTGGCCCCATGCTCGGTTCGCTGGTCGCACCCGTCCGGAGCTCACTTCGACGGTGGTCTGTTGCCAGACCGCCACCTATGTCTCGTCGTCTTGCCCAGCTGTGCGTGATGCGGAGCTGATCGGCCCCCAGCGCGGAAGAGCGCTGGATTCCACCAGCTCACGACCGGTCACATGCAAGGGAGTCCACCATGAAGATCAAGAAGATGGCGCTCGCCACGACGGCGGTCACCGCGGCCCTCGCCCTGTCCGCGTGCGGCGGTGGGGAGGCCACCGGCTCGGCCGGCCAGGCACCGCCCGCGCCGACCTCGTCCGCGGCGGGCCAGCAGGTTTCCGCCGATCACAACGAGGCCGACATCGCTTTCGCCCAGGGCATGATCCCGCACCACCGGCAGGCGGTCGACATGGCCAATCTGGCGGCCGACCGTGCCGAGAGCGACCAGGTCAAGCAGCTCGCCACCGCGATCCAGCAGGCGCAGGGTCCCGAGATCCAGCAGCTGCAGGGCTTCCTCGCCGCATGGGGCGCGCCCGAGTCCGGCGGCATGCCGAACATGAGCCAGGAACACAACATGCCCGGGATGGAGCAGAACGGCATGTCCGGGATGTCGGGCATGATGAGTGATCAGCAGATGCAGCAGCTCGAGCAGGCATCCGGTGTCGAGTTCGACCGGATGTGGCTGCAGATGATGATCGCTCACCACGAGGGTGCCGTGCAGATGGCGCAGACGGAGCTGCGCGACGGGCGCAACCCGGAGGCGAAGGCGCTCGCCCAGACGATCATCGATGCCCAGCAGACCGAGATCACTCAGATGCAGGAGATGCTCGGCTAACAGCGCGACTCGGCGGCGGTGCGTCCGTCATCGGCGACGGCCGCCCACCGCCCGACCCATGCGCACGTGCGACGGCGTGATGGGGCCGGTGTGGCTCGGTGCGTCGCCGTACGTTCTGTGGTGCCCACTGGGGCCGCTCAGCGGCGCGGGCCCTCGTCCCGCGCCGTAGCCGGGAACGGCACGGCCGGAACACCACCTCAGGTTGTTCGCGTCGACTTCCCGGCACGGTCTCTCAGCGTTGTCACAGGGCCCAGAGGGAGAGTGGTGGGCATGGCAGCGGTCGCGCAGTCCCGAACGAGGACCGCGTGCGTCGGCGGCGTACCGCAGTCGCGAGGCGCCATGACCTGTGGTGTGATCGCCACGGTCGGGGCGGCACTGGTGGTTGATGTGCTCGCCGGCGAACACCCGATCCACACCCTTGCCCTCGTGGTACTGGTCGGGGCCGTCACCGGGCTGCGCCGGTGGATCGCGCCGCGATTCCGCGGTCTGTTGAGCCTTCTCAACGCGACCATCGTCGCCCAGCCCGCCCTGCATCTCGCGGGCAAGTGGCTGGGGCGCTCGGCTGAAGGATCTGGGCTTGAGTGGCCGGCACCGGCTGGTGTCTGGCACGGCCTCGTTCCGGATGGGGTGACCGGAACCCAGCTCGCCGCCACTGTGCTGATCGTCGCGATGGTCCTGATCTGCGGCGCTGCCGCGGACCTGGTGGTCGGCTACTTGCGAGCGCGATTTCCCCGCCTGGCCCAGCGCAGCCGATCGGTGCGACGCCCCGGCGTGCGCCTGCCCCGGGTGCGCCGACACGGATCGATGCTGCGTTGGTGCGGTTGGAGGTTGCAGTCAGCTCGTCGGGGGCCCCCGGGCGCTGGGGCTCCCGGCTGCTGAGTGCTCTCGCGACGCTCGGTCGCCGCCCGGGGCTCAGTGGCCGGACGGGCTCTGCACCGACTGCGCCTTCGACACCCTCTGAGCAGCGACCACGCGGGAACCGGGTAACGCCGCTCAGAACCGCGGCTACCGGCCGGCATCATCCTTCGCCAGAGTCGAACGGGTCGCGACCCGCACCCCGCAGCCGAGGCTGAGGCACACCTCGACGCCATCGCTGACTGCCTCGCCCCAGCCCATCGCACACGTCGCTGTCGTCCGACCGACTCGCAAATGGCTAGGCCGGACAGCCACGACCCCACCTGAGATCACGGGCCACGTCGCAACGGTCGCCGGTATCGGCAGCCACGAGGCCGTCGCGGATCACCGCCTGCCTCTCAACCTTCGCCCGCTGCTGCCCCATCCTCCTCGGATCCGGCGGCCGCTCGCGGGTATCGACAACATGGAGCAGCATTCATGCACGACGACTCTGACCGCTTCCGCTGGATACGAGACACCGTGCTCTCGGTCCTGCGGAGCGATTCACTGCTGAACGGACAAGGTCGCCGGCAGGTTCTCAGCCGGGCAGGTCGCACATCGACGCCCCAGACGACGTCACTGCTGGTGACCTGGACCGGTGCTCCCGGCTTCAGTCCCGACATGCTTCTCGACCGGTTCCTCCTCAGCCTCCACGACACCGGCATGCCAACCGGCTCCCTCGGGTCCCGACATGTCCTCGACCACGCCACCGCCGTCCTCCGCGGCGCGGCGCTCACCGCGGACAACGGCATCACCTTCTCCGTGGTTCGCACGGGCCGCTGGCTGGAGCAGTCCGCCGTCGTCGAGCACGGCCTCGAGCTCGTCGCGTTCGACGCTCGAGTGCCGCGCGCGGAACTCGACGGCCGGCTGCCAGCCGAGAGAGGCGTCCCTGCCACGCCAGGCTCGACTGCCAGTACTGGAACCGAGCCGGCCCATCTCCGCTCGGCTGACCAGTCCGCACCGGTCAGGGACGAGGTCACGCCACGCGAGCCCGTTGCGCCGTCGGTGTCGAGCAGCACAACTGGACGAGCTGGGTCTGAGCATCGCGCGGCGCGGCTGCTGCGGCGGCGTATCGGCTCTACCAACGCACACGATCCGCGAGGTACATCGTGACCGGAACACAGCGACTCCCGGCCCTGTGCGGAGACGCGCTCGGCCGATGGCGACGGGCTACGGCACGCACCCAGCAGCAACGATCGCGACTCCAGGTTCGCAGGCGCGCAGACGGCCGCATCGTGCGGCCCGTCCGATTCCGCGGCGACACGTACTACCAGGTTCTGCGCGGAGCCGACAAGTCTGGAGCCAACGGGTCTCGGCAATACCCGTGATCGGACCACCGCACCCCTTGTCCGGCGGAGGATCGGGCTTCGACCCGCGCCGCGGGCACAGCATCAGCGACACCACGCCTGTTCAATACCCTGAGGGGGTATGACACTTTGGGGTCCTGCCGTATCTCCTTGGAGATAGGACTGTGTCTCGATCAGCTGCAGTGCGGTGACCCCGCTGTCGGGATCGACGCTGAGCGCCACGAGCTCGCCGCTGCCCGGAGTGGGGGAGACGACCTGCGCGGGGCGGCCCAGCACGGTGGGGAAGATCAGGGTGTCCAGGGCGCACCAGGTGTAGAGCGCCTGGCCAGCGACGGTGAACTGGTGCGGGGTCTCGCGCAGGGTGATGCCGTGCCCGACCACCGCGCCGTGCTCGTCGTACTCGGTGTCCGAGAGCCCGGCCAGTCCGTCGCGGACCTCCCCGGCGCCGCGCCCGGTGGTGTGGGCGAGGTCGTCGACGGTGACCGGATGCCCGCGGGCCAGCTCACGCAGCAGCGCCGGCCACAGCCAGCCCATCGCGTCCCCGGCGGCGCCGGGAGTGGAGCAGATGGTCTCGCTGAGCCGGGTGGCGAGATGCTCGGCGTCGATGCTCATGACAGAAACGTCCCTTCCGACGAGGGGATCGGGGAGGGGTGGGCTGGGGGTCAGGCGCAGCAGGAGGTGGGCATCTGGTTGCGGAACTGTCCGGCGGCGATGCGCAGGCCCTCGGCCATGGTCAGGTACGGCGCCCAGGTGTCGGCGACGTCGTCGACGGTCATGCCGGCGGTGATCGCGTAGGTGGCGGCGAGCATGATCTCCCCGGCCGCCTCGGCGGCCGCGTGCACCCCAAGCATCCGCCCGCTCTCGGCGTCGGCCACCACCTTGATCACCCCGCGGGTGTCGCGGTTGGCCAGCGCCCGGGGCACATCGGCCAGGTCCAGCACCCGGCAGTCGCAGCGGTACCCGGCGGCCAGCGCCTGGGTCTCGCTGAGCCCGGCGGAGGCCAGCTGGGGACGAGTGAACACGACCGCGGGCAGCCCGGTGTAGTCGACGATGGCCGGGCGGGGCCCGGCGGCGTCAGTGGCGTTGAGCGCCGCCACGCGTCCGGTGGCGGCGGCAACGTAGACGTACTGCGGCGCCCCGGACACGTCCCCGGCGGCGAACACCCGCGGGTTGGAGCTGCGCTGGGCCTCGTCGACGGCGACGAAACCCCGCTCGTCGGTCTGCACCCCCGCCGCGTCCAGGCCCAGCCCGTTGGTGCGCGGGGTGCGCCCGGTCGCGACCAGCAGCCGGGCCCCGCTGGCGCGCTGCCTGCCTCCGGTCACCACCGTCGCCTCGCCGGTACCGACGTCGACCTGCACCGCCCGGTCCTCGATGACGGTGATCGAGTCGTCGGCGAACACCCGGCGCAGCGTGTCAGCGAGTTCGGGCTCAGCCGTCGGCGCGAGGCGTCCCACGAGGGTGACCTGGGCGCCGAGGTGGGCGAACAGCTGGGCCTGCTCCATCCCCACATAGCCTCCGCCGATGACCACCAGCGACTCGGGCAGCTCGGTCTGCTCCATCGCCGTGGTCGAGCTCAACCAGTCCACCTCGTCTAGGCCGGGCAGCGGCGGGCGGGAGGGCTCGGACCCGGTGGCGATCAGGTAGGCGTGCGCAGCCAGCGGTTCATCGTCCACGAGCAGGGTGTCGGGGTCGGCGAAGCGGGCGTGCCCGGGGCGGACCTCGAAGCCGTGGGCGGCGGCTACGTCGGCGTACTTGGCCTGGCGCAGCCGTCCGGTCAGCTCGTCCTTCTGCTCCACCAACGCGCCCAGGTCCACCGGCCCGGACGAGGTCGGGGCACCGGGAAACGGGTTGCCCAGCGCGCCGTGCCGCGCCCCGGCCGCGGCCAGCAACGTCTTCGACGGCACACACCCCACGTTGACGCAGGTCCCGCCCAGGGTTGCGTGCTCGACCAGCACCACGGTCTTGCCGGCGCCGCGGGCGGCAATCGCGGCGGCCATCGCCGCCCCACCCGAGCCGATCACCACCAGGTCCAGCGCTGCGGTGTCCTCCACGTCGTCGTCCACGTCGGGGCCTCCTGACCTCCGTTGAGCTCGTCTGAACCGTCCAATCCGGCTAGACGAATACATGCTAGCGTAGTGGCATCCGTCAAGGCGGATGCATGACACGATGGAGGGAGCGCAGCGGATGGTCACCAGCTCGAGGACGGCACCAGGCCCGCCGACCGAGCCGGCCGCGCAGACAGGCGGCGAGGTCCCAGCACCGGTGGCGGGCGCCGAGGTGTCGGCGCCCCCGCTGCTCGGGCAGGCCGGCGAGCAGGCGGGGGTGGTGGCGAAGTTCTTCCGCGCGTTGGGTGACCCGACCCGGCTGCGGCTGTTGGAGTTCCTGCTCGCCGGCGAGCACACCGTCAGCGAGTGCGTCGCGCACGTCGGGCTGGCCCAGGGGCGGGTGTCGACGCACCTGGCGTGTCTGGCCGACTGTGGCTACGTCGCGGTGCGCCGCGAGGGCCGGTTCTCCCACTACCGGGTGGCCGACCCGCGAGTGGCCGACCTGGTGGTGCTGGCCCGCTCGCTGGCCGCGGACAACTGCTCCGCGCTCTCGGCGTGCGCGCGCATCGACCCCCGCCCCTGACTCGATCCCGCCCTGACCTCGCTGGGGACCAGGATCCTTCATACCTGCCGACCGACCCGACCGCGGCCCCACCAGCGGCTCCGACACCGAACGCGCCGACACCGAACACACCGAGGTCGAGCGCGCTGGCGGGGCCCGCGGCGTTTGGGTGTCGCCGCCCTGCTCGTGCGGCTGGTGATGTTGCTGCGCGGGGCCGGCGTTGCTCGCCGCCGGGGCGCTAGGAGCGGCCGGCTCCGAGCTCGCCAATCCCTGGCTGATCGGCGCTGGCGTCGTGCTACTGCTGGTTGCGCTAGACCGGGCCCTGCCGGATCGACCGCCGCAGTCGTGACGGCCGCGACCATGGGATGTCTGACTCTCGGGAAGTCGACGGGCCTTGCGGTGTCGGATGCGGTGACCCCGCGACCCCGCGGTCAGCCGTTGCCGGGGTCGGCCAGGTCAATGAGTTGCCACGGCCGGGCCAGGTTGTCCTCCAGCCCCTGCGGAGACGAAACGCGCGCGCCGCACCGCGTGCCGCTCCCGGGAACGCGTCCTCACCGACCGCGAGGACGGCCTGGCCCTCAATTTATCGCCGGTCCAGTCGTTGCGGGTCGAGGATATCGAGTGCGCCGGACCTTCGGGCAGCACTACCCAAACATATCGATGGCCGTTAGAATGTTTGTATGGCCATGGATGACGCATGTGACCTGCTCTGTCTCGATCTTCCGCACGCCGAACGGATCCGTGCCGCACTGCCGGACAGCACTCGTGTCGAACCGGCGGCCGGTATGGCCCGCGGGCTCGGGGATTCCACCCGGCTGCGGATCGCGGCCGCCCTTCTCCAGGGTGCCGAGCTGTGCGTGTGCGACACCGCCTGGGTCGTCGGTGCGTCGCAGGCCCTGGTGTCACATCACCTGCGCCAGCTGCGCACGGTCGGGGTTGTGACCTCGCGCCGGGACGGCCGGATGGTGATGTACCAGCTCTCCGACCGGGGACGCGCCGTCCTGTCGGTGCTGGTCGAGGTCGACAACGGCACAGCCGTCGACACCGATGGCGACGGCGACGCGGTGCTGGAAGGAGCGGATCGTGTCTGAGTCCGGCACTGCACCCGCACCCGCGAACGACAGCGCTGCCGGGGGCGACGAGGGGCCCGGCCGTATCTGGCAGGTCCGTGAGCTGCAGCTCGCCGCGGTCGCTGCGGTGCTACTCGCCGCCGCCTGGGTGATCGATCTCGTCGCCGGTGGGCCGGCGCTGCTGATCGGCGGGGTCGAGTTGGTCGCGGCCGTGGTCGCGGCGTCGACGTTCGTGCCCGACGCGCTACGCAATCTGCGCCACGGCCGGATCGGTGTCGGCACCCTGATGACGATCGCCGTGATCGGCGCCGTCGCACTCGGACAGATCGCCGAGGCCGCCCTGCTCGGGATCCTGTTCTCCATCGCCGAAGGGCTCGAGCACCATGCTGTGACCCGGACCCGCCGCGGCCTGCGTGCCCTGCTCGGGCTGGTCCCCCCGACCGCCTCGGTGCTGCGTGACGGCGACGAGGTCACCGTCTCCCCTGACGACCTCGTCGTCGGCGACGTCCTGATCGTGCGCCCCGGCGAGCGGGCCGCGACCGACGGCACCATCCGGACCGGGCGGACCAGCCTGGACACCTCCGCGATCACCGGTGAGTCGGTCCCGATCGAGGCGGGACCGGGTGACGACCTCTACGCCGGGACGATCAACGGCGGTGGCGCGATCGAGGTCGTGGTCAGCGCCCCGGCCTCGGACAGCTCGCTGGCGCGGATCGTGCACATCGTCGAGCAGGCCCAGGAGCGCAAGGGCTCCGGTCAGCGCCTCGCCGACCGGATCGCTCGCCCGCTGGTTCCTGCGATCATGGTCCTGGCCGTTCTGATCGCCGGGCTGGGCGCGCTGTTCGGCGACCCGGTGCTCTGGCTCGAACGAGCCCTGGTCGTGCTCGTGGCTGCGTCACCGTGCGCGCTGGCGATCTCGGTACCGCTGACCGTGGTCGCCGCGATCGGCGCGTCGAGCCGGCACGGCGCGCTGGTCAAGGGTGGTGCGGCGCTGGAGGAGCTCGGCCGGATCCGCGCCGTCGCCCTCGACAAGACCGGCACCCTGACCCGCAACAGTCCCGAGGTGGTCGAGGTTCTCGCCGCGCCCGGCGAGGACCGCACCGACGTGCTGGCCACCGCCGCCGCGCTGGAATCCCGGAGCGAGCACCCGCTGGCCCGGGCGGTCCTCACCGCCGCCGAGGCGGCACCGTGGTCGGTCGCGGTACGGCCCGCCGACGACGTCACCGCCGTGCCCGGGCACGGCCTGATCGGCGTCCGCGACGGGGTCGAGCTGCGGCTGGGCAGGCCCGGCTGGGTCGACGCCGGCCTGTTGGCCGAGGACGTCGCGCGGTTGCAGGACCAGGGGGCGACGGTCGTACTCCTCGAGCGCGGCGGCACGCTGCTCGGCGCCGTCGCCGTCCGGGACGAGCTGCGCCCCGAAGCCGTCGAAGCCGTTCGCCGCATGCGCGCGCTCGGGATTGACGTCGCCATGCTCACCGGCGACAACCGGCGCACCGCGGCCATGCTCGGCCAGCAGGCTGGGATCGGCGTCGTGCACGCGGAACTGCGCCCGGAGGACAAGGCTCGTCTGCTGCCCGAGATCGCCCGGGGTCGCCGGATCGCGATGGTCGGTGACGGCGTCAACGACGCCCCGGCGCTGGCCACCGCCGATGTCGGCATCGCGATGGGCGCCATGGGCACTGACGTCGCCATCGAGACCGCCGACGTCGCGCTGATGGGTGAGGACCTGCGCCACCTCCCGCAGAACCTCGCCCACGCCCGCCACGCGCGCACGATCATGCTGCAGAACGTCGGCTTCTCACTGCTGATCATCGGCACGCTGATCCCGCTCGCCGCGTTCGGCGTCCTGGGCCTGGCCACCGTCGTCGTGATCCACGAGGCCGCCGAAGTGCTGGTTATCCTCAACGCCGTCCGCGCCGCGCGGACACGGCCCCTGCCCGGTCTGACCGCCGCTCCGGCCACCTCGGGGCGACACCACATCGCGGTCGAGCCCGCGCCGGAACCGGACGACCCCTGCTGCGCGCCGGCACCCCGACCGGCCACACCCCACACGGTGGCCACCGGACCGTCGCCGCTCGACGCCGATCCGGGATCCGCTCCGGCACAGCCGCCGCACCAGAGCGGTTGTGCGGACGGATGCGCATGCTGCAGCCCCGAACCGTCCGCTGCTGAACAAGAGATACAGGCACACCAGAGGTCTCACCCATGACCACGGCCGACCGGGCGGCACGGCTGGCCAACACCGTCCTCACGGTTGCCGTGATCCCGCTTCTTCACCGGATGCAGAACGAGCTCGACCGCAACGGAACCCTGCGGCGGGGAACCCAGATGATGATGTGGGCTGCCTACGCGACGTTCGGAGTCCTGCTCACCGAGTCCCTCGCCCGCCACCGCGACGTGCCGACCGGCCGCCGCGGGACGACTCTCGCAGGAGCCGGCATGACGCCGTTCGACAGCCCGCAGTAGCTCAACGGCGGCGAGACCGGTGAGCTGATCACCAGTGGGATCTACCACTACAGCCGCAACCCCCGGTACACGGGCTTCGTGGCCGCCACGGCCGGGCTCGCCGTCGCCCGAGGCTCACCGCGGCCGCGCTGCTGGCCATCGAACTGACCGTAGTGATGCGCGCCTGGGTAGCGGTCGAGGAAAGCCACCTCCGGCGACAGTTCGGAACGGCCTACGGGCGCCTGTGCAGCCAGGTTCCGCGTTGGATCGGCGTTCGGTCATAGGGGCGGGGTCTCGCGTCCCGCCCTTGGGCTCTGAACATGTGACCAGGGGGTCAGCACCATGCTGGTACAGCATCTACGGGCGATACTGCTCGGTCCGGTAACGGTCACGATCACGATCACGATCATCATTCCACTGGTGATCGTAACGATCATGGGTTCCGCTCCGGGTCGATCTCAGTCCGGTACTCGGCTACCTGGCCCTGACTGCCGGCGCCCTGCTGATCGCGGGCGGTGTCGCGATGCTCGCCTGGACGATCAGGCTCTTCGCCCGGGAGGGCGAGGGAACATTGTCGCCACAGGACCCACCGCGCACCCTGGTAGTGCACGGGCCCTATCGACACGTGCGCCACCCGATGTTCAGTGGAGTCCTGGCCATCCTCGTCGGCGAGACGATCGCAACGCGGTCCCTGAGCCTCCTGGCATGGCTTGTCGTGTTCGCGCTCTTCGTCACCATCATGGTCCCCCGTGTTGAGGAACCGCGGCTAGCCCGCGGCTAGCCCACCGGTTCGGCGACGACCACGCGCGCTATCGGGACAACGTCCCGCGCTGGATACCCCGCTTACAGCCCTGGGACCCCTCACCGCCGCGAAAGCCAACCGAATGATCCGGGAACGTCTGCTCACGTTGCCGGCGCGCTAGGGCGTGTCTCCGAAATAGGTGGGTCGGGGTGCGCGATGCTGTAGCGGTGTCGCGCACTGCGGTCCTGACCGACGTTCAGTGGGCCCGGCTGGCCCCGCTCCTGCCCTCGTCGGAGGGTCGTCGCGGGCGCCCGTTTCGAGACAACCGTCGAGTACTCGAGGGCATCATCTACCGATACCGGTGCGGCCTGGCCTGGCGGGATGTCCCGTCCGAGTTCGGGCCGTGGCAGACGTTGTGGAAGCGGCACCGCCGCTACTCCGGCCCATGAGGAACAACGGAACGGGTTCCATCGGTAGCGCTGGCGCGGTCGCTACTGGGCCCGGCACTCCGCGAAGCTGACCCGAGGGGCAGAGCAGGACGTCAGGACGCGGACGGTGCAGCTGGGCGTGCGCGCTCGATCGCCCGGTAGACGGTGGAGCGGGCGACGGAGAACAGCTCCGCGAGCTCGGCGCTGGTATGCGCGCCGGCGTGGTGCAGCTCGACGAGGTGGGACTCCTGGCGCGGGCTGAGCTTGGGCTTCTTGCCACGCAGCCGGCCCTTGGCGCGGGCGACCTTCATGCCCTCCCGGGTCCTCATCTTGATCAGGTCTGACTCGAACTCGGCGACCATGGCCAGCACGTTGAACAACAATCTGCCGACCGGGTCGGTCGGGTCGTGGACCGACCCGCCGAGGCTGAGCTTGACCTCGCGGGCGGTGAGCTCGGCGACGATGTCGCGGGCGTCGGGCAGCGACCGGGCGAGCCGGTCGAGTTTGGTCACGACCAGCACGTCGCCGCCGCGGCACGCGGCCATCGCCTCGCGCAGCCCGGGCCGGGCCCGGTTGGTTCCGGTCAGGCCGTGATCGACGTAGATCCGCTCGGGCGCAACGCCGAGGGTGGTGAGGGCGTCGCGTTGGGCGGTGAGGTCTTGTTCGTCGGTGGAGACCCGGGCGTAGCCGATCAGTAGTCCGCTCACCGTGCGAGTGTCCCAGTAAGCGCCCCTTCATCGGGCATTTCATCGGGCGGGTCTTACGGGAATCGCCGAGCAGCAGCGATCTTCGGTTCGCGGGCGGGGCCGGGGTGTCCCGGTGGGGGTTCGGTCTACGAGACGAGGTCGCGATCCGTGCGCCGCGACGCCTGCGTCGTCGACCGGAGAGAAGATCGTGAGAGGGTACGGCCGAGCAGCCGACAGCGCATGGTCGGTCGACGCCACGTGTGGCGTGGTCAGCCCGGTGTGTCGGCCAGCGGTTGAACCAGTCGGTACTTGCCGCCGGTGGCGGGTGGGGGGAGCTGCTCGGCGCGTCGAACGGTGATCTGGGCGAGGCCGTGGGCGGCGAGCAGGTCGGTGAGTTCGCGGTGCACGTGGGCCCAGGCCTGCTGCGGGGTGGCGCCGGGTGCGGGCTGGATTCGCACCGAGAGCTCGGTCGGGGAGATCTGCAGGATCTGGAACAGCGCCACGGAGGGCAGCCGGTCCAGGCGGGTCGAGAGGGTCAGCGGGGTGAGTGTCACGGTGGTGCCGTGGGTGGTGGGGAGGGTGAGTAGGTCCGCGGTGCGGCCCTGCACCCGGATCGCGGGCAGTGGGCTGCCGCAGTCGCAGGGGTCGGGGCGGGCCAGGACGCTGTCGCCGAGGTCGTAGCGCAGGATCGACTGGGCCCGGTTGGCCAGGTTGGTCAGCAGCACGGTGTGGGACTGCTGGCCGGGCGGGGTGGGCCGGTGGTCGGCGTCGACGGGTTCGAGGATGGCCCAGTCGGCGTTGACGTGCAGCCAGCCGTGGTGGCAGCTGTAGGACAGGAACGGGCACTCGGTCGCGGCGTAGGAGTTGCCCACCGCGGAGCCGAACGCGGTGGCGATCCGCGCGATCTCTGGGTCGGGCAGGCCTTCGGCGGCGAGCGCGACCAGGGCGGGGCGGATCCGCAGCCGCCCGGCCTGTTGTTCGGTGGCCAGCAGCGCCGCGGTGGTGGCGTAGGGGGCGAGCACGGCGGGTGGGAACGCGTTGAGCTGGGTCACCAGTTCCGGCAGCGGGGTGTGTACCGACAGCGCCTGGACCCGGCGGCGGCCGCGTCTGGTGCGGCGCAGGCGGGCGGCCGCGGCGGTGGAGGCGAAGTGCCCGCCGGTGGCGGTGACCATCGCCAGTCGTCCCCGCCCGGCGATCAGCCGGGGCAGCGCGCTCGCGTTCAGCCAGGTGCTGAGCATGCGCGAGCTCAGCGCGGTGGTCACCGCGAGTGCCCGCTCGTCGAGCAGGAACATCCCCCGCGTGCCGGTGGTACCCGACGTGGTCGCCACCGTGTAGCCGGCTCGGGAACCGCCGCGGTAGCCGGGTGGGATGGCGAGGAACGGCTGGCCGATCTGGGCGGGGTCGGCCACGAACGCCTGCACCCGCTCCCTGCTCGCGCGCGGGTCGGTGACCCAGTCGTCGAACCGTGCCATCAGTGCCGCCTTGCTGGTGACCGGCAGCAGGCGCGGGTCCTCCACCCGGCCGGGCAGGTCCTGGTAGAGCTCGCGGTACACGCTGCCGTGGCCGCGGGCGAAGTCCACGAGCTCGGCCAGGCGGGCGCGTTGGCGGGCGTCGATCGCCTCCGGGCCGTGTCGGTAGGTCCGGCGGGCGTCGAGCAGCAGCCGCAACGCCCCGTCCTCGCCGGCGGGGCTCACCGCGGTGCGGCGTCGCTGTACGGGCGCTGGGCCACCCCGAGCAGGTAGTGCCCGCGAACCCGGGTGCGCCACCGGGACCCGACCTGCAGTCCCTGGCGCTCCAGTTCGGCGACGAACTCGCTCGCGGTGAACCGGTCCTCGGTGGGGTGGTCGAACAGCCACCGGTAGCCGCGGGTGGCCAGCGCGGCGGCGGTGACCTCGTCGAAGTAGAACCGCCCGCCCGGCTTGAGCACCCGAACGATCTCCGCCAGCGCCGCTCGCCAGTCCGGGACGTGGTGCACGATCGCGAAGTCGAACACCGCGTCGTAGCTGTTGTCCTCGGCGTCCAGGGCGGTGCGCAGGTCGGTCATGTCGCCGGTGGCCAGCCGCACCCGCTCCCCGTAACCAGCCAGCCGGCGCTTCGCCCGAGTGACCATGGCCGGGTCCAGGTCGATCGCGTCCACACGAGCCGCGGCGAACCGGCGCAGGATCAGCTCGGTGCCGTACCCCGCCCCGCACCCCACCTCGAGCACCCGCGCGTCCGGGGATAGTGCCCCGCCCAGCCGCAGCAGCGTCGGGGTCTCGTAGAACCGCTGCAACGCGCGCCGCGGCGGGCTGTTCACCAGGGCCGTTTCCACCCGGTTCATCAACACGACAGACCTCCCAGTTATCGACGATATGCGGTTACATCGTTGGCTAGCGATGGATACCAGAGGTGTCGCGGCGGTGTCCAGGGCTGCGACGATCGAGGGCGTCGAAAAGCTGGCGCCGAACATGGGCCACATGCGTTATCATCGCCGCATGACGATGCCAGATGCGGTGGCGGTGTCCCCGCGCCAGGAGTTGATGCCGGCTGCGGCGTTGTTCCACAGCCTGTCCGACCCGACCCGGCTCGCGATCGTGCAGCACCTCGCCCGGGGCGAGGCGCGGGTGGTGGATCTGACCGAGCGGCTCGGGTCGGCGCAGTCGACGGTGTCGGCGCACCTGGCGTGCCTGCGCGACTGCGGCCTGGTGATGGGCCGTCCGGAGGGCCGGCAGATGTTCTACTCGCTGACCCGCCCGGAGCTGCTGGACCTGCTCGCCGCCGCGGAGAGGTTGTTGGGGGCGACCGGGTCGGCCGTGGCGCTGTGCCCGAACTTCGGTACCGGCACCGTGGGGGTGCGCGGTGAGTGACGCGTGCGGGTGCGGCCCCGATGAGCCCCGCGTCGACGCCGAGACCGGTGAGGTCGTGGCGGAGCGGGAGCCGGAGCGGTTGTGGGAGGTCTCCGAGCTGCGCGCCGCCGCGGTGGCCGGGGTGCTGCTCGGCGCGTCGCTGGTCGTGGGCTGGTCCGGTGGGCCGGCGCCGGTGGAGCTCGCCCTGCAGGTCCTCGCGCTAGCGGTGGGGGCGTGGACGTTCGTGCCGTCCACACTGCGCCGCCTGGCCAAGGGCAAGATCGGGGTAGGCACCCTGATGACCATCGCCGCGGTCGGCGCCGTCGCGCTCGGCGAGGTCGGCGAGGCCGCGATGCTGGCGTTCCTGTTCTCCATCAGCGAGGGCCTGGAGGAGTACTCGATCGCCCGGACCCGCCGCGGCCTGCGCGCGCTGCTCTCGCTGGTCCCCGAGCAGGCCACCGTGCTGCGCGGCGGCCTGGAGATCGTGGTCGCTCCGGGCGAGCTGCGGGTCGGGGACACCATGCTGGTGCGCCCCGGGGAGCGCCTGGCCACCGACGGGACCGTCGGGACCGGGCGGACCGCGCTGGACGTCTCGGCGATCACCGGGGAGTCGGTGCCGGTCGAGGCCGGCCCCGGCGACGAGGTGTACGCCGGGTCGATCAACGGCACCGGCGTGCTGGAGGTGCAGGTCACCAGCACCGCCGCGGACAACTCGCTGGCCCGGATCGTGGCGATCGTGGAGGCCGAGCAGTCCCGCAAGGGCGCCGCGCAGCGCCTCGCCGACCGGATCGCGCGTCCACTGGTCCCGGGCGTGCTGGTCGCCGCCGCACTGATCGCCGTGGTGGGCAGCGTGTTCGGTGACCCGCTGGTGTGGATCGAACGCGCGCTGGTCGTGCTGGTCGCCGCGTCACCGTGCGCGCTGGCGATCTCGATCCCGGTGACCGTGGTCGCCGCGGTCGGCGCGGCGAGCAAGATGGGGGTGCTGGTCAAGGGCGGCGCCGCGCTCGAGGCCCTGGGCGCCGTGCGCCAGGTCGCCCTGGACAAGACCGGCACCCTGACCCGCAACCGGCCCGTCGTGATCGAGGTCGCCACCACCGGTGGCGCCACCCGCGAGCAGGTCCTCGCGCTGGCCGCCGCGCTGGAGGCGCGCAGCGAGCACCCCCTGGCCCGCGCGATCCTGGCCGCGGTCGACCAGCCCACCCCGGCCGCCGACGTCGAGGCCGTGCCCGGCGCCGGGCTCACCGGCCGCCTGGACGGGCGTGCGCTGCGGCTGGGCCGGCCGGGCTGGATCGACCCCGGTGACCTGGCCGGGCCGGTGCGCGGCATGCAGGAGGCCGGGGCGACCGCGGTGCTCGTCGAAGCCGACGGGACGGTCCTCGGCGCGGTCGCCGTGCGCGACGAGCTGCGGCCCGAGGCCGCCGAGGTCGTCGCCCACCTGCAGCGCGACGGCTACCGGGTCGCGATGCTCACCGGGGACAACCACGCCACCGCCGCCGCGCTCGCCGCGCAGGCCGGCATCCGTGACGTGCACGCCGAGCTGCGACCTGAGGACAAGGCTGCACTCATCGCGACGATGCGCGCCGAACGGCCCACCGCGATGGTCGGCGACGGCGTCAACGACGCCCCCGCGCTGGCCACCGCGGATCTGGGCATCGCCATGGGCGCGATGGGCACCGACGTGGCCATCGAAACCGCCGACGTCGCCCTGATGGGTGAGGACCTGCGCCACCTGCCCCAGGCCCTCGACCACGCCCGACGAGCCCGGCGGATCATGCTGCAGAACGTCGGGCTGTCGCTGGCCATCATCGTCGGACTGATGCCGCTGGCCCTGCTCGGCGTGCTCGGCCTGGCCGCGGTCGTCGCCGTGCACGAGCTCGCCGAGATCCTGGTCATCGCCAACGGGGTGCGCGCCGGCCGCACCCGCGCGCTGTCTCCCACCGCCGCCACGGTGCTCCCGCCGTCGGCGCCGACGCGCCCGCAACCGCTCGACGCCGCACATCGCGGCTGATGCCGGTGAACACCGGACGGATTCCCGAGGTTGAGGGGTAGGTGCAGGACGTGGTGAGGGACCAGACGCTGCAGCTGCTCCGTCAGGGGTACCGCTGGGCCGGCGGGCTGCGGCCAGACCCCCCGACGGCCCCGTGGGCGGTACCGACCCGGCTGCTGGGCCGCCGCGCGGTGCTGATCGACGGCCCGGCCGGGGTGCGTCGCTTCTACGATCCGCGGCTACGCCGCCGCGGGTCGCTGCCGGCCCCATTGAAGCTGGTGCTGTTCGGCCGGGACACGGTGCACGGCCTCGACAATGCCGAGCACCACCACCGCAAGGCGCTGTACCTGCGGGTGCTCACCGCCGACGCGGTGGCCGACCTCGGTCGGTGTGCCGAGCAGGAGTGGCAGGCGGTCACCCGGCGCTGGGCGGGCGGGGCGCCGGTGCGGCTGTTCGACGAGGCCGTGCAGGTCCTGGGCGCGGCCGTGCTGCCGTGGGCCGGGATCCCGATGGCGTCCGCGGAGCTGCCCCGGCGGGCGCGGCAGCTCGCCGACATCGTCGACGGGTTCGGCACGCCGGGGCGGCCCTTCGCCCGGGCCGCCCTCGCCCGCGCGCGGCTGGGCCGGTGGGCGGCCGGGCTCGTCCGCCGGGCCCGCCTCGGACAGATCCACCCGGCGCCCGGTACCGCGCTGCACGCGGTCGCGACGGCCCGGGACCTGCGCGGGCGGCCGTTGCCCGCCCGCGTCGCCGGCGTCGCACTGCTCAACTTCGTGCGCCCAACCGTGGCCGCGGCCTGGTACGTGGCCTTCGCCGGCATGGCCCTGCACGAGCACCCCGAATGGCGCCACCGCCTCGCCGACACCGAGCCCGACCAGGGCGCTGTCGCCGCGTTCGCCCAGGAGGTGCGCCGGCGCTACCCGTTCGTGCCGGTGCTCGCCGCCGTGGCCCGCGAGGACCAGGACGTCCTCGGCGTCCCGGTCCCGCGCGGCGGGCTGGTGGTGCTCGACGTGCACGGCACCGACCACGACCCGACGCACTGGCCCGACCCCGACCGCTTCGACCCCGACCGCTTTCTCGCCGGCCCGGTCGACCCGGACACCCTGGTACCGCAGGGCGGTGGCGACGTGGCCACCGGGCACCGCTGCCCCGGCGAGGACGTCGTGCTCACCATGATCGCCGTCGCCACCCGCACGCTCGCCCGGCTGGACTACACGCTGCCACCCCAGGACCTCGAGGTCGACCTGTCCCGGGTCCCGACCCGCCCCCGCAGCGGCGTGCTCCTCACCCCCACCGCCCGCTGACGCATCGCACCCGGCCCGCGCATCACCCTGGTCGCCGCAGTGTCGGCGGCTGGTTCGGGTGCGCGGTCGCCAGGGCCGCCGCTCACGAGGTGCCGTGGGGTTCACGAGGTGCCGTCCGAGGGGGGCCGCCCTGGTCTGCCGATTCCTGCTCCGTGGCGTGTCCTGCGACGCTGCGGTTCTCGGTGCGCCACGACGCCCACAGCAGGGCGAGCACCCCGAGGGTGATCGCGGTGTCGGCCAGGTTGAACGTCGGGAACCAGCCCAGCCACAGGAAGTCGGTGACCGCGCCGTCCCCGGCCCGGTCCACGATGTTGGCCATCGCACCGCCCAGCACGAGGCCCGCCGGCACCGGCGGGCGCAGCCAGCCGGCGACGATCGCGACCAGCACGCCACTGGTGATCACCCCGGCCAGCGCGAGCACGGCCCAGGTCGGCAGCCCGTCGCCCAGACTGAACGCCACCCCGGTGTTGTAGCTGAGCTGTAGGCGCCCGATCCCGAGGTCTACCGGCGCGCCGGGCAGTCGGGTATCGGCCAGCCACTTGGTCACCACATCGACCAGGACAGCGACCGCCGCCGTGACACCGGCCGTGGCGACCGAGCGTGATCTCGGCCAGGCACTCATCGGCGCGACTCCGCCCGATCGCTCGGGTCCCCGTCCGACCTCGCACCAGCGACAGCAATCGGCATAAGGCGATGATAAACGGCGGAGCCGATGACAGCGCACCGGCTCCGTCTCGCCGCGGAGAGGCGGTGCCGCCAGCAGTACGCGGATGCGCCGCCTCAACAGACCGCAGCCGCGGCACGCCGGCACCTACAGGCCGAAGGCGCCGCCCTCGACCAGGATGACGATGCCCAGACCGATCAGCACGATCGGGAACAGCACCTGCTCCCAGCGCTCCAGCACCTCGGCGATCGGTTTGCGGGTGGCGACGAAGCGCGCCGCGGCGACCAGCACGGCGACCAGGGCGAGGAACACGATCGAGTAGGCGATGATGCCGCCGGTGCCGACGGTGGCGAAGACCGGTACGTAGACGCCGATGTTGTCCCCGCCGTTGGCGAAGGTGATCGCGGCGATGGCGGGCACGCTGAGCGCCTTGCCGCTGAGCTTGCCCTCGTCGTCATCGTCGTCACCGTCACACCAGGACCGCCAGGACCGCCAGGCCGCGAGCAGGCCCAGGACCAGCGGGATCAGGCCGAAGTACGGGATGACCTCCTCGGGCAGGAAACTGCGCGCGCCCAGGGCGACGAGCACCGCCGCGGCCAGGATGGCGCCGAAACCGAGGTACTGACCACCGAGGATCCTGGCCGTGGTCCCCGGGACGCCGGCACCTCGGGCATAGAACAGCGACAGCACGATGACGTCGTCGATGTTGGTGACCATGAACAGGCCGATGGCCTGCAGGGTCCACGTGAGGGGTTCCATGGCTGCTGCCTTCTTGGTGGTCGCCGACATCGTTCGGTCGGCGAGAGTCGGCCGCCGGGGAGCGGGCGGTACGGCGGTTCGGGCACGCCGCTCCAGCGGAGCGTGGTCCCGGTGAGCTACGACATGACATGCCGACCGAGCGGTGGGGCACCGCGAGCGGGGTGAGGACCGCTACGGCGGCGCCGGCGCTCGCGCGCGGTCCGACACGCTGTCAGCGTTCCGGGCACGTGACGCAGCGCGGGCGTGCTCGTGTGACCCAGAAACGGCAGACGAGCCGTGAATACGCTGAAGACGCTTGGTCGGGCACGCAGCATCGTCATACGACGATGCTATCATCGTCCGCCGCTGTCATAGTCAATAGCCGATGCAAATTCTCGCCGCGCTTTGCCGGCGTCGACCGGCCGCCGGGTACCTCGCGCTGCAGCGTGGACAGCGGCGTGACAGGTCAAGGCGCGATCGTAGGTCGGCGCCTGCGGACCACCGTCACCGAGAACCGGTGACGGTCGGTCACAGCGGTTTAGTGTCCTCCGGTGCACAGCACGATCAGCAGCATGAGCGGCGGCGACGATGTGGACCTGGGGTCGACCTGCCGGAGCCGCCATCACGTCAGCACTGCGCGGCGCGATGTCGGCGGCTCGACGCCCGGTAGAGCGGCGGTCAACGGTCCTCGTCCTCGTCGCCGGTGTCGGGATCGCGCAGCGTACGGCGGGCCCCGGCGAGGTCGGGGAGCTGGAACGAGTAGTGCCCGTGCACGTTGAGGTGACGGCGCATGTAGGGCGAGAGCCGTACAACGTCCTCGCCGCGCACTGGGCAGCCCTCCTGGCGCAGTTGGGCGAGGGCGGCATCGAGGTAGACGGTGTTCCACAGCGTGATGCAGTTCAGGACCAGCCCGAGCGCGCCGAGCTGGTCCTCCATGCCCTCGTGGTAGGCGCGGCGCAGATCGCCGCGGCGGCCGTGGAAGACGTGCCGGGCCAGGTCGTGGCGGCCTTCTTGCAGGTTGCGCATGCCCTTGATCTCCGCCCGGTACGGGGCTTGATCGACATACGACAGCACGTGCAGGGTCTTGAAGATCCGCCCGTAGTGGGCCAGGGCCTCACCGAGCTGGGTCGGGTTGCCGCCGTGGGCGAGCATCCGCAGCACGTCGTGCGCGCTGACCGCGCCGGTGTGGATGGACCCGGCCAAGCGCAACAGGTCGGGCCAGTGCGCCCTGACCCGACCGAGGTCGATCTTCCCGCGGGCGGCGGTGGCGAGCGGGCCATAGTCCGCGCCCGGGTTGATCCGCCACAGCTTCGCGTCGGGCAGGTCGGCCAGCTGGGGGCGGTAGTCGAACCCGAGCAGCCGCATCAGCCCGCACACCATGTCGCTGTACGAGCCGGTGTCGCTGATGATGACCTCCGGGCGGCGGCCGCCGTCCTGGCGGTAGATCAGGTCGATCACGTGCAGCGAGTCACGCGGGGTGCCCGACACGACCAGCCCGGCCAGCCCGACGGCCTGGTCGTTGACCAGATTGAGCAGCGTCACCCCGCGCCTGCGCCCGAAGTAGCGCGGGTTGGGACGGGCGTCGATGCTGCGCACCGGCACCACGAACCGGACACCGTCCACCGCCGCGAGCAGCCCACCACCCCACGCCTGGGCCAGCGGAATGTCGGCCTGAGCGGTGATGAGCGGGGCGTTCGCTGCGGCGTAGGTCTCCGCGCGCAGGTAGTTCTGGTCGACGTGGCTGATCCGGTGCCGGGTCAGCGCCGCCACTCCGGGGCTGAGGACCGGCGTGAACCCGACGTTGAGCGCGTGCGCGGTCAGCGCGGCCGCCACGCTCACCGACAGGTCGTCCAGGCGGGCCTGGCCGCCCGAGGCCGGAGTGAACGCCGCCGCGAACTCCGGGTGCCAGGACATCACCTCCAGCACCACCTCGCCGATGTCGACCCGCGGGAGCATCGCCTCGCACCGGCGCCGCAGGTCGGTCAGGCTCGGCGGATCGGAGACGGCGTCGATCTTCCCGGCGTGCAACCGGCCTTGCTCGTCGATGGAGACCTCGGTGTTGGCGATCAGGCGCCCCGCGACGTGGCGCAGCGCGGCGTCGAGGTCGCTCGCGTGCTCGGCCAGCAGCGGGTCGGAATCGTGCGGGAGCTGCAGGGCGTTGAGCACCGGGCCGCGGGCGGCCTCCCACGCCGGGCCGTCCAGCAGCTGCGCGCGCGGGTCGGCCCAGCGACCGGAGGCAAGCGCGAAGATGTCGCGGCGGCGCAGCCGATGGTGAAATAGCTCTAGTACGCAGAATACGTAGCCGGCCCGGTTCACCGTGGTCTCCGGTCGCCCGGGGGTGAACACCACCCGCGCCCAGCCTGGCGGGACCAGGTCCACCGCGACCTTGCGGGCGTCGAGGTACCCCGCCGGTACCCGCGCCGTCGGGCGGGCATCGAGCAGGTCCGGCAGGGCGCGCAGCGCGTCGAGGACGGGGGTGGCCTCGGCGGTGGCGTCGAACCGAATGGCCGTGCACAGCATCGGCAGGAACGGGCGCACCACCGCATAGCGGTCGGCCAGGGTCGCCCGCCACTCCGTGTCGGGATCTGTGCCCGGGGCCGGCACGACGTCGGTGATGTTCGCGACCGCGGTGCGCAGCTCGGCCCGGGAGACCACGTTCTCGATCGCGTCCCAGACCAGCTCCAGCGTGATCTCCGGGCCCCATGTCGTGGCCTCGAGTAGTACCCCGACCGCGGCGGCCAACTTCCCGGCGTCGCGGCTGACCCGCGGATACCGCCGGGCCTGCTCGTCACGGGTCTGGCGTTGCGCACGGGCCAACAGCTCCGTGGTCATCAGCACGTCGAACAGCTCCACCGCATCGTCGGTGGCCCTAGCCTGCAGCCCCACCACCGTGGCCAGCAGCGTCGCCAGCCGGCGGGCGTAAGGGTGGCGGCGCAACGCCGGCGCCTTCCCCGCCATGCCGTAGCGGGCCAGCTCGATCACCCGCCGCCGTGGGACCGCCCCCAGCTCGATCTGACCGACGCCGATCGCGGACAGCTCGCTGACCCGATCCAACGCCGCTGCCATCGCGCGGCCCGACGCCCGGGTCGGGCCCCGGCGCAGCCGTTCCAGCTCCGAGGTTCGTGCCCCGTCAGGGATCTCCAACAACAGATCCAACGCAGCGGCCTGCGACGCAGTCAGCGGGGCGGCCAGGGTGTCCCACAGCCGCGCCATCGCCGCGTCCCGGACCCGGGCCACCAACCGAGCCAGGGTGGACACCCCGGGCAGCAGCACCCGGTGCTCCCGAAGCCAGACCACCGCGCCGTCGAACAGCGCCTTCGGGCCATCCCCGGTGGTCCACGCCCGGTCATCCACCCACCGCGCAAGCTCCTCGGCCGCCGCGGTGAAGTCGACGAACCCGTACGCCTCGCGGATCTGCGCTGCGTGCTCGAGCCGGGTCATCTCCCGGACCCGGTAGTCCTTCACACACGACGGATCAACGATGTCGAGCTGCTCGGCCAGGTAGTCCACGACCTCGGTCGGAACATCGGTCGGATCGGCCAGGAACCGGCCGATGAACAACAACGTCGTGAGCTGCACCGCGAACCCCAGCCGGGTGTGCGGCAGCCGCTTCGCCTCGACCAGAGCGCGGGCCTTGTCATCGAGCAGGAAGCAGCGGTCCAGCTCCGCCGTCGACGGCGGTCTCGCGTAGCAGCCGTACGTCGCGGCCTGCGCGTCGGTGAGGAACTCGACGGGCACGGAGAACCCCCAGCACGCCACGGACTCGAACGTCGAGCCCAGACCGTTCCCCGAACGCGGCGACGCTACCGCGAGCCCCGGGCTGGCGCCGCTCTACCGATGGATCCCGTTCCGTTGTTCCTCACGGGCCACTCCGGCGATGGCACCTGGGACCACGTTCTCGCGGCTCTGCTGACCGACGCCGACACCGCCGGGATCGTGGACTGGGCGGTCAGTGTGGACTCCACGATCCTCCGCGCCCACCAACACGCCGCGACCCTGGCCCGCGACACAGGGGCAGGATCGAATTACACGAATCTGCTCGCCGAGCCCGGCGATCACGCCTTGGGTCGGTCTCGCGGCGGGCTGTCGACGAAGATCCACCAGCTCGTCGATGGTCACGGCCGGCCGCTGGTGGTCCTGCTCGGACCGGGCCAAGGCGGGGACTCGCCGATGTTCCCGCACCTGATGGCGCATCTGAGCATCGCGCGAGCGGGCCCGGGACGTCCCCGAACACGGCCGGAACGACTGCGCGCTGACAAGGCCTACTCCTCGCGCGCGATCCGCCGCCATCTACGCGAGCGGCGGATCGTCGCCGTCATTCCCGAGCCCGCCGACCAGCAAGGACACCGCAAACGGCGAGGGGCACGCGGCGGCCGCCCGCCCGCGTTCGACCGCGCCGATTACCGCAATCGCAACGTCGTCGAACGCGGGTTCTGCCACGTCAAGCAGTGGCGCGGGCTGGCCACCCGTTACGACAAGCTCGCGCTGACCTTCCGCGGCGGCGCCGTCCTGAAGGCGATCGTCACCTGGCTCCGCGCTTTAGGAGACACGCCCTAGTGGTGTCGGCGCTGGGGCCAGGGACCGTGACCGGCACGCTGCTATCCGCCGCTTGCGCTGGAGCCGCCGGCTGGCAGCTCACCAGTCCGACATGGGCGGCAGGATCTCGCACCGCTAACCCCCACAAGCGACACGAACGGCCCCGGCGCGCCGCCGGGACCGTTCGTGTCGTCAACGGGTTCAGGCCGCCGGTCGTGCCACGCCCGCGGCCACCACCACCAGGATCGTGCAGAACATCGACACCGCGGCAGTGGCCACCGAGCTGATGGCGGTCAGCACTCGGTCGAGCAGCTGCGCACTCCGACACTGCCGCTCCGGGTGCCGCGACCACACCGCGGTCAGCACCACCAGCACCACCAGCACGGTCATCAGCAAACCCGTGATCGGGACGACGTTGTGCAGCACCCCCGCGGCGAGCTCCGCCGCCGTCGGCAACATGATGATCATCTTCGCTCCTCCGGATCGAACCGGCGAGTGAACCTCCTGGTCACACCCGGTACGAGACGAAGAGTGCCGAGGAGCGCGACCCCCCTGCAACGCCGGCTCGACACGGGATAGACTGCCCCCTTAACGCGCATCGCACCTGGAGCGAAGCGTCAAACGAGCAGTCAATCGCGTACAGGCAATCGCTCAAAAGTCGGATTTGAGATAGTAGGTCTCATGGCGCGGACGGTCGACGATCGGTTGTCGAAGCGCCTCGACCTCCTGGCCCGCCTGCAGTACGGGACGGGCCGCGAGGGCTCCGCCGACGCCGTTGCCCGAGCTGTCAGGCAGCGCCTCTGGGCGCAGCGCCCGCAGTCGGCCCCACCGGTCGTCCGCCTCCGGGCACGTCTTGTACTGCGCGGAGGCCGGGAGATCAGCCCGCTGCGGGAGCTCGCCACATCGAAGGGGGTGGCGGTGCAGATGCTGCTCGTCGCGCTGTTCGTCGAGCAGTGCCGCAAGCCGACCAACACCATCGGCACACCGACCCCGATCCCGCTGGCGTACCCGGTGGTGGCCGGCGACCCCTGCTGGCGGCACCTGATCGCGCTCCCGACCGAACGCCGGCCGGGGCGCCGTACGGGCACGTCTCGCGGCCTGGCGAACAGCCAGCTCGACCAACTACGCGCCGCGCTGGACAGGCTCCACGACTTCGGCAAGGTCGATCTAAAGGAATCCCGTCCGCGGTACGAGGAGTTCACGGTGCGCGACGAGAGCGTCCTGCGTGGTGCTCCGATCCAGCCTTACAAGGTCCCGGCGCCGGCGCGCGAGCTGGTGATCGACGTGCCTCCAGAGTTCTTCACCTGCGGGTGGGTTCATGCCCTCGGCCCGGACGAGACGGTCGCGTACTTGTTCCTGCTCTACCGGAACCAGTTGAGCCAGGAGAGCAACGACGACGGGCTGAGCGTGAACGACGACCTGTGGGGACTGGCCTTCGAGCGGCCCCGAGCGCAGCGGGAGGCCTACCGACGGCTGCACCGGATGGGCCTGATCAGCGCCGATCGCAGCGATCTTCGCAACCAGGACGGCACGATGCCCGACGGGGCGGACAACACCCTGGGAGTACGGCCGGTCAACGAGATGACCTTCCGCGTCGATCTGGAGCGCCTCACCGACGACGGCGTCAGCGCGGCGATCGACGCACTACGGCGGCAACTCGACGGCGAAGGGCTCGATGACGCGTCCCTCGCCTCATGGACCGAGCGCCACGGAGGCGTCTGAGGTGGCTGGGGCTCCGAAGCCCAATGCCGTCCGCGAGGCGATCGCGGACTCCATCGCGGCGAACCTGAAGTCCTACAACGTGGCCGCGTTCTGCGAGCGGCTCGGGCTGGCGGCTCAGGGCAAGGATGACGATCCGTCCCGCAGCAAACGGCTCTACGTCCAGGCCCGCCTGCAGGGCCACGGCCTGCCGGAGCTGCTGCCGGTCGCTCGCGTGGTGCTGTCGGAGTGGGACGACCCGCAGTTGCAGGCAACCGTCGATCTGCTCGGCGTGACCGGTGTCGCGGGTGAGCTGAAGAATCTGATCTTCGCCTCAACCGGTCCGAAACCCGAGATCGTCCTGCGGGACGCGTTGAACAACACCATCGAGATCACCAAGGGCGCCGGGACGTGCCTGGTCTACGACCGCCCCCTGCCTGACGACGGGCTCACCTGGGGAGCCCTCGTGGAGTGGTGGGCCACCGAGATCCTGCACGAGACCAACCTCGACGTCGCCGGCCGCCACCTCTACCGGCGACTCGCGCAGTCGACCGCCACCAGCAGCAGCCCTCCGGAAAGCCTCCTGCTGCGCGCCTACGCACACCGCTACACCGATCGGTCTGTCCCCGCGCTGCTGCCGCAGGTGTACCTGCACTACGACCCGTACCTTCGGCCGGATCCGCTGCTGCGCCCCGGCTCGGTGGTCCGTCAGCGGATGGATTTCCTGCTGCTGCTGCCCGGACGGCGGCGCGTCGTGCTCGAGGTGGACGGCCAGCACCACTACGCCACCGACGACGGACGCCCGAGCCCCAGGCGCTATGCCGTCATGGCTGCAGAAGACCGCCGCCTGCGCCTGGCCGGCTACGAGGTCTATCGCTTTGGCGGCGCCGAGCTCGCTGATCCCCAGCGCGGCCGGACTGTGCTGGACGACTTCTTCTCCAAGCTGCTCGACGACTCTCCAGCAGAGCTCTGACCGGGCACGGCCGCGAGGAGGCGGCTCGGTCGAGCGCATCATCGACCGCCCCAGCGCCAGTCATCCGCTCGCGGACGACGATGCTCAGGTGGCTTACCGAACTGGATCCCGTCGATGCTCGCCACGGCCGGCGCACGCCGACCGGTGGGTCTACGCCCCTCCGCGATCAGGCAACCGCCCTGAGGCCGGATGGTGCCCTGTCCGGCCTAGCCGATAACGAATTATGACAGTTCACTCAGGAGTCGGGTCGGAAGCCGTGGAGAACGGGACACTAAGGTCTGCTCATGTGGTCTTTTGTTGTCGACTTGTCCCAGGTTGTCGGAGCTGCACTAAGCCTAGTCGCCCTCATCGTCGCACTCTACGCTCTGTATAAGTCGAACCTAGATCTAACCCGCGAACGCACCAACCTTCACGAGTTAGAAATCTTGCGTCAGATCGGGAGTCGCCTACACCCAAAAGCTGACCCACTTGAAACTGCCGCACTAATAGTGCTACTTCCAGATACGGATTTCCCGTTGGCTAGAGCGGGCCTCACGCACGACGGAACCGAAAAGGGACAACGCGCATTCGATGTGGGGTTTCAGCAGTACATGACCGAGACAGATGATTCAAACCAGGACGAAAAAGCCGAGTGGCGATACCTCGGTCGCCGGGTTTGGGGGTCCGCAGATTCACGTTCAATCCTGCGACGAGAGTTTGATGACGCCGTCTCCCGCAGAGTAAAGAACCCCAACAGGTAGCACGCCCTCATCCCCACACAGCCTGATCTCCACCGGTCCACGGGACTACCTCATACCGTTGAGCACCGGCGATAGTCGTAGGGACGTACCCAGTGCCAGCGGTGACCCCGAGCGTGCGCATAGCACCTGCCTGGGTCGCGATCAGGCCGCCGGCCGCGACGTCCCATAGGTGCAGGGTCTCGGTGTGCGCATCCAGGCGCACCACGACCCGGCACCGGCCCAATCGGCCGCGGTGAGCGGCTACCTGATGAGGCGTCCGCGCCGCGGATGCAGGGGCGCGCGCATCACCGGTGTGCGTGAAACGCTGAAACCGGATTCCTCGTACATTCGACGACCGTCATCGGTGGCGAGCAACTCCGCGCGGCCCGCATCAACGGTGTGACTCCAAGCGAGCACGGCGTCGAAGGCTGCGCGGCCGTGACCCCGACCCCGAGCCCCAGGATCAGTGCATACGTTGCTGATCAGCACATCGCCCTCGGTCGAGTGCGGTGATGGGGGCGCTTCTCGGAGTGTGCCCAAGGCGGTCGCGACGACCGCGCCATCCACCTCGACGACCACGATGCAGAAGCGTGGGTCCTCCAGCCGCCGCGTGAACCACTCCGTCGCCGCGGCCTGCCAATCGGCGGAGCCATGCTGCGGGACCCCCATCGCCCGGAACATCTCGACACGAAGCCGTACAACGGCCTCAACGTCGTGTGCCCTCGCCCTACGGACACGCCGGGTCGTCACGACCTCGAGCGTAACGATCACCGGGCGACCATCTCCTGTGTCGGCACCGGCTGACCCGGGTTCGCCGTCGGCGCCCCCCGCTACGGTCTGAGGTGTGTCCCAGACCGAGCCGGAGATCACCGAGGGCCTGGTCCGCGAGCTGCTGCAGGACCAGCACCCAGACCTGGCAGGGCTGCCCCTCAGCGAGGTCGAGGGCGGCTGGGGTAACCAGATGTGGCGCCTCGGGGACGAACTCGCGGTGCGGATCCAACGCATGGACACCACCCCGGAGCCACAGCTCAAAGAGAGGCGTTGGCTACCCCAGCTCGCGCCACGACTGCCGTTACCGATCCCCGTCCCGGTCCGCGCCGGCACACCGTGCGAGCGCTTCGGGAAGCTGTGGACCGTCATGACCTGGGTGCCCGGTTGCCCGCTGGACCACGGGGTGATCGCCCGGCCCGAGCACGCCGCCGACACCCTCGCCGCGTTCCTCCAGGCCCTGCACGTCCCAGCACCGGGCGACGCACCCGGTGATGACATGGGAATCGGAGCCCACCCTCGCGAGAGCACCGGAGGCTTCGAGCACTTCCTGGGCTCGATCGACACAGCCGCGTTCGATGTCGATACCGCCGGAGCTCGCGCGGTCTGGCAGGACGCCGTCGCCACCCCCGGGTGGGCCGGGCCGCGGATGTGGGTGCACGGCGACCTGCACCCCGCGAACGTCGTCATCGCGGACGGGACGCTGGCCGGGGTGGTCGATTTCGGGGCCCTGTTCGCCGGCGCCCCCGCGGTGGATCTCGCGGCCGCCTGGGTGGTGCTCCCAGCGGGCATGGCCGAGCACTTCTTCTCCGCCTACGCAGAGGTCGACGAGGCGACGATGCGGCGTGCTCGGGGGCTGGCTCTGCTCAAGAGCCTGTTCCTGATGCTGATGGGCCAGAACGGCGACCGGGGCCTACCCGGCGGCAAACCGGCCTGGGGACCGGCCGGCCGGAAGGCACTGGACCGGGTCCTGAACCATGAGTGACCCGGCGAATCGATCGACGACCGATCGTGCGAGTCCGGCGCCTGCCGCATCACCGCCCCGGGACGCCGCCGGTGCCGGCTACGGCCGGGAGTGGGCGTTGTTCTGCGACTACGCCGCCGCGACCGGGCAACCAGCTCTGCCGACCACGGTGCCCACACTGGTCGGGTTCTTCGCCGCGCTGCCGGCCCGCCCGGCCACCCAGGCTCGGCGGGTGCGCGCGATCGCCGCCGTTCACCGCCAGACCGGGTATCTACTCCCTCGCCCCGAGACCGGGCCCGCCGCGCTTCCGCGGCCGCGGGCTGCTCGCGCGGGCGTCCCTGATCCGGGCGAGATGATCGCTGCCTGCGCGACCCGCGGCTGGCCCCACGGGCTCCACGGCCGCCGCGACGCCTTCCTCGTCGTCGCCACCGTGGTCCTGGACCTGCCGCAGGCACGGGTGCGGGAGCTGGTCCCCGCCGCGGTCATCGTCGACGACGAGGGCGTGCGGGTCGGGGCACAGCCGGTGCCTGTCGACGTCGACCCGCGGCGCTGCCCGACGTGTGCCGTCGTGCGCTGGCTGGAGCTCCTCGGCGTCCTCGACGGGCTGGGCCGCGGATCGGCCCGCATGGACCTCACCCGCGCCCACGCCCCGACCGCCACCGGCCCGCACCGTCACCAGTGCCGGGCCCCCCAGCGGTGGTGCGCCGCCGCCACACTCCTGCCGGCCATCGACCGCTACGGCTGGCACGACGACTACCGCCCCATCACCGCGCGCACCATCCGTACCCGGCTCGCACTCACCGCCGCCCGCGCATCACAGCCCGGCGAGCACGACTCGCCGCCGGACGTCCCCACCGTGCGCACCCGGGCGGCCGCGGGGCGAGAAACACCCAGTCTGGACCAGGTCCTCACCCTCCTCGACAGCATCGCCGACGACGCCGACGCGCTCAACGACCGGATCATCGCGCTGCTCGAGGGAAACCCGTGAGATCCCTACGCCCTCGCCGGCCACTCTTCGCACACCCCCAGTACAGGAAGGCAGCCATGACCAGAACCGCACCCAGTACGGTCACCGCTCGCCCCACCCCGCGCCTCATGATCACCATGGCCGGGCCCCAGGCGGTGTGGACCGCGGTCGAGGACCCCACCGCGCACCGAGGGCGACGGTCGTGACCGGCCCGCAGGCGGGTGATCCTCGGATCGAGGAGCTGCTCGAAGCGGTGACCGCACTGCGCGCCACACTGCGCGCTCACGACGAACGCCACTCCTACACCGAGCGCAGACTCGGCGAGCTCGATCAATACAGCCGGGAGCAGGCCGCGGTCCTGGCAGAGCTCGCACCCCAGATCGACGAACTCGCGGCCGCGACTGCCCCAGGCCCGCCCGACCGCGACGGGGCCGGGCCAGTGGTGTGGGCGCGACTGTCCGCCCAGGAGGCTGCAGCCGCGTGGGACGAGCTGGCCCGCTGGATGGACACCATCGCCATCCCTACTCTCGCCCCGACCTGCCGCCAGATCCCGCCTTGCTGGCCCATGCACCACTGGGGCCGCGAAACCCTGTCCTGGCTCCACCAGACCCACGTCCATGCCTACGGCCCCGAAGGCTCCCCGGTCCTGGTCGCGGACTGGCACACCCGTTGGGTCCCGACCGCCTACGCCATGATCGACACCAAACACGCCGCCCGCGCCGGCTACTGCTCCACCAGTGAGCATCGCTGCGACCGGGTCGAGAACGCCGAACCGTTGCGTACCCAGGACTGGGCGCCCTGGCTCATCCAGGCCCGTAACGACGACATGGCGGTGCGGGCCACCCCGCACGCACACCGAGACAAGTCGCCGCCCACCCCGCCCAGCCCAGCGGAGGGAGCCCGGCATGACTCGCGCTCCAAGGACGCCTCGCCCACCGGTAGCGGCGACGACTAGGAAGGTCGGTGGCGCACGCTGGGTGACACTCCTGACGGGGCCGCGGCCCGGGCTCGCGCTGCGGTCCCGGCCGTGCTCACCGATCCCGGCACCGGGACGGTCGGGCGGGACGTTGGTGGGGCGTTGTGACCGAAGACGCCGTTCACGGTGTGGCCGCGCCGTCGCGATCGGACTGACGCTCGATGATCCGGTCGGTGAGTTCGATGGTGGCCAAGTACCACCAGAACATCCAGTTGAGGAACGCCGGGTCGTAGTCGCTGTGCTGACCTCGACGCTGATGACGGACGGAGAACTCGTTGGCCAACTGGAACAGGGCCCCTTCGTCCTTGCGACCGAGGTCGGTGCGGATGAGGTCTCGTCGTTCCTCGAGAAGACCGGCCAGGGTGATGACCGCGGAGCGCTTGTCGTGCTCGGTAGCAGTCCGGCCCCGGAATGAAGCGATGGCGTGCTCGACCCGCCCGACGGCCCCGGCGTCCGGAGTGGCGAGCACCCGCTCGACGAGATCGGTCCGGGAGTCGTCGGTGACACGCACGAGCCGGCCGGCATCCGGACCTGTCTCCGCCAGCTGCAGCCCGAGTGCGCCGGCGGCGAGGACCTGGGTGTTGATCTGCCACCGGTAGAGCGCGCGACCGGTGTCGCTGGAGAACTCCCCGAAGTGCCAGCCGCAGTTGCCGTAGTCGTGCCACCAGCGGGCGCGCGGGCGGGCGACGAGGTCGTGCAGGACCTCGATCAGCGCCAAGAAAGTGTCCTGGTCCCAGGTGTGGGGCAGCAGCGGCCACAGGTCAGCGATGTGGAGGCGATCGGCGATCAGGGCGCTCAGCTCGGCTGTGGGTTGTTCATCCGGGCAGTCCTGCGCACCGGTCTCGCGTTGGAAGAACCCGACGCCATGCAGGCGGTCGGCCACCTTGACGAACCGGTCTCGTACCTGGTGCTCGTCAAGCTGGAGCCGGGCGGTTGCGCCGCGACGGGGCCAGTAGGGCTTCGGCTCGTGGAACAGACGCAGCTGGTCCAGGTTGGCGACCAGTCGGTCCAAAAAGGTCAGCTCGGTCGAGCTGCCCCAGGAGTCCGGGGCCCGCCCGAACTGAGGTCGAATCCCGGAGCGGGTAAACGCCTCGGCGACGGCCGACCCGACGAAGGCGTCCTCGAGTAACCACCGGATCCGGTCTGCGCGCTGCTGCGAGTCGGATTCGGTACGCAGCGCGGCGAGCTCCCGGGCGACCGTGCGCGGCCAGCGCAGCTCGCAGTCGGCAGAATCGAACATCGGGTCGAGCACGGGGAGCAGGCTACCGGTCATCGGTAGCGCGGCCAGTTCGGTGCTGGCCTGCTCGCTGACCGGTTCGGCGCCACACCGGCATTTGTCATCGCCCGATCGCTGCTGCACTCGCCCTGGCTGCGTCGTTCGCGAACACCCGCACCTTTAGCGGCTGTCTACCCGAGCAGGAGGCGACCACCTCGACCCACGCTTTCGAAGTCCACTCCGGGCATGGGGAGGTCGGCTGCGCCTGCACGGCGCGGCGGCATTCAACGGCCCTCACAGCGGCGATCGAACAAGCTCCACCCACAGCGCAGGCTATGCATGGCAAGGCTGAACCAGCCAGCGAGGCCACCAATCCCCTGCCCGCTGGCAGTCCCAGTCGAGAGCCCCGAACGCCTGTCTAGCGATGGACCGAAGGTCGTCCTCAATGCCAGGCTCCACGTCAGCACATGTGCATCGCAGGAAAGAACGTTCCACGACTGCCTCAGGCCGGCCTGGCGGAACTCATCGCCAGGAAAGATGACTGGCGCAGCTGACTCGATGAATGTCGCAACTTGCAGGTCTGTGTTCGAGCTTCGGGCCGCCCGCACGGCCTCCTCGCGGGATTTGACCCACTTGATCTGCTCGCGCGATCGCTCCTGATCTTCTGGCGACAGCTGAAGCTGCCTGGCTTGCCGAAGGGTCAGCTCGTGGTATTTTCGCAGTTGAACGTAGGTTTCGGTGATCACGATGAGCCCGCGTTCGCGCCTAGTCGCCGGATCTTCGGGGGCTAGGACCCAGACGGCCTGGGTTGCACCGACGATGGCGGCGCGCGCCGCGCTGTACTGGCTCATAGCGTAAATGTTCTTGCACTTCAAGCCGTCGCAGATTAAGCGTAGATGTTCTCCCGCAGAGATTAAGCTGATGCGCACGGTTTCGCTGATCGGTTGATGCGGGAAAGCCGCATCGTCTACGGCGAGCTCGCTGTCGGGTTGAGGCCGCTCTACCTTCTGGGCCCGCAGCCGCCAACGATCGAGGTCAGTTGAAGCCTCGTCGAAGGTCTCGAGATTCGCTTGGAAAGCCTTGAGTTCGTCCTCCACACGTGCTGTTTTACTGCATCGGCAGGTCGCTTAGGTATCGGGCGTCGAAGCGCACCGCATGCGGCGCGCCACCGCACATGCACCGCCGGTGTCTGAGCTGCTGGCGCATGGTTACTCCGCAGTTCATTGATTACTTACGTGTATCTCTGCGCAGTCACTCCGGCGCCGGGCCTAAGAGCGTGTTTGAGAAGATCAAGTCGCGGGTGTGAAGACGTACTTCTGTTGGCGGGCGGCCGGCTTGCCGCGGGCGATGCGGCGGGTGATGGTGTTGATCGCGGCCCAGCGGATCATGGCCTCGGAGACGGCGGGGTGGCGTTCGTAGTCGCGGGCCAGACGGCGGTGTGCGGTCAGCCAGGCCAGTGTCCGCTCGACCACCCAGCGGCGCGGGAGGACGGCGAACCCGCGCTGCTCAGGCGGTTTGCGCACGACCTCGACGCTGGTGCGCAGGATCGTGTTCGCCCACTCCAGCAGGCGTCCGGCGAACCCGGCGTCGGCGTAGACGAACCGCACCCTGGTGCGCAGGTACAGGTCGAGCAGGATCGACTTCGCCCCGTCGCGGTCCTGCACCGACGCCGAGCACACCACAGTGGTCAACAGCAGGCCCAGGGTGTCGGTCACGATGAACCGCTTCCGGCCGTTGATCTTCTTCCCTGCGTCGAAGCCGCGCGAGTCCTGCCCGACGGTGTCGGCACCCTTCACCGACTGCGAGTCGATGATCCCCGCGCTCGGTTCAGGGTCCCGCCCCTCGTCGGCACGTAGCTGACGGCGCACGACCGGGAGGATCTTCTCGGTGACCTTCTGCTGTTCCCACCGGTTGAAATACCAGTAGACGGTCTGCCAGGGCGGGAAGTCCGCTGGTAGAGCCCGCCAAGCGCACCCCGCCCGCACGACGTAGAGGATCGCGTCGACCACGTCCCGGCGCGGGTGCTTCTCCGGACGCCCACCCGCCCCGGCCTCGGGCAACAGCGGTTCGATCAACGCCCACTGCTCATCGCTGGTGTCCGAGGGATACCGCCGCTGACGCCGAGCCACCCGTCCACGATGGACCAGAGCGCGGCCCGCGCGGCGCAGACACGCCGACCCTTCTCAAACACGGTCTAAGGAACGGTTCGAGGTGCGGCACCGTGCTCGCCTGTCGGTGACGGTCAGGACGGCTGCGAAGGCGGTCTGGACGACGAGGTAGCCAAGGACGAAGGGCAGCATGACCAGCGCGGGGTGTGTCGTTGCCGGGTCCGGCAGCGGCGCGAGTGAGGCGATGGCCACGACCAGCCCGCAGTTGAGCAGCGACAGGCGGGCGTAGCCGGTGCCGTCGCCGTCGGCCTGGCGTCGAGCCAGCTCGAAGACCACGACGAGCCGGAACAGCACACCGACCATGAGCGCGGCGATGATCGGCGCACCGACGGTGTAGCCGGGTCCCAGGACCCGCAGGACCGGCCAGCCCAGGGCCGCTCCCAGGGCGAGGAGCGGGACGAACAGCACCAGCATGCGGCGTCGTGTCCGGCTGGCGAGCTCGACGGCGCGGTGGGGCTCGCGCGCGGTCTGCACGGCGAGGGAGTTGGTGAAGAACACCGCGGCGGTGTCGATGACGACGGTGGCCTGCCAGGCGATGAAGAACACCGCGCCGATCGCGTTGCCCATCCGGAAGTTCGCCAGCAGCGGGATCTGGTTGTAGAGCAGCACCGCCCCGAGCTGGGCCACCGCGGTCGGGGCGAGGAACCCGGCCATGGTGGCCCGGCTGGGCAGGACACCGGGCCCGCCCGCGGCGGCGAATCTGCGGACCAGGAACCACAGCACGATGGTGCCGACCCCGATCCACACCACGACTGGAATTACCCAGGACAGCACCATGCCCTGCGATGCCAGGCCTGCCCCGAGCACGGCGAGCAGGCCGATCCGGGCCACGGCGAAGGTCCCGCTGCGCCAGACCGCCAGCCAGGGCCGGCCCGCGGCGACCATGACGAAGTCGTGCACGACGAACACGCCCCACCCGGCACAGCCCAGCACCAGCAGTAACAGGCCGAACCCGAAGGGGCCCTCGCCGGCGGCGACCAACGCCACCCGCGGGACGAGCAGCCCGTAGACCAGCCCGGCCAGCCCGGACAACGGCATGATCAGCAACAGGCTGCCGAACACCAGCCGCACGGACTTGCGGCCTGCCCCGGGAAGCCACCTCATGATGCCGATACCGAGATTGAGCTGAGCCGCGCCGCCGATCAGCTGCATGGCCGAGACGAACTCCGTCGCCCGACCGACCTCCTCCTGGGGCATCACCCACGCCGCGATCAGAAACCCCAGCAGGCCGGCGACGGAGTTGAAGACCGAGGTGAGCGTCAGGGCCAGCGAGTCTCCCAGCTCACGGCGCCCCCTACTGGTCGAGGAGACGGAGGTGGAAGGAGGCATCGCCGCGACGCTACGGCAGCCCCACGCGAGCCCCTCGGGATCCGCCTGCGCCTGGAGATCTGGTCTCGCGGCGGTGTCGAGACCGTCGTCGACAGCGCAGCTGGCTCGATGGCGGCGGGGCCTGCCGCGGAGATGATGAGGCCCCCGCCGCAGGGGTGCTGTGGCGGGGGCCTCGGTTGCGCGCCGTGTCGTTGTGCGTGACTACCCCGGCTTTCGGCGCGCAGCTCGGGGGATGGAGGTCAGTTCGTCCAGGTGATCGGGTCGGAGAAGCTGAACGAGGGCGCGTACTTGACCGCGTTGACGTCGGTGGTCTGCTGGTCGCCGCAGATCATCCCCGAGGTGGTGCCGCCCGGGGCGAGCTGACCGGAGTTCAGCGCCTTCGCCCCGGCGTTGAACGGGATCGACGCGGACGCCTCGACCCCGGCCGGGGTGGTGAACTTCCAGTCGAACGGGTTGAACGACGCCGGGCTGGACCCGTTGTTCTTGTAGGTGACCGTCGAGCACGCCTGCGTCATGCCGAACTCGGTGACCTGCTCGGGTGCGGACGCCGAGATGGCCAGGTCTCCGGAGGTGGCCTCCTGACCGAACTTCACCGACTGGTCCCCGCTCGCGGCGGCACCGGCGGCCGCAGGGGCGGCGTTCGCGTCTCCTGAGGCGGCGGCCGGGGCCTGCTCGTCGCCGCCACCGCCGGTGGCGATCGCGATGACGACGATCGCGACCAGGATCCCGAGGGTCACCTTGAGCCCGGTGCGCTTCTTCTTCGGCGCGGGCGGCGGGATCTGCGGGGCCTGGTTGTACTGCGGGGGCGGGCCCCACTGCTGAGGCTGTCCCTGCGGGGGCGGGTAGCCCTGCGGCGGGTACTGGCCGCCCTGCTGGGGCGGGTACTGACCGTAGTAGGGCTGCTGCTGAGGGTGGCCCTGGTAGGGGCTCTGCGGCGTAGTCACGTACCGCTTATCGGCCGCGTCACCCCCTCATTAGCGCTCGGACCTGCGGATCATCAAGGTTGTTGAACTACTCTTTACCCAGGCAATCCGCGGGCTCCACCCCACTCGCCGGGAGGGTTGTGGAGACGGACGCCAACCTCCTCGCACAACATCTCGCGTAGCCAGTCGCTGGTCCCAGTCGACCGAGCCGCACTGCGACGGTCGCACGCAATCCGTTGCCTGCCGGGTTCACCGCCCTAGCGAGGCGACGCGGGCGCCAAGGGGTCGTTGGCGGCTGCAGGGGCGGCGAGTCGCCTCCGTCGGATCACGGGAAGACCCGCGACCGTCAACTCACGCTCCTACCGCTGCGCGCAGCGACGACAGGTCGGCGGGTTGGACGTAGAACGCCTCTGCCGCGACCCCGCTGCCGTAGTCGACGTAGAGAGGCCCCGGCGTCACCGCGGGAAAATCTCCCTCGACCACGAGCGCGGCCACAGCACGGTCGATCGGCTTGCGGAACCCGTTGAGTCGGCCATCGGCGGAACGCCCGAGGAAGGCGAACACCTGGTCCCGAGTCACCCGACCGTCATCCTTCTCCGCTGCGGCGCGCAGGACCTGTGCCTGGGCGCAGTCACCGAGTTGGGCCAGCAGTCGCTCGAACTGCTCGGGCCGCAGCGAACTCTCGCCGAGCTCGTCACGTCCCTGCAGCTCGACGGTTAGGGCGTCCCGGAGCTTGTGCAGTTCGGGCGTAGCGAGCCGGCGCAGGTCGAGCATCGCGGTGATGGGCAGGAACATGACAACTCCAAGATTCAGTGGACCAACTGAACAAAGAGTCTCACGAGACAGTTCAAGAGTCAAACTGAACATTGAAGTCGGTCAGTCGGACGGCCCCGCGCAGGATCGGTCCGCGCTGCGCCCGGGTCCTGGGCTTGGTGATCGTCCTGTTCACCAGTAGACGTAGTCGGCGATCCATCGCCGGGTTCGGACGACGGGACCGGAGTCGGGACCGGTCCAGGGTTGAACGGCGAGATCGGTGGCGTCCACGAGGAACTCCCGCTCATCGTGGAGGTATCCCAGGACTCGACTCGGTTCCACGACCGCGACCCACACCCGTCCTAAGCCGACCTCGGCGGGCACCTGCCGATGCTCAGCGAACCATCGGGCGATGGCCGGATTCGTGGTCCACGACATGCCCTGCCGCCGCTGAGGGACCGCCCCCCGGAACAGTCGGTGGCGCCGCCTCGGGCGCCGACCGGGCCGGCCCCCCTCTGGCCCCCAACAGAAGTACCCAGCATGCTCGACCATGGCCTGCCAGGCCACAGGGCCGTGCAGAGGATCGCGATCAGAACGGAACCGCCAGATCGGCGGCAGCTCGACCGCCATCTCCGCCGGGGTGACGTCACCGGCGCAGAAGCGTCGGTAGAGGCTGATGGCGGCCGCGTCCCACTGGCTGACGGTCATGTTCGCCTCCTACCGGCGTCGGCCAGGATCCCCGAACTAGACGTTGGCAACGAACATGTCGCCCCGCAAGATCGGGACGAGTGAGCTGGAGTCCAGTTCACTCGCGGTTTGGACGTCGTCCTCATATCCGCTGTCGATCAGTTCCCGTCCGCTGGCGCATTCACGGAGTAGCTGAGTGATCTGAGCCGAGGCGGTCTCAAACGACGTTGCTGCGACAAAAGCCTCCGGCGAAAGGCCAGTCCAGCCGAAGCTGTGCAATGCAGAGATCAGTGCGCCTGCTCCCCATAGATCTTCCACGGCAGGGCGGAGGCTCCGGTCTGGCCACTTCTCGCCGGCCGGGATGATTGCGACGCGAATGTCTGGGGCGGCGGCGCGGCGGGCCTGGATCCAACTTGCCACGGCGGCGCGGTTGCGCAGGCTGCAACCGAGCACGTCTGCCTGCGACCTAGCGAGCTCGAAGCTGATCGAAGACCCGTTAGGAGACGGAAGTACGAGACGCTCTAACGATTGAGCGTTCCGGATGCTGGCCGGCGACAAGCTGACCTGACCTGCTCGGGCTTCCGATCTGCCAACGGCGAGTGTCGCAGCACGGGCAGCAGCGAAAGTGGCGGCCGCATCCTTTCGCCAGGGCAGCGGATAGACGACGACGCCTCGATCGGCGGCCACGGTCAACGTCGTGGTGAAGCTCAGGACGTCGACGACTACGGCGATATCGCAGTCCGGAACCACAGCAGCGGCTCCGGCGAGACCCCACTCCATGCGGAGCGAATACGCGCTCTGCCCATGAGCAGTCGACCCTGATATCACGCGGTGAACAGTACTTCGATCAGCGATGCAGCGGATGATCACAGTCACCCGAAGACTAGTCCATGACGCGCGGCTCCTCGTCGCACCGGCGAAGACTGTCTTCTCCGTGCAGATAAGTTCCGGGAGGGCAACGGGCGCACCCAACGGGCGTTCCTGGCCCAGCTCGTCCACCACGCGGGATACGAGCTGCGCTGGACCGGGATGGACCCGGCCGAGAACACCGAGCGTCCGCGCTCTCGTTGGCCGATGACAGCTCCGCCCTGCACCGGGTCAGACTCCCTCGTGACCAGTAGCCGGGACTAGATCTGGAGTAGGGGAGCCCCTGAGACCGTGTTTGAGAAGGGTCGGCGTGTCTGCGCCGCGCGGGCCGCGCTCTGGTCCATCGTGGACGGGTGGCTCGGCGTCAGCGGCGGTATCCCTCGGACACCAGCGATGAGCAGTGGGCGTTGATCGAACCGCTGTTGCCCGAGGCCGGGGCGGGTGGGCGTCCGGAGAAGCACCCGCGCCGGGACGTGGTCGACGCGATCCTCTACGTCGTGCGGGCGGGGTGCGCTTGGCGGGCTCTACCAGCGGACTTCCCGCCCTGGCAGACCGTCTACTGGTATTTCAACCGGTGGGAACAGCAGAAGGTCACCGAGAAGATCCTCCCGGTCGTGCGCCGTCAGCTACGTGCCGACGAGGGGCGGGACCCTGAACCGAGCGCGGGGATCATCGACTCGCAGTCGGTGAAGGGTGCCGACACCGTCGGGCAGGACTCGCGCGGCTTCGACGCAGGGAAGAAGATCAACGGCCGGAAGCGGTTCATCGTGACCGACACCCTGGGCCTGCTGTTGACCACTGTGGTGTGCTCGGCGTCGGTGCAGGACCGCGACGGGGCGAAGTCGATCCTGCTCGACCTGTACCTGCGCACCAGGGTGCGGTTCGTCTACGCCGACGCCGGGTTCGCCGGACGCCTGCTGGAGTGGGCGAACACGATCCTGCGCACCAGCGTCGAGGTCGTGCGCAAACCGCCTGAGCAGCGCGGGTTCGCCGTCCTCCCGCGCCGCTGGGTGGTCGAGCGGACACTGGCCTGGCTGACCGCACACCGCCGTCTGGCCCGCGACTACGAACGCCACCCCGCCGTCTCCGAGGCCATGATCCGCTGGGCCGCGATCAACACCATCACCCGCCGCATCGCCCGCGGCAAGCCGGCCGCCCGCCAACAGAAGTACGTCTTCACACCCGCGACTTGATCTTCTCAAACACGCTCTGAGCGCGATTGGGCGGGCTCCCGGATCGCTGTCGTCATGCCTTCTCGCCGGTCGTACTGCTACGAGCCCGTGAATCCGTTGCTCTACCTGAGTCACCCGACTCCGCAACCCTGCGCTCGACACCACGAACGTTTCCGGTGGGACTAGGGCGTGTCTCCGAAATAGGTGGGTCGGGGTGCGCGATGCTGTAGCGGTGTCGCGCACTGCGGTCCTGACCGACGTTCAGTGGGCCCGGCTGGCCCCGCTCCTGCCCTCGTCGGAGGGTCGTCGCGGGCGCCCGTTTCGAGACAACCGTCGAGTACTCGAGGGCATCATCTACCGATACCGGTGCGGCCTGGCCTGGCGGGATGTCCCGTCCGAGTTCGGGCCGTGGCAGACGTTGTGGAAGCGGCACCGCCGCTACTCCGGCGATGGCACCTGGGACCACGTTCTCGCGGCTCTGCTGACCGACGCCGACACCGCCGGGATCGTGGACTGGGCGGTCAGTGTGGACTCCACGATCCTCCGCGCCCACCAACACGCCGCGACCCTGGCCCGCGACACAGGGGGCAGGATCGAATTACACGAATCTGCTCGCCGAGCCCGGCGATCACGCCTTGGGTCGGTCTCGCGGCGGGCTGTCGACGAAGATCCACCAGCTCGTCGATGGTCACGGCCGGCCGCTGGTGGTCCTGCTCGGACCGGGCCAAGGCGGGGACTCGCCGATGTTCCCGCACCTGATGGCGCATCTGAGCATCGCGCGAGCGGGCCCGGGACGTCCCCGAACACGGCCGGAACGACTGCGCGCTGACAAGGCCTACTCCTCGCGCGCGATCCGCCGCCATCTACGCGAGCGGCGGATCGTCGCCGTCATTCCCGAGCCCGCCGACCAGCAAGGACACCGCAAACGGCGAGGGGCACGCGGCGGCCGCCCGCCCGCGTTCGACCGCGCCGATTACCGCAATCGCAACGTCGTCGAACGCGGGTTCTGCCACGTCAAGCAGTGGCGCGGGCTGGCCACCCGTTACGACAAGCTCGCGCTGACCTTCCGCGGCGGCGCCGTCCTGAAGGCGATCGTCACCTGGCTCCGCGCTTTAGGAGACACGCCCTAGATCTGCGCTGTGCTGCACTGTGGACGACTATGGGTAACTACGACCTGCGCGCGGTGCTCGACTGCGCCGTGTCAGCTGCGCGGACCGCCGGGCGGGAGATCGCCCGCGCGGCGCAGGCGGACGGCGGGCCGGTACTGCAGATGAAGGACGGCGTCGAGCCGGTCACGGACTCCGACCTGCGCTCGGACCGGATCATCCGGGGCGTACTCGGCAGCTGCATCCCAAGCGTCCCAGTGCTGAGCGAGGAGTCCGGTGACCTGCCCGTCGTCGGCGAGGGACCGTTGTGGATCGTCGACCCGATCGATGGGACGGCGAACTTCGCACGCGGGCACCGCTACGTCGCCGTCTCGATCGCCTTTGCCATCGACGGCGTCGTCCAGGCTGGCGTGGTACACGCTCCCCTGCTGGACGAGACGTTCACCGCGATCCTCGGGCGGGGAGCCGCTCTGGACGGAGCCCCGATCGGGGTGACCGACCGGGGCTCGCTCGCCGACGCGATCGTCAGCACCGGGTTCCCGCACGTCCGCCCCGACATCGACGCGCTCGTCGAACGCATCCGCCGGCTGATCACGCACTGCCAGGACATCCGCCGGGCGTCCTCGCCCGCTCTCGACCTCGCCTGGCTTGCCGCCGGACGCCTGGATGCGCACACCGAGACCCTGCACCCATGGGACGTCGCGGCAGGTGGCCTGATCGCGACCGAGGCCGGCGCTGTGCGCACACTCCTGCCGGGACCTGCCCGGACGCTGCCGCCGGACCTGGACGGCGCCGAGGTGCTCTTTGCGGTGCCGGGCATCAGTGACCTGCTCGAGCACCTGCTGAGCGAGTAGCTGGACCAGCCGCGGAGGGGCATCGTGAGCGATCGGGACGTAAGGGCCGCAGGAACGTAGGCATCGTGTGAGCCGGTTGCTGCCGAACCGGACACCGCGGTAGTTTCTGGAACCGACCTACCTGATCCGCAGGGGAGTCAGCGCGCTGCCGCGCGTCTCCAGCCAGGAGGTCGCACCTATGAACGTCGACCAGCCCGATCTGTGGCGATCGCAGGGCAGCCCCGCGCCGATTGTGCTGTGGGACATGCTTGACGGTCCGATGCCGCGAGGGCTTCTCGGTGTCGGTGACCCGAACATCCACCTCGTCGACGACCGGTGGACCCTGTTCGTCGGCGGCTTCACCACCACGTTCCGCAACCGCCTGTTCCGCGCGCACCTGGTCGACGAGGCGAGTGGGCCCAGCGGTCCGTGGCGGGTCGACCGCGACCCTCGGGGCCGGGCCCGACCGCTGGCCGCCGACCCGCCGAAGGGCAGTTGGGACGCTGCCGGCATGCACACCCCGAGCTACGTCCCGCCGGCTGCGGGCAACGGCGCTCGGATCTATTACTCGGGCCGGGCGAACGCCAAGCTTTACGGGCCCGGGAGCAGGTATGCGATCGGCGTGCTGGAGCACGTCGACGGCCAGTGGCGGCGGCGCGGAGCGCCGGTGCCGGAGGGCAGCGGCCCGCGGTGGAGCGTGCTCGAACCGCGCGTCGTTCATTCCGGGGGTCGCTACCGGATGTGGTATCAGGCCAACCCGCACGAGATCGGTCCCGGCGAGCACCCCGACTACGAGCTGCGATGCGTCGAGAGCGAGGACGGCCTGACCGGTTGGACGCCGCCGCGTGTGTTCGCCGGGCCGGGCGAGGGCTTCTTCGACATCGCGATCGCGCCGCGCGGCGACGGGTGGGTGATGCTGCTGGCACGCGGGTCCGACCTGCACGACACGGGCGGTCTTCCGCCGCAGGGCCTCTGGTGGAGCACGGCGGCGCGTCCCAGCGCCGACCGCGCGGACTGGTCGCGACCGCGGCGGTTCCTCGACACCGATGCGCCGGGTACTCCAATCTGGATGGCCCGCGGAACCTACGGACCGGGGCTCGCCTTCGATCCTTCCAATCCCGCTCGCGCCACGGTGCTGCTGACGGGCGTCCGGGACACCCCGCGATGGCCCCGCCTGATGCTCGGGCGGGTCGCCCGGCTGCGTCGCCCGCCGGTGCCCGCACCGTTCTACCTGTCGGTGGCTTCTCTGATGCTTGATCTGCCGACCTGCTGATCGATGCCGCTTACACGGCCGGAGTCCAGATCGACGTAGGGCTCAGCGTGCGGGACCCCGACGGCGCGGCCGCGCCGGGATCGCGTCCACCACGTCACGACGCGGATGCTTCTGTGGCCGCTCACCAGCCTTCACCGGCGATAGCAACGACGCGATCGGCGTGCTGGTGCACACCGACGGCCGGCCCGCGGGCAGGTGTTGGAGCTGGCCCTGCAGCCTGGGGGTGGCCGCACTCGTCGGAGACCACCCGCACTCCGGCTCTGCATGCCTCGTGGACAGGGACCGTGAAGCGATGGGTCGACGGTCGCGGTGGTCGACGCCTACGGTCGTTGTCGTGGATCTTCGGCGGCGCATCTCGGAACGTCACGGCGAATTCCTGCTCTTCGCCGTGACCCCGCCCCGGAAGTCGACCTCGCCGCAGCGGGCTCAGGAGATCGCCGACGCCACGATGGCCCGGTTGCGCCCACTGGGTCTGGATGGCCTCGTGCTCTACGACATCGACGACGAGAGCGATCGCAATGCCGAACAGCGGCCGTTCCCGTTCGTGTCGACGTTGGACCCGGCCGACTACCTCGCGCGGTACCTCACCAGCTGGACCGCACCCGCGGTGATCTACCGGGTGGTGGGCAAGTATCCCGAAGCCGAACTGCGGCCATGGCTCGACGCCCAGGATCCCGAGCAGGTGCTCTCGGTATTCGTCGGCGCCTCCTCGCGGGACAAGGAGGTCGCGCTGTCGCTGAAGCAAGCCCACGCACTGCGGGCTCAGACCAGCCCGGAGCTCGCGGTCGGTGGAGTCGCCATCCCGGAACGACACACCCGCAGCGGCGACGAACACCTACGGCTGCTCGCGAAACAGGACGCCGGATGCAGGTTCTTCATCACCCAGGTCGTCTACGACGTGAACGCGGCCAAGAACGTCGTCTCCGACTACCGCCTCGAGTGCATCGCCCGCGGCGTCGAGCCGGTGCCGATCGTGTTCACCTTCACCGTCGTGGGCTCGACGAAGACCCTGGAGTTCCTGACCTGGCTCGGGGTGGAGGTACCGCGCTGGATCCAGAACGATCTGATCCACTCCGACGACGTGCTCTCCACCTCCTACGAGCAGTCTTTGTCCTGTGCCCTCGACCTCATCACCTTCTGCCGGCGGCTCGGCGTCCCGTTCGGGCTCAACATCGAGAGCGTGTCCAGCCGCCGCGCCGAGATCGAGCAGGCCGTCCAGCTCGCCGCCCGGCTGGGGCAGGAACTACACCGCCCGCGCCGATGACTCAGTGGTCATCGTCGGCTGCACCGCCTGCCTGCTCTGGTGCCCGGCATCATGACCGGCCGGCGGACTGGCACAGGGTCTGGGCTGGTTGCTGCGACAACGAGCCTCCCGCCCCGGGCTGCGCCCCAATCGCGAAGCCGCGCGGTCCTTTGTCCGAGGGCGCCACGCTGAGAAGCCAGTGCACGAGGAAGCGCTGGGGTCAGTCAGGGTGAGCGGCGATGGTCAGTGCGGTGACGTAGGGCTCGTCCAGCCCGCCGTCGGGAAACGTAGCGCGCAGGGATCTGACCTCGTCGGCAAGGAAGCGCTCCCGCTCGTCGTCGGGCATCGCGACGACATAAGACTGAGTGGCGAGGTTCGCCACGTGCCGGTCGGGGCTTGAAGGGCGGGTCCAACGAAACGAGTGGTGCTCCGCCACGAGGCCGAACGGAGCTTCACCAAGCCGCTCACCGAGGTCGGAGCCAGCGAAACCGTGGTAGCGGGGCGCCGCTTGTCGGAGGCGGTCCCGCTGCTCAGACACCCAGCCAACGGTGAAGTCGGGGACGTTCCACCACACAGCGAGACGCCCGCCTGGTCGCAGCACTCGCATCGCCTCGGGCACGGACCGCTGGGGGTCAGTCCAGTGCAGCGCCTGAGCGTAGGTCACCAAGTCGAACGAGTCGTCACTGAAGGGAAGCTTGTCGCCCGATGACTGCACGGTATCGACGCCGGGCAACGCCTCCCTCAGCTGGGCCAGCATGTTGTCCGCCGGGTCGACCGCCACCACCGAAGCGCAACAGGCGTGCAGCACGGCTGTCGCGATACCCGTGCCCGCTCCGATGTCTGCGGCGAACACTTCGTCGAGCGGTGTCGCGAGCGCATCGGCGATCCGCTCGTACACCTGTGCGGGGTAGATCGGGCGGTGGCCTGCGTATGCACTGGCCACCTTGTCGAATAGCTCGCTGGCACGCTCCTGCCTGGCACCACCGTCCGTCATGTCCCTGCATCTCCTTCGAATGACTCATTCGACTAGTTGACGTGCTCGCTCGACGTCTGGTCGGCGACTTGACCGTGAAGCTTCGCAAGTCGTTTCTCCCTGCTCGCTTGCCGCCGGGCAGACCGCGTTTGCCGTTCTGACTCATCAGTATGAGGAACGGGCTCTTGGACACGGCAAGTCCTCGGGCGCGCCGGATTGTCGCTTCGTCGATGTCGCCGTAGGCGGATAAGAAGGGCCCGGCGCTGCCGCCCGGAAGCAGTACCCAGGCGGCGGCGAGGTCGGCTGCGGGGTCGCCGGCGGCCAGCGCGCGTCGCCTACGGACGTCGGCGCGGTCAGGATGCGCGTCGGTGACCTGGCCGGCCTTCGCAGTGGCCCTCAACGACTCCACGGCGCGTACTCGACTGTGTACGCGTTCGGGTACGCTCAATGGTGTGTGGGTGCCTGAGGTGTTGTCGTTTCGTGAGTTCCGTACGGCGTTGGCGGCGACGTTGAAGCGGGTGCAGGAGCCCGAGGCCGAGCCGGTGTTCGTCGGTGCTCATCGCAAGCCCGAGGCGGTGGTGATGTCGGTGGCCCGCTACGAACAGCTCATCGGGGCCGCGCAGCGCCGCGCCGATGTCGACGAGGCACTCGCCTCGGTCCGCGCCGAGGGCCTGGAGCCGAGCGCGGAGGGTCTGGCGTTGCTCGACGGTGTCGCTGCCGGCTCGGTCAGCACCGGCGAGGCTCGTGAGCGTGTCCTGGCCCGCTACCGCCGTTGACCGGCCCGGACCCCTACCTCGACCTCGCCACCGGCGTTCTGCGGAACCGGCTGGGGATCACCGATCCGGGAGAGCTCGCCCAGGCCGAGGCCGAGCTCACCGCGCTACGCCTGATCGAGCTGCGCCAGGCGCCGCTGCCCGGGCGCTACGACCTGGACCACCTGCAGGACTTCCACCACCACATCTTCAGCGACCTCTACGACTGGGCCGGGCAGCTGCGCACCGTGTCCATCGGCAAGGGACAGCTGTTCTGCCTGCCCCAGCACCTTGAGACCTTCGCCGCCGACATCTTCGGTCGCCTCCACTCCGAGCAGGTGCTGCGCGGGCGTGACCTTGACGGCTTCGTCACCGGCCTGGCCGAGCTGTTGGGCGACGTCAACGCCCTGCACCCGTTCCGGGAGGGCAACGGGCGCACCCAGCGGGCGTTCCTGGCCCAGCTCGCCCACGACGCCGGCTACGAGCTGCGCTGGACCGCGATGGACCCCGCCGAGAACAACCGAGCGTCCGCGCTCTCGCTGGCCGGTGACACCGCCGCCCTGCACACCATGCTCGCCCGCCTCATCAGGCCACTCCGTCAGCTACCCCAATCGCGGCCGGCATCCACCGACAGCTGAGCAGCGCCTCCGCCTCGGCCTCGGCCTCGGTCCGATTCTCGAGGGGGCGTGTGCCGCTTGTGCCGGGTCGGCAACGCGTTCCTGCCGGTTTGTTCGCCGCGCCTGGCTTGGCGGGCCCACAGAATTGTCGGCCCCCTGTCGCACACTGAGCCTTATCCCCGGTGCTGTGCGAGAGGACCGTGATGTCAGACCCCGTCATCGTGGCAGGAACCGCCCTGTCCCGTGAGCTTCAGTCAGCGTTCCGCAACGCATGCGACGCCCGCCGGAGCGAGTGGGTCGAGCGGGAGAACGAGGCACTGACCGCCCTACGGATCCTGGCCACCTACCTCGCCTACCACCCGGGAAGCGCCACCGCCCGGGCCATCACGACAACACTGGCCCGCACTATCGCTAATCCGGGGGAAGGCATGTCTCCCGCAGAGCATCCACTACCCTCGGCGCCGAGCATCAATACAGCAGAGGGTGACACAGTGGCGCGAATTGAAACGGTACAGCTGATCGACGACCTCGACGGCGCGGCAGCTGATGAGACCGTCGCCTTCACCCTCGACGGAAAGCAGTTCGAGATTGTTGGCGGACACGAGATCCTCCCCAGTGGCGGCCAGCTGATCTCCCCGCTGGCGGCCACGAAACTTCCCCACTGATGGCCGTGGTTTCTCCCCACTGAGCCGTGTCGCCGCCGGTTGGCGGCGGCGTCGTCCGGCTTGCTGTGCCTCGACAGTGATCGTCGGGAGCTGCAGGGAGCCGGGTTTGAAGACCAGCGAGGAGATCATGGAGATCCTGGAGGCATACGACCTCACCGGCGGGTTGCGGGCGGCCGCAGCCCTGGCCGGGTGTGATCACAAGACCGTGGCCCACTACGTCGCGCTGCGCGAGGCCGGTCACGCCCCGGGCCGGCGCCCGCGGCGGGCGATGAGCCTGGACGAGTTCTTGCCGAAGATTGAGGAGTGGGTGGACCGGTCGAAGGGTCGGATCCGCGCGGATCGGGTGCACGACAAGTTGACCGCGATGGGTTTCGCCGGTTCCGAGCGCACCACGCGGCGCGCGGTCGCCGAGGCGAAGGCCAGCTGGCGGGCCGGGCACCGGCGGGTGTTCCGGCCCTGGTTGCCCGAGCCGGGGCTGTGGCTGCAGTTCGACTGGGGCACCGGCCCACGGGTCGAGGGACGCGACACGCTGCTGTTCTGCGCGTGGTTGGCTTGGTCGCGGTTCCGGGTCGTGCTCCCGGTCCGCGACCGCACCCTGCCGTCGCTGCTGGGGTGTCTGGACGCCACGCTGCGCCGGATCGGTGGGGCCCCGACCTACGCGCTGACCGACAACGAGAAGACGGTGACCGTCGAACACATCGCCCGGGTCCCGGTCCGCCATCCCGACGTGGTCACCGCCGGGCGGCACTACGGGATGACCATCCGCACCTGCATGCCCGCAGACCCGCAGACCAAGGGCGGCTCGGAGGCCACCGTCCGGATCGCGAAGGCCGACCTGGTCCCCACCGACACCAACCTCGGTGAAGGTTATGGCGACTTCGCCGAGCTCGAGGCGGCGTGTCGAGCGTTCTGCGAGCGGGTCAACACGCGCCCGCACCGGGCGACCGGGCGGGCCCCGGCCGAGATGCTGGCCGAAGAGACCACTCGGCTGCACACGTTGCCGGTCGCGGCGGTGACCACCGCGTTCGGCGAGACCCGACGGGTCGGCTGGGACGCCACGATCTCGGTCGGCGGGGTCCGTTACTCGGTGCCCTGCGAGTTGGTTGATCAGCGGGTCTGGGCCCGGCTGGCCGGCGACGAGCTGGTGGTCACCGTCGTCGACACCGACGGGCCCCGCGAGGTCGCCCGGCACCGGCGTGGGCGGCGAGGGACACCGCAGATCCGCGACGAGCACTACCCCGACACCCATCCGTCGCGGCGCACCGTCCCCGGTGACCGCACCCCGCGGGCGGGCAGCGCCTCGGAGGAGGCGTTCCTGGCGATCGGGCCCGGGGCCGGTGACTGGTTGACCGAGGCCGCCGCGGCCGGGACGTCGCGGATGCGGTCGAAGATGGCCGAGGCGGTGTCGTTGGCCAAGCTGCACAGCATGGCCGCGGTCGATCAGGCCCTCGGCGCGGCGGCGCTGGCCGGCCGGTTCGCCGACGACGACCTGCCCGCGATCCTGGCTCATCAACGCAGCGGCCCACCTGCCGCGCCACCGGCGCGGGCCACGGAAGCACACAGCCTGCAGACCGGCACGAGCGCCTGGGCCCTGTTCGGCACGTCAGCCACGGTCTCGGCAACCGGTCAGGAGACCGCGTCATGATCGCCACCAGCACCAAGCAGGCCACCAGCCCGGACACCGCCACCTCCCCGGGCCCAGGCCCGGCACCGGCGTCCGGGCAGACCATGGACGAGATGCTGCGCCTGGCCCGCCGGCTGCGGATGCCCTACCTGCGCCAACACGCCCCCGACGTCCTCGCGACCGCGCGGGCGCAACGCTGGGACCCCGCCGAAGTGCTGCGCGTGTTGCTGGCCGAGGAGATCACCGGCCGCGACGAGGCCACCATCCGGCTGCGCCGCAAGAAGGCAGGCTTCCCCGCCGGGAAGACGTTCGAGGCCTGGGACGCCCACGCCTCCTCGATCCCGGCGGCCTCGCAGCAGGCGCTGCGCACTCTGGAATGGGTCGACCGGCACGAGAACCTATGTGTCTGCGGCCCGTCGGGCACCGGCAAGAGCCACTTCTGCGAGGCACTCGGGCAGGCCGCGATCGACAGCGGCCGCACCGTGGCCTGGTTCGCCATCGACGAGCTCGGCGCCCTGGTCCGGCGCCACCGCGCCGACGACTCGATCACCAAAGCCATCGCCCGGCTGACCCGGGTCGATCTGGTCGTCGTCGACGACATCGGCATGCTCCCGATCGGCCAGGACGCCGCCGAAGGGTTCTATCGGCTGGTCGATGCCGCCTACGAGCACCGCTCGCTGGCGGTCAGCTCGAACCTGCACCCCTCCGGGTTCGACGAGCTGATGCCCAAGACGCTGGCCACCGCCACGGTCGACCGGCTGCTGCACCACTCCCACATCTGCCTCACCGAAGGCGAGTCGTTCCGACTCGCCCAGGCCACCACTGGGAAAGGGGTGAAGCCGCTACCCACCTGAACAACCGGGGAGAACCCCTGGCCACCAGTGGGGACAAACCGTGTCCGCCAGCGGGGAGCAACCCTGGCCGCCGTTGGGGAGATCTTCATGGCCGTTGACAGAGATTGACCTCAATGCGGCCAACGCCGCGACGCTCCGGGACAAACTCGCCCCGTTCGTGTCCGCCGCGCGAACCGCAGGAGGCAGCCGGCGCGCACGCCGTCGCGAGGCTGTCGCGGGGGCGGGCTCGACCGAGGCTCGGCGCCACAACCATGCGGTGCGTGTGTGGGCGCGGGAGAACGGATATTCCGTCTCCGAGCGGGGTCGTATTCCTGCCGAGGTCGTCGAGGCCTACCGTGACCGCGACTCGAGCACCGCACCGTCCGCGCCGGAGAAGGCCGCGCCGACGACGCGGCCACAGCCCGCCCAGTTCAGCGGATAGCCCCGCGCGCCGCCCTACATCGACGGCGGGTCATCAACCAGGTCCTAGGTGGCTGAGCCTCCGCGCCGCGGGTGGTGCAACGCGTTCGGCGGGGACAGCAGATGAGCCCACGAGGCCGTCGCGCAGACCGCTCCGTCGGTGTAGATCGCGGCGGCGAACGGGTGGCACCGGTCGACGACGACCGCGTACCCGCCGATTGCACGCGCAGCGCCGACCGCGAGTTCCGAGCGCCCCGCAGCAGGTCTCGTCTTCATCACCTGAGACGGTGGTGGTCGATCAGCGCCTGTTGGTCGGGATGGACCGTGTCGGCCCAGGGCAGTGGCAGACGGGCGTCCCCGGCCAGGTCCGCTTGTTCGTGGAGATCGGAGACGGACAGCCGCTGTGAGGGGTCGAAGCCGTATGTCTGCGGTGTGCTGACAGTTCGCAACGCGATGGTGTCCGGCTCGACGTCGACGGCGACGAGCTTGACCCCGGCCACCCCGACGTCGCAGATGAAACCGGCCCAGCCCCAGGCGTAGCGGCGGTGGGACAAGACCTTATCCCGTCCGTCGACCTCGCACGGGACGGTGCGCCATTCCCGCCACCTCTGGGAGGACTCGTAGATGTGGTCGATCTGGGCTTTGTTGAAGCCCTCGGGTAACTCGACGGCGGTTCGGTCTGGGCGCATGCGCTCGGACAACGTGAAGAGGCTGCCGAAGGCGAGCTCCTCGCCCAGTTCAATTCCGCCGGGTCGGTAGGTGTTCGTGCCCACGGAGATGTGGGCGCGGCTGTTCTCGACTCGGTGCCCGAGCCAGAGGGTGGTCATCGGGTGGCCGAGCGCGCCTTCGTAGAACTCGACCCAGGTCGGGCCCGTCCACGGGGAGACCCCGAAGAACGGGAAGTCGATCGGAGGGTGGCCGGGATCGTGGGGTGGAGCTGGTCCCATCGTCTGAGTCTGACAGCTGAGACGACTGCAACGCGATCGCCGTCGGGCCGTGCGCGGCCTCGCTGCCTGGTAGTAGGTTCGGCGTCATGTGGCTTCCGCTCGCGCAGCGTCCCCGCACCGCCTGACGGCGGTGCACCCCGCCGCCCGACCCTGTCTCTGAGGGGTTCGGCGGCCTCTGACCCGTGCCGACCTGGGCTCGTCGTCCAGACGTGACACCGCCGCGTCCCCACCCGCTGTTAGGGAAAACGCGATCGTGGACACCCCACCCCTGGCTGGCCGCTGCGCCGACACCACCCAGCACCGCTACTCCTCAGATGACGCCAGCCGCGCACTCGACACGGTCGCGACGTGGCTGACCTGCCCGCACTGCGCCAGCCCATTGACCCGCGCTAGCCGCACCATGCGGTGCCCGTCCGGGCATGCGTTCGACATCGCCCGGACCGGGCATCTGTCACTGCTGCCCGGGCGCCGGCGCCACCGCGGCGACACCGCAGCGATGGTCGACGCCCGCGAGGCCTTTCTGACCGGCGACCATTACCGGCCGCTGCGCTCCACCATCACCGCTCTCACCGCCGAATACGCCCCCGCGACGACCAGGCTGGTTGTCGACCTCGCCGGCGGCACCGGTCACTACCTCGCCCCAGTGCTCGACGCTCTCCCGGCCGCACACGGGATGACAGTGAGCCTTTGCCAACCTGATCAAGTGTTGGCGATCATGAGGGTCTGAACTGCGGCGATGAGCGCTGCGGCCTGGTTCGGGCTGGAGCGGATCTTGCGCAGGACCTTCCAGGTCTTCAGCTCGGCGTTGACCCGCTCGCCCGGCCCGCGACGGCGGGCGTGCGCGGCGTTGACCGCCTTCTGGTTCACCGACAAGGGTCGGTAACGACCGGTGTCGGGGTCGAGGCGCCGACGGCGCTGCGGGACCGCGACCGTAGGCCCGGCACCCTGGTAGGCGGTGTCGCCGGCGGCCGGGATCGCGTACTCGGTGAGCGCGTCGATGATGCCGTGCTCGCGGGCTGCGCCCATGTCGTGACGGGCCCCGGGCAGCGGCGGGGAGATCCACACCAACCGGCCGACCGGGTCAGCGATGACCTGCACGTTCAGCCCGTGGCATTTGTGCTTGCCCGAGTAGAACCCCCGGTCATAGCCGCTCGCCATGCCGACCCGGTCGATGCGCAGCAGGGTCCCGTCGATGATCACGAACGCTTTGCGCGCCGCGACCTGCATCGCTTGCTCCAGGGTCGGGGCCATCGCAGCGAGCAGGTCGATGGCCTCGCGCAGGTAGCGGTACACCGTGGAGGTCCCGACCTTGAATCCGCAGGCCAGCTGGGCGTAGGTGTCACCGGTGCGCAGGTGCGCCACGACCAGCAGGGCTTGACGGCCCGGGGTGAGCCTGCGCCAGCGGGTCGCGCGTTCGCGGCGGTGACGACGCAGCAGCGTGCTGACCATCTTCAGCGTGTGGGTGGACACGGTCATCCCGGACGGGTAGGACAGCACCTTGAAGCTCCTGGTCGGACGGATTGGTCTCAGCAACCGCTCGTCTACCAGGAGCTTCACCCCTTCGAGGTCACGCCACGCCGCACACGCTCTGACCTGCCCGTCCGTCAGGTTGGCAAAGGCTCAGTGGATGTGTCAACCGCGGCGCTGCGCCGCGCTGCGCGTGCCCATCCCCGTGCGGCTGCGATCGCCGCCGACGTCTGGGCCCCGTTGCCGATCGCCACCGGCTCTGCTGAGGTCGTCCTCAGCGTGTTCGGCCCCCGCAACCCCGGCGAGGTCGATCGCATCCTCGCCGGCGATGGGATCCTGCTCGTCGCTTCCGCCCGCCGCGAGCATCTGCTCGAGCTCCGTGCCCGCCTCGGTGGGGTCGGGGTCGACCCTCGCAAGGCCGCTCGGCACCGCGCCGCTTTCACTGGGTTCGTCCCCGTGGCCCGCCAGGTGGTGCAGTGGCGGCTCGCTCTGCACCGTGACGAGGCGAGCACGCTGGCATGGATGGGTCCCAACGCCCACCACCTCGCCGCCGACACAGACAGCGAGGATGCGCTGTCGAGACTGCCCGATCTGATCGGGGTCACCGCAGCGATGGACGTGGTGGCCTACCGGAGACGCTGACCGGCGCGGGTCGGTCCGAGGCCAGTAAGGACGTTGACGACGGGGTGGAACCGGATTGAGGCCGTCTCCGGAAGGCGGACCGAGAGCTGCAGGATTAAGGTCAAGCGCGAATCCGACGACCTGGGGCGAACCTGAAGCGCCCCGGGTCTGGTGGAGGTTCTGAAGCCACGGGAAGGTGGTCTTCGTGCCGGCACCGAGGAAGTTCAACGACGAGATGCGTGAGCGGGCCAAGCGCATGGTCCGGGAAGCACGACAGCAGGAGCCCGGCCTGTCGGTCAACGCCGCCTGCAAGCGGATCGGGCCGCAGCTGGGGATCCTGCCCGATACGCTGCGGGGCTGGTGCAAGCAGGCCGATATCGACGACGGGCTGGCGCCTGGGACGTCGCCGACGCCGTCGACGTCACGGATCGATCCGACTATTCGGATATCGCCACCGACACAGCCATCCTGCGGGACAGGTCCAGCATTCCGATCGATGCTCGCGGCTACCAGTCGATTCACCCCGCATAGGCGCGCTCGACTGGTATCGGGGGCTGACAGGGTGGAGTGCGGCTCGATCACCCTGACGAGATCAATCGTACATATGTTCGTCGAATGTATGTTCGATGTTTCCAGCGGCGCGCGGAGGACGCCCCACCTGCACAAAGGCGTGGGCAGGGTCTGCCACGATGGAGGGGATCCGAAGTACCACCTGCCAGGTGGGAAGCAGACGGAGGGATTACTCCATGGCTCGCGTACATGTGGTTGCAAATCAGAAGGGCGGCGTCGGGAAGACGACCGTCACGGTCAACTTGGCCGCGGTCGTCGCGGACACCCTGGGCGGGACCGCAGAGTCGTCGCCGGTTCTGGGTGTTTCCACTGACCCACAGGCCTCGATGCTGGAGTGGGCCCAGCGGGTCGGGGACGACCTGCCGTTCGACTTCGAGCAGTGCCACGACAATCCGCAGTTGCTCGGCAAGTTGCGGGAGATCAAGCAGTACTCACACATCTTCGTCGACACCCCGGGGAGCCTGGAAGACGAGTCGATTCTACAGACCGTCCTGACACAGGCCGATGATGTCATCGTCCCGCTGGAGCCCGAACCAATGTCGTTCTCGCCGGCGACGCGCTCCATCCAGCGGGTCATCGAGCCCGCGGGGGTCCCGTGGCGCGTGCTGCTCAACAACTGGGATCCCCGCGACGGGACGGGCGACCTCGACCAGACCCGCGACTATGTGGCCGCGAAGAAGTGGCCCGTGTTCAACACGGTCATCCGACACTACAAACTCCACACACGTGCCTCAGCCGAGGGCGTCACCGTGGTCCAGTACGCCAAGAACCGCGTGGCCCTCGAAGCGCGTCAGGACTTCTTCAAACTCGCCCTGGAGGTCCTCGGCACTGGTGGTGAAGGGCCGCGACACGCGAGCGGTGTAAACGACGTTTACACCCCTGGTGAGGGCTGAGCCGTGGGTAAGCGCGTCAACCTGGCGGAGCTCGCACGGGAAGAGGTGCCCGAGGACTACTCGGCCCGCACGCCAGTCGAAGCATCAGCCGCCCCGGCGCCACCGCCGCCGACCGCCCCCCAACCTGTCGTGGAAGCGGATCCCGGTCCGGCCACGTCGATGCTCCCGGTCGGGGACATCGTGTCCAACCCGCTCAACCAACGCGCTGCCGCGGACGAAGAGGATGCCGAGTTCTACGAGCTCGTCGCGACGATTGGCAATCACGGGGTCTTGCAGCCCATCGTCGTCTGCTCGGCTGCTGCTTTCGTCGATCGGTACCCCGAGCAGCAGGCCGCTGTGGGCAGCGCCCGTTGGGTAGCGCTGATCGGCAATCGCCGGCTTCGCGCCGCTGGGGTGGCTGGGCTGCAACAGATCCCGGCTCTGGTCAACGACGACCGGGTCGCCTCGATGTACGAGGTCATGCTGGTGGAGAACAGCCACCGCAAGGCCCTTGGTCCACTCCATGAGGCAGAGGCGATGAAGCGCCTCCTCGAAGAGGCGAACATCAGCCGGCGGGCTTTGTCGACACGGATCGGACGCACTCCGATGTATGTCAGCCAACGGATGGCCCTGCTCGACCTGATTCCTCCGCTGCGGGATGCACTCGAGACCGGGACGCTCAAGCTCGAGCAGGCCCGCCAGTTCGGCACTCTGCCGATATCGGAGCAGGAAGCCATCGCCGCAGCCGGCCCCCCGTATCGGCGGCGGCCGGCGGGAGGCGCCCTGGGTAACTCCGAGTTGCCGAAGCGCACGCGCCGCAGCATCGCGGTGTCGAGCCCGGCTCGCGCCGCTGCGTCGATCCGGGAAGTGTTCACCGAGACCGAACGGGCCGAGCTCGTCCGTCTGCTCCTCGAGTCCACCACCGCGCCTGACGCCAGTCCTGCGGAGTGACGGCGTAGGACGAGCCAGATCCTCTGGCTCCGAAGTGCAGCGGCACCTGCACATGGTCTGGGTGTAAACGACGTTTACACCCAGGCCTTTCGCTGCCCATTCGATCCTCTGATGATCCACCGCCGCGGGTGTCGGCACACACGCGATCGGTTGGTGCCGACAGCTCGCACCAACGTTGTGCAGGTCCGCGATAGGGCGACCACGGCCCTGTCAAGCCCCACCAGTGAACCGCCCCGGCATGGCCGGAGACTTGATCTTCTGAGGAGATGGAGCCAGGACACGTCGTCGTTCCCAGGGGCACTACCCACCGAAGTTGCGGGAGCGGGCGGGCGGTGCGCATGGTCGCCGAGATCGCGGGTGACTACGACTCGCAATGGCCGGCGATGCGCGCGGTCGCGGAGTACTTGGGGGTCGGCTCGGTGGGACGGTCCGCAAATAGGTCCAAGCCGAGCTCGACACCGATGACCGGCCGGAACCCACGACCGAGGAGTCCGAGGAGCTCAAGCGCCTGCGGCGGGAGAACACCGAACTTAGACGGGCCAACGAGATCCTGGGGACGGCGTCGGCCTTTCTTCGCGGCCGGGATCTACCGGGCACAGAGGCGCTGGTGAGGTTCATCGACCAGCACGTCGCCCACACCACCGCGGGCCGGCGGTGGGTCGACCTGTGCCCAGCTCGCCGAGGTGGGTGCGGCGATCCTCCCGCCGACTTACTACGCCGCCCGGGCCGCAGCGCCGACTCGCCAACAGCAGCGCGACCGGGGGGCTGACCGCCCAGATCCGGCGGGTGCACGCCGAGAACTAGGGCGTCTATCGGGAGCGGAGGGTGTGGGCTCAGCTATACCGCGAGGGAGCCGAGATCGCTCGCTGCACGGTCGAGCGGCTGGTGCGCGAAGCCGGGCTAGTCGGGGTGCGCCGCGACCGCCGGATCCGGACCACGATCGCCAGTGCCCGGGCCCCGGGCGGCGGACTTAGAGGTCGTTGCAGAAGTCGGGGTGTGTCGGTCCTATGTAGATGGATCTGGTCGGGTGATGCTCGGGGTCGATGGCAAGGGCATCGACGGTCGAACGACTGGTCACCGACGAGCTGTGGGAGCTGGTTGAGCCGCTGCTTCCCCGGCCTCGGCCACGTCGGCGAGGCGCGCGGACGGGCCGGCCACCGGTACCGGACCGGGCCGCGCTGGCGGGGATCGTGTTCGTGCTGGCCACGGGGATCGGCTGGAACGACCTGCCGCCCGAGTTGGGCTGTGGATCAGGGACCACCTGCTGGCGACGGCTACGCGACTGGCAGCGGGCGGGGGTCTGGGGTGAGCTGCACCGAGTGGTCCTTGATCGGCTCGGCCAGGCTGGGGTTCTGGACTGGTCGCGAGCTGCGGTGGACTCGGTCAGCGTGCGCGCCAAGCGCCGCGGCGAACAGACAGGGCCCTCGCCGACCGACCGTGGGAAGGCCGGGTCGAAGTACCACGTGCTCTGCGACCGCAACGGCCTGCCGCTGCACGCGGTCGTGTCCGGCGCGAACACCCACGACAGCCGGATGCTGGCCGAGCTGCTCGACACCAATCCCGGCGTCCGCGAACGGTGCGGCCAGGCCGGACGCCCGCGGCGGCGTCCCGGCAAGCTGCACGCCGACAAGGGCTACGACTACCCACGGTGTCGGCGCTACCTCTCCGGGCGCGGGATCGGGGTGCGGATCGCTCGCCGCGGAGTCGAAGACTCGGCCCGGCTCGGCCGGGTCCGGTGGGTCGTGGAGCGCACGATGGCCTGGCTGCTGTCGTTCCGGCGGCTCGGGCTGCGCTACGAACGCTCCCGCACCAGCATCGAGGCCTTGCTGAAGCTGGCGTGCGCGTTGATCTGCTTGCGCCGTCTGCCCTGAACGACCCCTCGCGGTGGATCAGGACCGCGCCGTCGCGCTCGACCCGGCCAGCGGCGACCAGGCCAACCGCTCCAGCGCTCGGTCGGTGCCGGCGAGGTCGAAATGGTGCGGATCGAACTGGTCCGAGCCCCACCACTCGACCCGCTCGGCGTGCTCAGCATGATCGGGATCGGCGAGCGCGTCGACGAACTCCGGGTAGCCGAACACCCCGCCCACGTCCTCGGGTGGACATGCACCCTGCCCCTCGACACAGCGCGGGTAGCGCACCCCAGGCTCTGGAGTGGTGACTGCGTCGACGGTCAGGACGTGGTGCCAGTTGTCGCCGAAGTCGTAGACATAGCCCGCGTCCTGCCCGGCGGCCAGCACCCGGAACAGCTTCGTCTTGGCCTCGTCGAGCGTGCCGGAGTCCCAGTCCGGATCAGGCATCCCATAGCGCACAGCGTCGATCTCGAACTCGTGCAGGTGGGAGTTGGTCCAGCCCATCGCGTCCTGCACGACCTCGTGCAGGACCGCGAGACTGGCCTCACCCGGGACCTCGACCACCCGCCGCACGGTCGGTTCGACATCGACCAGCACGATCTCGATCCGGAAGATCTTCGTCTTCGTCGTCACCCGAGGCCTCGCCATGCCCGCGATGCTCCCACCGCCCCTGGGAGCGCCCGGTACCCGCTCCCGGACTTCTGCAATGACCTCTTAGTCGGGCGCCCGTGCGACCGGCAGCGCCCGACCGGTTGCCGATCGCTGACTTCACCTACGTCCCCACCCTGGTCCGGGATGGTCTACGTCGCGTTCGTCATCGACGCGTACTCGCGACGGATCCTAGGCTGGCGCGCAGGCACCTCGACGCGCACCGAGCTTGTGCTCGACGCACTCGAGCAAGCGGTATGGATCCGCGCACAGGACAGCCACGACGACCTGCCTGGGATCATCGCCCACTCCGACGCCGGGTCTCAACACCGGTCCATCGCCTACACCGAACGCCGCGCCGCGGCTGGAGCGGCACCCTCGGTCGGGTCGGTCGGCGACGCCTACGACAACGCCGTGGCTGAGTCCACGATCAAGCTGATCGAGACCGAACTGATCAAGCCATGTCGATCGGAACTAAGATCCCGTCTCTGCAATGGTGGGCGCAGGGACAAGGACGACCGCCCCCAGACCAGCGCCGACAGCTGATCGAGTCAGTGTCGGCTTCGCAGCCCGAGGCCTGTAAACGGCGTTTACCCCATCCTGCACGGTCGCGACTTCGCCCCGAGCCGAGATTCCTGGAGCGGCGACGGCTTCGAGGGCGAGCTAGATGCTGCAGCCCGACCCTCCCGCTTCGACAGCGGTGCAGACCTGACCGAGGTCCGGCATCGGTCAGGTGAAAGGACCTCCATCCCTGATGACTATTTACTGCCAGCCCTACCACTGTTGCAACGACTCCCCGCCGTGCTCTTAGCGCGCTGACCGTAGGTCTCATGCTCTGCACTTCCCCCGCCCGCTGGCGGCGCCAGCTGCACACCCCGCTCAGCTGCAAGCCTCGCTGGATCTTGGCGCAACCGCTCGACCCACCACCTGGACCAGGCTATTTGCGATAGCCTGTCACTTTAGTGACTATCGAGCCTTTCCGGCTAAAAGCCCAACCAACTGGCTGGTGCAGAACTCTGACCGAAGAACTTCCCTTAGGCTAAGGGAGGGCCCCACCTGCACTTGCAGCGACATCGGGACCAGGGGCGGGGTAGGAGGCCAGGATGATTCGTGGTCGTTTTGGCGATACCCATGTCGCACCGGCACCGCTCCTCGATGTCGGTGACGCCCATGCGTCGCCGCCAGCTGACTCACATGAGGTGCAGTTCCGCATTCCTCTCTCGCTCTCGGCGATGCTCGACGGCATGGCCAGAGCCGGCTTGGACGAGGACGTCGCGGCGTGGGGGACGGCCTACACCCAGCTGGTGCAGGACCAGGTTCTGCGCCGTGTGCAGGAGGCGTGTGGCTACGCGGCTGATCCCGCGAGACCGGATGTCGGTCGCCCGGCGCGTCTGGAGTTGGCGGCCGTGGTGGAGGCTGCGGTGCCGGGGATCGACGCGACGCGGTGGCACTGTCACGTCTACATAGGGTCTACAGCGTGCGTGCTGGCCACAGGGGAGCGGTTCCCTGTCTATGTGCCGAAGATCCAGCGGGGTGTGTTCGGCCTTGCTGACGGGTTCCACACCCGGGACGTGCGAGAGCTCGCGGAGCGCGAGTTCGGCGTGACATGGGGTCGTCCTCGGCCGAGCGCCAAGCTGGACGAGATCGTGGATCCGCCGTGGCACGAGCACATCAGTCCTTCGGCTGTCCGTGGTGTGTGTCCCGGGCCGTGGGAGGTCCAGGGTGTGCGGGTTGTGGCCGACGAGGAGAGCCTGCGTGTTGCGGCGGAGCAGGAGGTGTTTCTGCGCGCGGAGCTGGAGCGGCGGGCATCCGAGCCCGAGCCGTCGCCGCCGTCGCTGATGGAGCGGTACGCCGAGTTGCTCGGTGATGCGGCGGTTTCACCGCGGTCTCGCTGACCGCGCGGCAACCGCCGCCGTTCCACCGTGTCGGGAGGTATCGTCCGGGCAGACTGCCGCGGGTTCTGAGACACCCCCCTGGGGGAGCCCCCGCGCTCTTGTGCGGAGGTCCTGGCTTCTCGCCGGGCCGCCTGCGGGGCGGCGGGATTAGTCGTCGTAGCCGTAGTCGGTGTCGTAGGGGTCGTAGTCCGCGCCGTGCTCCTGGACCTGTTCGTGGATCTGCTCGGCCTGGCCACTGTGGTGCTGGTGGCGTTCGTTCTCGATGGCGAGCTGGTCGCGGTGGGCCCGTTCGGCATAGCCACTATCGAGGTCGCGGTCCTGGTGGGGCTGGTCGTTCTGGACACGGGCCTGCTGGTGCAGCTCTCGGAGCTGCGACTCACGGGTCACACGGCGTAGACCATCGACTGCGTCGCGTGCCGCGCCCGGGTCGCGCTCGCCGCTGTGGCCAGCACCGTTGTCCACGGAGGGTTCCTCCTGGGAGGCCTCGGGTGTCGCGCTCCCGCGCGGCTCCTGCACGTCCGGTTCGACCGCAGGAGAGTCGACGCGGTGCCCGAGGTCCGGGGCCGGCCCCGACTCCGAGTCCGCGCCCGGCCCCTCATGCTCGGCACTCGACTGCGTGGCGGCTGGGCTGCTCTCGGGCTCTGCGGCCCCGGCGGGTTCCGGGACGTCGGTGGGCAAGGTGAGTTGTTCCCCTGTTGCGGGGGTCGGGGTGTCGCGCCAGGCGGGGAGCTGGCGCCGTTCCAGTTCTCCGGCCGCGGCCTGGTCGGCCTCGCGCAGCGGGGCAACCTCGTCCCACCACTGCTGCCGGGCCTCGTACTCCTCGGCCATGTCCGCCGCTTGGGCGGTGTAGGTCTGGGCGAGGGCGCGGTAGCGGTCGGCGGCCTCGATCAGCTCGTCGCGGTCGGGACCGTCGGCTGTGGCGTCTGCTTCGGCTGCGGTGAGCACGGCGTCGTCGTTGATCTCGGTGGCCAGCCGCTGGGTGGCGGCCAGGTCCTCGCCGACGGCGCGGGGCCCGTACTCATCGGCGTGATACAGCGCGAGCGCCCAGGCTTCGCGGGCCTGGTAGAGCTCGCTGTCGGTCTTGTGCTGCCAGGCCAGCGCGGTCGGGTCGGGGTCGAGGGCTTCGGTGGCCTCGCGCCACAGCGCGTAGGCGAAGGGCTGCTGGGTCGGCGGCGCCTGCCCGAGCGAGGACTGGTGCTCGGGAATGCCTCGGTACTCCCGGTACGCCGCGACCACTCCGGCGCGGTGCTCCCATGCGTGGCGGGCCTCGGTGTCATCCTGGTCAGGGACGTCCGGGAGCCGGTCGAGCGCCCACTGCGGCGGGTCGAGAGCGATCTCGGTTCCGAGCGCGCTCTGCCGGTCGGCGGCCAGTTCCCCGAGCTGGTGGAGGTAGTCGCGGACGGGGCCGGGGGCCAGGGTGTCGGCAACCGCGGTCCAGCCGTGGTCCGGCTCGACAGTTCCGTTCTCCGGTGCGCGGTCGGTGGTGAGCTCACCGACGCGCCAGTGCAGAACCTTCGCGATGGACTCGGCGTCGTCGAACCCGCGGCGTTGCACGGCCTCGGTGAGCAGCGCGCGCGGGTCGTGTCCGTCGAGTTCAGCACCGTAGACGGCGGCCAGCATGCGTCCGTAGGCGTCCTCGTCCTGCAGGCGTTCCATCTGCTCGTCGGTGAGCAGCTCTGTGAGGATGTCGGCGTTGCGGCCGCCGGAGGCCCGCATGCTGACCTGGTTGATCAGGGCACCCAGAGTCTCGAACGAGGCAGTGTCGTGCTCGGCGACCTCGCGCACGGTCAGCGCCGCTTCCGCGACCTCTGTGCGGGCGAGGATGTCGGTGAGCCGCTGGACGGGGGTGTCCTCGATGCGCCGCTGGTCGTGCCCGTCCGGGGCCTGCTCGGTGACCATGTAGAGCAGGTTGTTCTCCCGCCCGCGGCTGATCGGCACATACACCGACTCACGGGTCGCGTCACGGTCGAGCAACCCTCGCCCGACATCGACGGTCACGCCTTGGGCCGCATAGGCGGTGACGGCGTAGCCGAGGATGACGTGCTTCTCGACGTACTCGGGGGTCAGATGCGCGACCGCGCCGCGCTGGTCTCGCGCGAGGATCGCGCCGTCGCGGCTGAGGCCGATGACGGTGTAGCGCTCCTTGTTCAGGACCTCGCCAACGGTGCCGTCCGGAGCGGGATCCACGCGCAGTCGCCGGTCGTTGCGGGTCGCCTGGATCAGGTCCCCGACCCCTATCTTGTTCTCGACACCCCCGCGGCTCACTGTCGCCAGAACGTCGGGGGATACGCGTCCGAGGTCGACGAGGGTCTCGTGAACCTGCCTCGACATCTCCGCTGCTGTCCGGTTGGTGCCGACGATGAGCAGAGCGTCCTTGCCGTCGAGCATGTCGGCCATGTGCCCGCGCACGGCGTGCTCGCTCATCTCCTCCACCGTGCCCGTGCGCAGCCGCCCCCGGTCGGCGTACGCGGCGACCGCTGCAACGTCGCCCACGCGCAGCTGCAGCGACGCCTCGGCCTCCCAGGCGTGGCGGAACCGGTGGACCGTGTCCAGCTCGAGGACGCCGGCCTGGGCGGCGAGGTGGGCGAACATGCCGCCCGCGCCGACCGGCTGGAGCTGGTGGTGATCGCCGACCAGCAGCACCTTGGCCCCGGCGGCCGCAGCGGCGTCACTGATCTCGACCAGCTCGGCGGTGGTACTCATACCGGCCTCGTCGACGACCACCAGATCCCCGGCGCGCAGCCGATCACGAACCTCACCGGTGCTCGGGTCCGGTAGGAACCGCTGCCGCCACTGTGCGGTGTTCATCCCCTCCAGGCCGAGCTCGGCCAGGTTCCGCGCGGCCATCTCCGCGGTCGCCAAGCCCAGCACCCGGCCACCGTGCTCACCCGCCCACACGGCCGACAGGGCCCCGACGGTGTGCGACTTCCCGGTGCCCGCCGGCCCGACCAGCACGTCGACAGTCCGACCGGATCCCAACACCCCAGCCACCACGGCAGCCTGATCAGCAGACAGCTTCTGGACGCCGAGCACCGCACCGAGTTCGACGAGCCGGTTGGCCGGAAGCGGGGTGAGGCTGTCGGTCCGGCTGTAGCCCAGCAGCCGCTCCTCAGCGGTGACCGCCGCGGTGGTCGCGTAGCGCTCGTCGATGTGGGCGCGGAACATCGACCGGCCGTCGCCGCCGGCGCCGAGGCGGCGCAGCTCGTCCGGCACCGGCACCGGGTCGGACGCGGAGACCTGCACGATCCCGAACTGACCAGGTGCGGCCAGCACCGCCTCGGTGAGGGTGGCCATGAACGCCGGACGGGCGGCCGCGGCGACCCCGAGCGCGGCCGCGTGGTCACCGAGGTGGTCGTCGATGGCCGCGGTCAGGTTCCCGACCGTCCACGTCGCATACCGGCTCTGAACATCGGCCACGCCGCCCTCGATGGCGTTGGCCACTGTCCCCGCGAGTGTGGCCGCGCGCTCGCCGACAGGCGTCTTCTGACCGGACACCGCCCGGCCGGCGCCGATGACAGCCAGCACCTCCAGCGCAGCCTCCCGGCCGTCCCTAGCCAGCGCCTGGTCACCACGTGCGGACACCGGATGGGTACCGTTGGCCGCCGCGGCCATGACCACCTCGTCGACCGCGTCCAGCGCGGCCGCGAGCCTGGCCGCCCGCCCCGGCTGGCCGGTCGTCCACGCCAGGACCGCGGCCGGGCCGGCCAGTCCGCGCTTCGGTTCACGGGTGCCCTTGACCGCCTGCTCCACCAACGCCCGCCGCGCCCGCGGCCCCGGGGCCCGCCCGTGCCGGGCTGTGTAGGCCTCCACCAGCTCCGCGACCGCCGGCCGGACACGCTCCAAGGTGCGAGTGCTCGCCTGCGCCAGCAGTTCCGGGTCGAACCCGACGATCTCCCGTGCCAGCCCGTCCGGACGCTGCTGGAACAGCACCCCCATCTGCTCGGTCAGCAGCTGCTGGTATGCCCGCGTGTAGGCCGCCGACAGCGCCTCCTTCACCGGCCGGAACGCCTGCCCATCCAGGGCCAGCACGCGCCCATCCGCGGTCGCAGCACGGTTCAGCACCCCGGCATGCGAGTGCAACTGCGGCTCACCGTCGCGGTTGGTGTGGTGGCCGTAGACCACGGCGGCCAGACCCGTGGCCGCCTCCCACTGACCCACTGTCCGCCCGGCCGGGCCCCGTCCCTCGTGGCGGCCCGAGCGGACATACGCCACGTCGGACTGCACCGCCGACAGAGCGATCCGCACCGCCTCGTCATGCGCCCAGCGGACCGTCTCCGCGCCCGCGTTGTCGCCGGCGGCGAGCAGTGCCGTGTAGTACATCGACACCGACTTCACCGGTGAGAACGTCACGTCGTAGTAGGCCGTCGGAGTACGGGTGTTGCGGTTGGCCGACGTCTCGATCTCGAAGCGCCGCTCCGCCGACGCGTTCGGTTCTTCCTTGAGTGCGTCGGCCACGATCTGGGCTGCTGTGCGGAACTTCCGCGGCTTCGAGCCGAGGAAGACCGGCGTCTTCTCGGTCGACCCGGCGAGCACGTGGTCGGGGTAGCGCAGCTGCCCGAACACCGCCCGAACGTCATCCGCTGCAGCCGTGTCGCCGGCCTCGAACGGCAGTCCGAGAGCCTCGAAACCGGCACCGAACCAGACGCCGTCGGGCTCGCCGCGCTCGGCCGCAGAGGTCAGATACTCGGCCGCCCCGGGGATCCGCTGAAAGCCATCCCCGGCGTTCTCGACACCCTGTTCCGAACCGTGCTCGTGGCCCTGTTCGGGGCGCGAATCGCACCCGTGGAGCAGGTACTCGACAGACCCGGGCGCCATCGCAGTGACCCGCACGACGCCCATGGCGAGAACGCTACGCGACCAGCACCGCATCCGGCAAGATCATTTGATGCATAGGTGTGAGACCTTGAAGCAAGTAAGGGGAGGACATAGGATCATGAGCAGAACAAGTGTGGAGCGCGGCGAAAAGTGCAGTGGGATGCGCGGGCAAAGTTGCAGTAGGCGCGGCGAAAAGTTCAGTGACTCACGTCGGGAGCGGGGGCGCCGGTGAGCAGTCGGCGACGAGAGTCCCCGGGCAGCTCAGGGTCTCCAGCGGCGGCGACGAGGTAGCGAGCCGTGGTCGGGCTGGAGACGCGGTCGGGGCGGGGCTCCTTCGAGCCGGACCCGTCCGGTGTTGACCAGTTCGGCGACGAAGGGCCGTTCGGGACCGAAGTCGCTGCGCTCGAACGAGGGAGGCAGAGCCACCTCGGCGCGCCCGGCAACGCGAGTGATGAGGTTGGCCATGGCCTGCGCGCAGTACGACGTGTCGTCCGTACGCGTCAGGAACGTGTAGGGCGGGAGCCCGCGCATGCGGTGCTCGATCAGGGCGGCCCGCAGGATGACCTGGACCGATCCGGGGATGCGGTAGCGGCCCGGCAACAGGTCGACGTGCCCGCCGTCGGGGCTGACGCTGCGCTGCATGCACCCTGCGATGCGGCCGGGTCGGGCGTCGGTGGCCCACGTAAGCAGCAGCGCGACGGCGCTGGTCGGGCACACGATCCGGCGCAGCCGGGTCACGACCGGTGCCGGTAGGCGTGGACCGATCAGCTCCCGGAGATGTTGCGCGTCGGGCAGCACGAGGGTGAGCCCCTCGATGGCGAACCCGGCGCGCGCGGCGTCTAGGAGCAGGTCCAGCTCGGCCCAGGTGGCGGCGTCGATGCTCAGCCGCTGCAGCAGCGCCCCGAGCTCGCACCCGGGCTGGGTGTAGCGGCGCTGCCGGGGCGGGGCGACCCGCCACAGCCGGGCCTCGCGCCGGGCCTCGGTGACCGCCTCGCGGTGGATCGCGTCCACCGACCGCAGCCGGACCTGCTCCGATGACACCGGTCGGGCGCGGCCACGCCGGAGCGTGTCGACCGCCGCGGGCCAGGACCAGATCTCACCGATCCGGCCCGGCCCGGGTGGGTCGCTGTGGTGCCAGACCAGCCAGATCGTGGTGCCGGTCGCGGCGGCCAGCTCGGCGAACCGGTCGAGCAGCGGCGGCCGCAGCAGGTGCGCACGCAGCACCACCAGGTGCTCGACGCGCTCGGCGCACATCCAGACCTGCACCAGGCGCGCGCCATCGCGCAGGCGCCGTTCCCGGGCGAGCGCGTCGCGCGGCTTGCCCAGGGCCTCGAGCAGGTCCCGGATCAGCACCGGCCAGGTCGCGCCCGGCGTGGGATGACACACCGCCCGACCGCCGGCCAGATCGTGCATCGCGGTCAGCTGCCGCAGGCAGGCGTGGTCGTCATCGGGATCGTGCACCCACCGCAGCCCCGCCCCGGCCGACGACGCCGGCGCCGCGCCCACGCGGCCGCTGGGCGCCGGGGCGGAGCCGGTCACGCGCTCACGCCGCCGCCGTGCAGGGTGAACGCGTTGCGGGCCACGGTCTCATCGACCCGGTCGGCGCCGGTGGTCGCGCACAGCGCGGCCGCGGTCCGGGTGAACGCTGCCCAGTGCCGCAGGTTGCCGTGCGCGAAGTGGTCATCGACCAGCAGGAGCAGCTCGGCGTCGACACCGTCGTAGAGCGCGTGATAGGTCGGGATGAACCGAACCACCTCGGCCGGGGTGAGCGGTTCCACGCTGACCCGGCGGTAGATCCGCGAGCGCAGCATCGGTTCCCGCGACAGCACCTTCCAGGTGCCGTCCCCGCCGACCAGCAGCAACGCGAACCGCGTCGCGCGGTGGTCGTGCAGGTAGCGCAGGTACTCGATGCACTCGGTGTTCAGGCTCTGCGCCTCGTCGACCACCACCACGTGCCCGCCGCCGCCCGGCGGTGGGGCCAGTTCCTCGACCAGCTGCTCGGTGAGCACGAACCGGTTCCCGCGCCCGGTCGGCACCCTGGTGAGTTCGGCGAGCAGGTCGGCCGCGACCAGGCGCATCGTGGGGCGGCTGGGGAACTTCACCCAGCACGGCGCCCGCCCGGCCCGCCCGTCGACCACCGCGCGGGTCAGGGCCTGCTCGACCGCGTAGGTCTTGCCCAGCCCGGCCGGGCCGTGCACCGTGCCCATCGCCTGCACGGCGAGCAGGTCGGTCACCGCCCGCTCGACCATCAGCAACGAGTCGGTGGGCAGCGTGGCCGCGCCCTCGACATCCAGGAAATGCCGCACCATCCCTACCCCTTCCCGTCCTCCACCGTGCCCCCGAGGTCGGCCCCGGCCTTGTCCTCGCCGGGCTTGTCGGCTGCGCCGCGCGCCGGCCCGGCCTCCGGTGCTGCCGCCGGCCCTGCCTCGGGTGCTGCCGCCGGCGTCGGGTCACGCGGCGGGTTCCAGTACTCGAAGTCACGGTGCAGGCCCAGCAGGTCGGTACGGCCCAGCCGGCGCATCTCCCGCCCGTCGTCGTCGCGGCGATGGTGGCGCTCGCGCTGTTCCTGGCGGTCCTGCTCGGCGGTGACCACCGTGGTGTCCTCGCCCGGTCCGGGTGCGGTCAGCGGGGCCAGCCGGGCCCGAGCGCGCCGGCTCGCGCGGCGTTGCCGGCGGCCCAGCTCGGCGGCGTCGGCGTGGCGCCGGGCCAGCACCGCGGCCCGCTGCTCGGCGGTCAGCTCGTCCTGCGGGTAGGCGGTGCACAACCAGGTGTCGCCGCGGAAGATCTCGATCTGCCGCAGGTCGTGCGGGGTGTAGCGGACCCCGACCCGTTCGCCGACCAGCCCGTTGAGCTCCGGGGCGATGAACCGCACCCGCTCGAAGTGCACCCCGTCCTTGTTGATCGTCCGCTCGACGTCGGCCATCAACATCCACCGCAGCTGCTCGCCGGGCACCTCACGCAGCGGGGTCGCGTCCTCCTGCCAGCGCCCGAGCGGGGTCTGCCCGGCCAGCTCGCTGTGCACCCGCCGCAGGTTGTACTCGGTGATCCAGTCGGCGAAGTGATGGCTGAACAGCTCCAGGCTCATCGGGTCGGCGTCCGGCCCGAACAACCGCCCGTCCGCGCCCCGCGGGCCGTGGGTGTAGAACGGCAACCCGGACAGGAACTCCTGGTCCAGGGTCCGGTTGACCCGCTCGACCTTGCCCTTGCGGTGCGGCGTGTAGGGCGGAGTGGGCAACAGGTCGATCCCCAGCGCGGCGCACGAGCGCGCCATCGCGGTCGCCATGAACTCCAGCCCGCGGTCCGGGCGCAGCGCCTCCGGCAGCCCACCGAACGGGCCCCGCGCCGCGTCGAGGACCATGCCTTGCCGCAGCGCCGCGAGTACCACCGCCGAGGTCGGGTACAGCGACAACGCCCACCCCATGATCAGCCGTGAGAAGCCGTCGATGAACAGCGTCGCCCACGGCTTCCGCGGCCGCTGCGCCCGCGGGGCGAGCACCTGCACCGGCAGCTCGGTGTGGTCGCCCTCCCACAACGCGTTGCGCCGATTCGGCGCCCACCGCAGGTACACCTCATGCCGCCGCCGGCCCTCGACCCCGTCCACCACCGCAGCCCGCTCGGCCGGGGTCAGGTCCCGGGTGAAGGCCTCCTGCAGGCGACGCAGCGACGGCGCCCCCGCCCGGCCGGCATGCAGATCCCGATGCACCGCGGCCACGTTGCCGTGCCACTGGGCGTAGGCGTCCCGGTCGGCCTCGGTGACCACGTAACGAGCCCGCGGCCGCCGCTCCAGCCCGGCCGGATCTGTGGCCAGCCACCCCCACACGGTGCGCTCGGCCACCCCCACCCCGGCCGCGGCCCGCCGAACCTCGGCGCTGGTCAACGCACCCGCCGCGCGCTGTTCCCGCAGCCGCGCCACCAACAGCGCCTTCACCTGCGCGTCGACGTGCGTCGTCACGACGACCTCGCCCGACCGAACACCTGCCGGCACGGCGGGCACGTCATCACCGGGTCCAACGCCCAGCCCTGCGCGACCAACCACCCCCCTACCGCGGGGTCGGCCGTGGGGTCGGCGTCGGCGAGCGCCCCGGCCAGCAGCGGCCCGTCCCCGCAGTACGCACACACCACCTCGCTGACCGGTCCGGACGGGACGCAGCCGCGGCAGAACCCGCGGACCACCAGCTCGCCGGCCTCGCGTACCAGCCAGCGCACCGCCAGCTCGGCGCGCAACCGCGCCGCGGACTCGACGCTGCTCGACCGCGCTCCGCACCCGGGACACCCTCCACCCGTGGGAGAGCCTCGGCGCGCGACCGCGGACATAGGCGGCTACTCCTCCCGCTCCGGCGCGCCGGGAGTGCCCGCCGCGGTCAGCGACGTCGCCGGCCGCGGTGGCAGGTGCCGATACAGCGTGGTGCGCGCGATCCCGGTCTTGGCCACGATCTCCGCGATCGTGTCCCCGGCCTCGCGCAGGTGCACCGCGTAGTTCAGCTTGTGCGGGTCCACCACCGACGGCCGCCCGGTCCGGCGCCCCTTCGCCGTGGCGACCGCGCGGGCGTGCGCAGCCCGCTCCAGCATGTAGGTGCGTTCCATCTGCCCGAACAACGCCAACAACACCACCGCCAGCTGCGCCATCGGGTCCTCCGGGCGGGAGGAGTCCACCAAGATCGGGTCGGCCAGGTTGCGCACCCCGACCCCGCGCTCGGTCAGCTCGTGGATCATGTTCAGGGTGTCGCGGACGGTGCGGCCGAGCCGGTCGAGGGTGTGCACCACGATCACGTCGCCGTCGCGGGCGTACCCGAGCAGCGCGCGCAGCCCGGGCCGGTCGGTGGTCGAGCCGGACTTCTTGTCCACGAACGTCCGCTCGGGCGCGATCCCGACCTCGGCGAGCGCGTGCAGCTGCCGGTCGAGGTCCTGCTTCGCGGTCGAGACCCGCGCATAGCCCAGATCCACACCCGGACCGTACCGATGATCAGCCTCGTAGCTGCGCCGCGACACGCGGCGGCGGACCTGACATTCGGGACGGCGCGACCAGCGCCGTTGCTGGCGGGGGAGCGGGGCGGGCGGTGGTGTCCCACAACCAAGGTTGCGGAACACCGCGTCACGCGGCTTATCGCCGCATCTATGCAACGACCAGTTTGTGTCGGATAGTTACCCGCATGAGTGACGTGCTCTCGCCCCCCGTGGCCACTACACGCGCCGCCGCCCGGTGGGACCGGGCCGACAAATTGTCCATCCTTGGCATGGTCGGGTTCGTCCTGCTGCTCAACGTCGTGGGCTGGGGGGTGCTGGTCCTGGTGATCGCCCCGCAGAACCTGGCACTGGGCAGCACCGGGGTGTTCGGAGTCGGACTGGGGTTCACTGCGTTCCTGCTCGGGGTGCGCCACGCCTTCGACGCCGACCACATCGCCGCGATCGACAACACCACCCGCAAGCTGGTCGGCGAGGGCAAGCCCGGCCTTGGGGTGGGCTTCTGGTTCTCCCTGGGCCACTCCAGCGTGGTGTTCGGGCTCTCGCTGCTACTGGCGCTGGGGGTCAGCGTGCTCGTCGGCCCGGTCCAGGACGAGAACTCCCAGCTCCAGCAGACCCTCGGGCTGATCGGCACCATCGTGGCCGGGGTGTTCCTGATCCTGATCGGGCTGATGAACCTGTTCGCCGTGATCGGCATCGCCCGGGTGTTCCGCCAGATGCGCACCGGCGAGCTCGACGAGGCCGAGCTGGAGCGCCAGCTGCACAACCGCGGCTTCCTGGCCCGGCTGCTCGGCCGGGTGATGCGCCGGGTGAGCAAGCCCTGGCACATGTACCCGGTCGGACTGCTCATGGGACTGGGCTTCGACACCGCCACCCAGGTCGCCCTGCTCGTGCTCGCCGCCGGCTCCGCCGCGCTCACCCTGCCCTGGTACGCCATCCTCGTCCTGCCGGTGCTCTTCGCCGCCGGGATGAGCCTGTTCGACACCGCCGACGGCATCTTCATGGCCCGCGCCTACGGCTGGGCATTCCTCAAACCCGTCCGGAAGGTCTTCTACAACCTGACCGTCACCGTGCTCTCCGTCGTCGTCGCACTGGTCGTCGGGGTCATCGTGCTGATCGGGCTGCTCACGGAGAAGCTCGGCATCGACACCGGCCCACTGGCCGCCATCGGCACCCTCGACCTGAACTACGTCGGCTACACCGTCGTCGCCCTGTTCGTGATCACCTGGCTCGTCGCGTTGGCGATCTGGAAGTTCGGCCGGATCGAGGAGCGCTACAGCACCACCCCCAGCCCGGGCAGCCCGCGCCCGGGCCACTGACCACCACGAGCGGTTCGAGCAACAGGCCGGCCCGGCCCCGCAAATCGGTCTAGTCCTGTCGCGAGACGAGTGGCGCGGCGGTGGATCGCAGTGTCCACCGACCAGGCGATCCCCGAAGCTGGGTGGCGGTCAGGGGGGCGATGTCGATGCGCCAGAACGCCGAGAGCGGGGCGCCGATCGCGACGAGCACCGCAGACCGCACGACAGCCGAATGGGTGACCGCCACCGTGTGACCATCGTCGGGCACCGTGTCGAGCCAGTCGGCCACGCGGGCCAGCAGCTGCACGCGCGACTCGCCGCCGTGCGGCGCCGCGTCGGGCTCAGACAACCACGCCGTCACGGCGTGCGGCTCCGCAGCAGCGACCTCGTCAAGCGTCCGGCCCCGCCACCGTCCGAGGTCCCAGTCGGCCAGCGCCGGTTCGATCACGGCCGAGAACCCCAGCCCATCGGCGGTCTGGCAGCACGCCGGCGCCGGCGAGGTCAGGACCCGGACCGCCCGGGGCAGCCGCCCGCGGGCCTGCTCGACCCAGCCCGCCCCCCGGGCGTCGAGCGGCTCGTCCGAGGCGAACGCGGCGGAGTTGGTGGCCGAAGTCGACGAATGGGACACCAGTGTGATCCTGCTGCTCATCAACCCCTCCGAAGCGTCCTGACGGCCCTTGACACCGATCCGGCCCGCACCCACACTTCTCATCTGAATATCTGTTCAGATGAGAGAAGGCGCCGTCCCGGAAGTGCGTGGACGGCAGCCTCCCCGACAAGGAGATCCGATCATGGCTCAGGCGGCGGCACTGCCCGCGTCCACCCCGGTGACCATCCCCCTGAACCAGCTCCTCCCGTGGGCGGTGTTCGCCGGGGTCATCCTGCTCTCGCTGCTGTATCTGGTGGGCCTGGACCAGGGCGCCACGTCGCTGATCTCGGGCAGCATGCTGCACGAGTTCGTGCACGACGGGCGCCACCTCCTCGGCTTCCCCTGCCACTGACGGCCAGGACACCCATCATGGTGAGGACCCTGCTGATCCGGGGCATGATCGCCGGGCTGGTCGCCGGTCTGGCCTACTTCCTGTTCGCCTATCTGTTCGGGGAACCTCCCGTCGAGGCGGCCATCGGCTACGAGGACCAGGTCGCCACCGCGGCGGGCGAGGCCTCCACCGAGGAGCCGCTGGTCAGCCGCGGGATCCAAGCCACCCTCGGGCTGGCCACCGCCGCACTGATCTACGGCGTGGTGGTCGGTGGCATCCTGTCGCTGGTGTACGCCTCGGTGGTCGGGCGAGTCGGACGGCTCAGCGCGCGGGCGACCGCGGCGGTGATCGCGGGGATCGGGTTCGTCGCCGTGGCTCTCGTCCCGTTCATCAAGTACCCGGCCAACCCGCCCGCCTCGACGCTCGACACCACGGTCGGGCAGCGCGCCGGACCCTTCCTGGTGCTGATCATCGCGTCGGTGCTGCTCGCCGTCGGTGCGGTGATGCTGGGCCGCAGCCTCGCCGTGCGGATGGGTTCATGGAACGCCACCCTGGTCGCGGCCGCTGCCTATCTTGGCGCGGTGGGGATCGTCGGGTTCCTCCTGCCGACGGTCGCCGAGACCCCGACCGACTTCCCGGCCACCGTGTTCTACGACTTCCGGGTGGCGGCGATCGGCGGTCAGCTCGTGCTGTGGACCGTAGTCGGGCTCGTGTTCGGTGCGTTGATCGATGGCCGGTCGCGGCGGCGCTCCAGCAGCACAGTCGATGCCGCCGCTGGATAGTCCAGGGCTCGTTCCCCCGTCGTGTCGGCCTGGCCGCCGCGACGGGGAACGCCGCTTCCGCGAACGAGGAATGCGCCGCGAACGAGGAGTGCGCCGGGTGAGCCATCCCCGACAGGTCGTCGGCTGGGCGGCCTGGTTCGCCGTGCTCGGCGATCCCAGCCGTCTCATGCTGCTCGTCCTGATCGCCCGCGACGGTCCGATCTCGGTCTCGGATCTCGCCGCGGCGAGCGGGCTCAAGGCCACCACGGTGTCCCACTCGCTCCGCCTGCTGCGCGTGCACGACATGGTGCGCACCGCGCGTGACGGGCACACCGTCCTGTACCGGTCGGCCCCCCACCCGGTCACCGACCTGCTCGACCGCGTGCTAACCCCCGCCGGACCTGCCCACGAGGATGCCGCCCCCCGATAAGCTTGCTCCTGCTTTGCACCCTCGGCCCTGCTGCCCACCGCCGTGCTGTTGCCCCGACGTCCGGCGCCACCGCTCACGAGGGCGGGCTCGAAACATCTCCGATGGAGGTGCGCAACGTCCCCAGCACGGATCGCCCCCACCACCTTCTGCAGATCGAACGCACCCCGCGGTTCCCATGCAGGAGCGGGTAGCTGGCCGACCGAACACCTACAAGCAGTGTCATTTTGCGTGGCGCCGGCCGGACTGCCGTTCAGCCGTCGTTCCACAGTGGACGGGAACGGCAAGGAACTGGTGACCGTTCTCGACGCTGCAGGGGCACCGACTGGTGACCCTGCGAGCGCCTTCGGGGTCAGCACTGAGTGGCCCAGAACAGGCTCGTGAGGGTCAGAGGAACCGCAGAGGTGGGGCACGTTGGCAGGCAAGGGCAGGACGAAGACGGACCGGCAGGTTCGGGACCGAGTGGCCGAGCTGGCGGCGGCCCGGGATCGGCTCGATGCCGAGGAGGCCGAACGCCGGCGGCGTGAGGACGAGGCGTTCGAGCGCTACGCGCGTGCGGACGCCGAGGCGGCCCAGGTCGTTGCCGAGCGGGACGCCGCGCTGGCCGACCTCGAGGCGCAGAGTCGGCGCGTGAGCGACGACGCCGATGCCCGGCTCGGTGAGATCGAGCAGCGGCAGCGCGAGATCCTCGCCGAGCTCAACCGCTCCGGCCGCAAGGTCGACGACCTGGCCGCGATGTTCGGTCTCGCGGTCAAGCGGGTGCGGACCCTCCTGCGGCAGGCACGGCCCCCGGCCGGGGCTGCCGCCACAGCGGCCGCGCCGCAGGCGCGCGCCGCCAACGACACAGCCCAACAGGCCCCGACAGCGGACGCCGCCGACCAGACCCTCGCATAGGCCGTTGCCGCCGTACGCCGGCCCGCCGACTCGGTGGCCACGCGGACGGGGCTGTGCCGCCGCCAGGCGGGTCCGCCGAACGCTCGGCCCGGCGCGGCCCTGAGCGCCTCGCGGATCCGCCGGCGGCCGCGGAATCCGCTCCGCCGGCGGACCCGTGGTGCGGCGACAGCGTGCCGCCGACCGACCGGCCCGGGGGGCTCGTTCCGCGTCGGCCGGGCACACGCCAAAGGGGCCCCTTTCTCGGTGGTGCGGGTCAGGCGGGCTGGCGGGCGTGCCAGTCGGACACGGTGAACTTGTCCTCGGTGCGCAGGCACCGCCAGTCGCGGTTGAGCCGGGCGTTGCGCTCGACCGGGGTCGCCGACGTGGCGGCGATGTACTCGCAGCGCGCGATCAGGACCTCGGCCCGGGTCGCGGTGGCGGGCAGGATCGCCAGTCCGGCCGTGCCGCTGTCGCGGCAGTCCTCGCACAACCCGTCGTCGTGGCTGCGCTGCTGGTCACGGGTCGACCGCTCGACCCCGCACGGTGCGGCCACGCACGGCAGCCCCCGCATGGGCGGCACGGCGGCGCGGTCGTAGTCGAGCTGCTGGTAATCCGACTGCTCGTCGGTGACCTCGGCCGGGTCGACCTGCTCGTCAAAGTAGCGCCGCGACGCGGTGTCGTTGTCGGTGGCGCGCTGGCCGCGCCGCGGCTGCGGGCTGCCCTGGCGGGTGACCACCGCGCCCGGTCGGCGGCGGGCGTACTCGCGCCGCTCCGCGCGGGTCGCCTGGGCCATCCGCTCGGCCTGCTTGGCGGCCTCGGCGCGGCGCTCCGCGTGCGGCACGCACGCCAGCACCAGCGCGCGCCCGTCCTCGTCGCTGACCTTCCACAGGTCCCGCAGCTTCGCAATGGTGACCGCCGGGTGGGTCTCCAGGGCGGCGAGGATCTCGCCCAGCAGCGCGCGAGTGCTCACCGTCGCCGTGTCGGCGAGCCGCGCGGTACGGCGTCGCGCCTCGCGCGTCGCACCCGCCGCAATCAGGTCGGCCACCTGGCCCATCTCCTCGGCAGCGTCGATCGTGGTGGTTTCGGCGGTCTGGGTGTTCATCGTGACTGCACTCCTTCGCTGGCCGGTGCTCGGTAGCGGGTGGGCTTGTCGGCCCGTGATGGGTAGCGGGCGCCTTGCCCCGCTGCCGCTTCGCGGCGGTTGCACGGCCTCCGAGGCTCGACGTCAAGGGCAGCCCGAAGGCTGTCGCCGAAGGCGACGCGGAGCGCCAGCGGAGCGCCCTTGATGTTGAGTGAGGCCGTGCTTAGCTTTAGGGCCGACAGGCCCATCCGCCCCGCCGCAGGCGGGTCCCTCGGGGTTCTCGGCCCGCCGCGGCCTTGAGCGGCCCCACCCCACCGCCGCCCGCCCGGCCTGGCCGAGATCCCGGCCTGCTCTGGCGCGCGGCCCGGTAGGGCCGATGGCCGCGCCCCGGCGCGGCCGCTCTCCTCGGACCCCGCGCTGATGGCCGACCTGCCCGGGCACCGGCGGGTCGCTCCCGGCGTCGCCTACCTGGCCCGGCCTCGCGGCCGGGCGTGGATTGCTGGCGGCAGCCGCCACCGGCGCGGGCTGCGGCGTCTACGGCGCCGGGTCGGTGCCCTCACCGGCGGTGACGCTCGGGCATCTCGACGATCTCGTCGCGGCGGGAGTCCCAGGCGGTGCAGTGCACCCGCGACCGCCCCGCCCGCGGCCCGGTGAGGTCGACCTCGACCAGGGCGAAATCCGAGAACGGGATCACCGCCCAGGCCACCTCCCCGGTCAAGACTTCCTCGACCCGGTACTGGCAGCCCAGATAGCCGCTGCGGTAGATCCCCCCGACCCGGCGGGGCCCGATCGCGGCCCGTGTCACCTGGTCCAGCTCGCCGAGCTGGTCGCTGCCCTTCGCTGCTGATGCCATCGTGGCTTCTCCTCCCGATCGTGCGTGCGGTGTCCGCGCGCCGATAGCGCGCGAGCTCGGGCCCGGCAGGACCTGTCGCCGCGCTCTACGCGGCGTTGCTACGGCGCAGGGGCCCCGCCGAGAGCGGGACCCCTGCGGGCCGCCCTCAGAAGGCCGGCTCCTCGTCGCCGTAGCTGCCGACCGCCGGCTCCAGCCCGCCGAGCAGCTCGTCCTCGACGAGATCGGCGGCGATCTCGGCCTCACGCCGGGTCAGAACCGGCACGTCAGTCCCGGCGTAGACGTGGTGCCCCAGGACGGGGCTGAACTCGATGGCGCTGGAAGTGGTGACCGTGCTCATCTGGGCCTCCGGTGGTCGGTGCGGCTGGAACGCGGCGCAGCCTCAGCACGCCCGTGCCGGGGTCCCGAGGCGACGGTGACCAGCGGGCCGGGCCGGATCCCGCTGTGCGGCCGGCCACGGGGATGCCGCCGCGCCTAGCCGGGTGACGCCCGCGGGCGGTATCACCCGCACGGGTCGGCGGCGGCTCATCGGCGCGTGCCCCGGCACGGGTGTGCTGACCTCCGGGCGATCCAGCCGTGCCGACCACCGGAGGCCCCACCCGCACCGCTACCGGCACCGACGGCCACCGCCGGTGCCCACCAGCACCGAGCTGGCGACCACACCACCCCGGCCGGCACCGAGCAGGCCCTACGGCTCCAGGCCGAGCGCGTCGACCACGTCGGCGCAGTTGGTGACCAGCGTCGCGCCCTGCCGGAGCAGCTGGTGTGGCCCGGCCGACAGGACCGATGTGGCTGGACCGGGCACAGCCATCACGGCTGCGCCGAAGCCGCGCGCGGCCTCGGCGGTGTGCAGGGCCCCGGAGCGGGCGCCGGCCTCCACGACCACGGTGGCGTCTGCGAGGGCGGCCTGTAGCCGGTTACGGGCGATCACACGGCGGCGGCTCGTCGTGGCCCCGGGCGGCTCGGCGCTGACCAGCAGCCCGGTCTGCGCGATCCGCTCGAGCAGGTTCTCGTGCGCGACCGGGTAGGCCCGGTCGATACCGCACGACAGCACGGCCACCGTGGTCCCGCGCCCGGCCAGGGCACCCCGATGCGCAGCGGCCTCGATCCCGAAGGAGGCCCCGGCCACCACCGCGTAGCCCCGGGCGGCGAGCCCGCCGGCGAGATCAGCAGCAACGTGGGTGCCGTAGCTGCTGGCCGCGCGCGCCCCGGTCACACACACCATCTCCGCGGACAGGACCGCCAGGTCGGCCTGGCCACGCACCCACAACCCCACCGTGCCGCTCAAGGCCGTGGTGGTGGGCCACTGGTCGTCCTCGGGGATCAGCAACCGTGCCCCGCACCGGGAACCGGTCTCGACGTCGGCGGCCGCCCCTGCGGCCGCGGCCCACACCTGCCCGCGGGTCACGTGCTCGGCCAGCGCCTCGGGGATCTCGCCGGTGTAGAGCTGCTCGGCCGCCGCACGGGGCCCGGCCTGCCGGATGAACTGCTCCAGGGCGGTCCCCCCGTGCTCGACCAGCCGCAGCAGGACCGCCCGCGCGGTGCGGGTCTCGGCGAGCGGGTCCGGGCCCGGCATCGGGCCGGGGATGGACAGGCGGATGTGGGTGATGGACATCAGGACACCTCGCGGATCGCAGGAGAAAGGGGGGTGGAAATGGGTGTGCCCGGGGTGGTGGCCACCCCGGGCACATGCGGGTCTCATCGACTGCCGGGCCGCCGCCCTGGCGGCCGGCGCCGCAGGCTGCGGCGGGTCAGTTGCCGGGCTCGTGGTCGGGCTCGGCTTCGCGCTCGGCCTGGTTCTGCATGGCGATGCTGTGGTGCAGCAGCTGCTCGTCATCGGCGAGCCGGAGGCGGGCATCCCCGTCAACGTCGAGCTCCCCGGCGGCCTCACGCTGCTCGGCCTCGGCGAGGGCCTGCTCGGCGCGGTGCACGGCCACGTTGGCGTGGCAGACCCGGTCCAAGGCGGCCAGTGACTGGTCCCCGAAGAAGTCGCGTTGGTCGCGGGCGGCCATTCGCTCGACACAGGCATCCTCGAGCCTGGCCGCGGCGCGGCCCACGGCCGGGGCGCGGAATGACCCGTCGGGCATCAGGCCGAGGTCACGCACCGCGTAGGCCTCGTAGTGCTCCGGCGCCATGATGTCGCCGTAGTAGAACCCCGACCCCGGGGCGATCTCGCTGCTGTCGGCCATGCCGAGCTCGACCATCCGGGCGTCGATCTGGGCCGCGTGGGGGAGTCCCACGCGGTCCCTGCGGGTGTCACTCATGCCGATCTCTCCTGTCAGTCACGGGTGTGTGGGCGTTGCCCCTGGGTGTGCGGTGCAGGAAGTCCGAGGTCAGGGCTCCGGCTGGGGTTCGGGTGGCCCGTACTGGGCCAGGACCCGGCGCGCGGCCGCCACGGCGAGGCAGTCCTCGCCCGAGCAGACCTTTTCCGGGTCCTCGTGGTCGGCGAGTGCGTACTCGAGCCCCGTCTTGACGGCCCGGCTGATCCGGTCATCGCCGGGCTGGGACTCGAGGACGGCGGCCGCGTCGCGCCGCAGACGCTGATGTTCTGGCAGAGACAGCGATGTCATGAGGTTCCTCCTGGCAGGGCTCCGCCCGGGGCCGGTGGTGGGCCGGCCCCGGGCGGGCGAGGGTTGGTCAGGTGCCGGGCTCGTCGTCGTCGGCGGGCTCGGCCTTGGTGACGGTGATGTTGTGGGCGACCTCGACCTGGAGCACGGACGCAATGCGGTACTCGCCGTCGCAGCCCGGGCAGGGCACGACCTCCCCTGCCTCGTGGGTGCCGGGCACGAAGGTGCCCGCGTCGGCGCACCCGTCGGCGAACTCGACCATCGTGGTGTCGCTGAGCAGCAACCCGTTCTCCATGCGGAACTTCTCGGCCATCTCGGATACCTCCGTGTGCTCGGTCGGTGCGGCTGGAACGCGGCGCAGCCTCAGCACGCCCGGGCCGGGGTCCCGGTAGGGACGGCGGGGATCTGGTGCTGGCCCGACCGGTGTGAGACCGCCCGGCGTGCCCACGGCGCACCCGCCACCCGCCCGGGGGGTGCACACGCCCACGTCCGGCACCGGAGGGCAGGTGGAGCCCACGCCCACGGGGCACGGCCAGACTGGAGTCGGGGACCGGCATACCGGCACCGGCCGCCCACTGGAACCGATCGGGCGGTCTCACCCGGGCGGGTCGGCGGCAGATCATCGGCGCTCGCCCCGGCCCGGGTGTGCTGACCTTCGGGCGGTCCAGTCGCACCGACCGAGCACACCCCAAGGGGAGCCCCGTTACCCGGACCCACGACCCCGGATCCGGGGTGGCTGCTCAGATCAGAACGGGGCGCGGCCCTCGGCCCGCCAGACCGCGGTCGCGGCGAGCAGCTCCGCGGCCGTCGAGTCATCCCAGCCCTGCACCACCCGCAGCGCGAACACCGCCTGCTGCTGATCCCCCACGCCGCCGCGGCCGAGGAACTCGAGCAGCTCACAGACGTCGCCGTCGTCGGCTCCGGCCGTGACGGTGGCCGGTCCGCGGCGCAAGCCGCGGCGCAGCCGCCGGGCCTCCCGGGTGGCCTGCATCGCCGACCGCGCCGCCGCGCGGCCCCCGCGCCCGCTCGACGGGTCGAGCAGCCGGCTGGCCCAGTGCCGCCAGATCCGCGTCGTCGAGGGAACGTCGCCGAGCAGCGCGGCTGCCTGGTAGACCGCCGGCTCGCCGCCGGCCCGGTTAGGACCGGGGTGGGGGTCGAGGACGTCCTGGCCGGGGCAGAACGGTTCTCGGCAGGGTTCGCCGTGCTCGGCGCCGCAGTCGCGGCAGCCCGCGGGCAGCGGCGCCCTGCCGAGCACCACCACCGTCGCGTTCTCCGGGGCGTCGGGGTCGAGCCGCCCATAGCGGCCGCACTGACCGCAGGTCACGGTCTGGTGCTCGCCCCAGTCGGGATCGGCCACGATCCGGCCCGCGCGATCGGCCGGGTGCAGGGCCACCGACCGGGTCGAGCAGGGGCACCGGTGGAGGGTGACCCGGTCCGGGATGAACTCGCCCAGCGTTGCGGCGGTCTGGGCGGGTTCGGTGGTGGGTTCGTGAACGGTCATGTGCTGCCTCCAGGTCGTGGCGGTGGGTGAGAGCACCTCCTCTGGGCACGACCGGGTGGGCCCCGGGCGTGGGTTCGCGCTGGCCCATCCGGTGTGGGATCACCACTGCCCACCCGCGGCCGTCGGTGCCTCGCCGGCGCGGTGATCCCGCCCGGATGGCGTCAGCACGCGTTCATCGCCGGGGCCCTCTCGGGCGTGCAGGGTGCGGCAGTCACCCCCCGCCACGACCTCGAGGCGCACCCCGCCGGCTACCTGGTGGTCTCGCCGCCGGCGGGATCCCGGTCGCCGAGCTCGGCGGGGCGGGAGAGGTACTCGATCCGGTCCGCGCGCCCGTGCGGGTTCTCGGTGATCCAGTTGGCGGTCGCGGCGGCGATCGCCTCACCGGCGGTGTGGCCGCGGATCTGGTCGTCGTGGGTGCGGCCGTCGGGCCAGTGCACCCGCACTGCGTGCCAGCGGCGGGTCACGACGCCTCCCCACCTGCAGCATCGGGACTCTCGGTGGCGGCGGTGCTGTGGCGGCGGTCGATACGCCTCGGGGATCGAGCGCCGAACGCCATCCCCCGCGTGACGGTGCGTTCTGCTTCGGCCTGGGTGAACTCGTCGACGCCGATGTGGACCGCCGCGGCGTCGAGCAGCAGGGCGTGGGCGTTGTCGGCGTCGAGCTCCCCGCCCCCGACGAGGCGGCCCAGGGTGCGGGCCGCGCCGAGCAGGGTGATCTGGCGCTGCCCCTTCGGTGCCTGTTCGACGGCGGCGGTCTCGCCGGCGAGGATCGCGGCCACGTAGGCGTTGGCCCGCCGGGTCGGCAGCGACACCGTCGCCGCCGGCCGCACCGGCGGCGGGGCCGGGGTGAGCAGCGTGGCCAGCCAGTCGGGCAGCTCGGCGATCTGGCCGTGCTCGGCCACGATGTAGGCGCCTTCCGGGCGGACGCTGCCGGCCCCGACGGCCATCCCGCCCCACGCCCGGGTGTCGATCAGCGGGCCGAGGCTGCCGCCCGTCCCCTGGGTGGTGTTGTGCAGCTCGAGCCCGGCCGGCATCCGGTAGTAGAGGTGCTCGCCATCGGTGGGGGTGCGCACCGAGTAGGTGTCGGTGAGCTCGCCGCCGTGCTGGTCGGTGAGCTGGTCGAGGACCTCCCGGCCGGTGGTCGCCCCGCCCCAGTCGGGCAGCGGGTCGGTGCTGGTGTCGAGGTCGACGACCACGATCCCGGACGGGCCGCACGCAATCCCCACATTGAACCGAGACGATTCATCGTCGCCGGACCACCAGCGGCAGATCTGGGCACGGTCACGGGTGGCCCGCTGCTCCCAGCCCTGGTGCCCGTCGGCGCACCCGCCGCGGCCGCGGCAGTGCCGCGCGGCGTGCCGCGGCACGGCGGGGTACTTCTGCCCGGGCTTGACCGGAAACACGTACAGCCCGGCGGCGGCCGCATCGAGTGCGACCCCGCGCAGCCGCACGACCTCCGGATCGGGCCGGCGGCCGCGCCGACGGGTTCGGGTGCGTGGCATGCGGTGGTCTCCCTCCCTGCCCGGCCGCGGGGGCTCAGCATCGCACCGACCGGTGCGGTTGCGGGACACATCAGTGCTGGTCTGGGTGCTCATCAGAGGTGGTCTCCGTTCGTGAGAGCCGCGCGGCGCGCAGCGGGGAAGAGGGGTTCGGTGTCGGGCCGGCCGGTGGGGCAGGCCGTGCGCCTGCCCCTTGGGGCGTGCCCGAAGGGCGTGTAGAGGCTCGCGGGTCCAGGGCAGCCCGCCAGGGCTGTCGCGACAGCGACGCGACAGGCGCCCTGGACGCGGGAGAAGCACGCCCGCACCCTCGGCCCGACACCGTCGAGCCAGAGGCAGCGCGGCGTAGCCGCTCCCCTCGCCGCGGTGGTCGTTGCTGCAGCTCAGCTGCGGTGGGAGGGGTGCAGACCCTCCCCGTCGACCGAACCCGACGCGGGCTCGGCGGGCGGTGCGGTGTCGTCTCCTGCAGGACCAGCCGCCGCGCGGGCTTCTCCCTCGGTGCAGTGGTGGACCAAGCCCAGATCGTCGTCCTCAACCAAGTAGCCGTCCCGGGCTGCAGCCCAACACTCCCGGTCGAGCTGCCGGATGGGACGGGGGTCGTTGCCGTCCTCGTCGGCGGCCCGTTTGGCGGCCTGCGCGGCGGCGAACGAACCGGGGTAATGCGGCTGCTCCCACACGTCGTTGCCGTCGACAATCCAGCACGGGCCGGTGATTCGGGCGACCCACGACGCCGGTGCGTCTGCGGCCCGGGGCCGCTGCTCGATCGCGTCCTGCACCCGCATGTGCTCGACGGCGTCTACCGGCTCCTGGGTGGGATCGTGGTGGTCGGCGGGGGACAAGCCCACCGGGCTGTCCTGAGCCCCCTGTGCGTCGAGGAGGCGTGTCACCGCTTCTGCCACCTCGACCGCGGCGTCGTCGCGGGCGTGGTAGAGCCGATCCGGGGGGCAGCCCGCCTCGAAATCGGGGTGGGCGACCAGCGCCGCGTGCGCGGTCGCATACCGCGTGACCAGCCCAGTGAGGTCAGTCAGATCGCTGCTCACGACTGCACCGCCGTCAACTCGTCCTCGGCCGCGCTCCAGGACCGCACCGGTCGATCCGGCCGGGCCAGCAGCACTACCAGGGCGGCGGGGTCGACCGTGCCGGTGGCGTGCCGGTCGAGCGTGGTCGTGGTGGCTGGGAAGGTCTCGCGCAGCGCGTGCTCCTCGGCGGGCAGCGCGTCGTGCAGCGCCTGGCGCAGGACGGTGACGATCGAGCCCTCTCCGGCCAGCAGCAGGGCGTAGTCGCGCAGCGCGGCCGTGGACAAGCCCCAGTGGGTGTCGTCCTCCTCGTTGTCGGCGGCCGCGTGTCCACGCAGCCACACCGCCGCGTCGTCGATGTGTCCACCTGCGGCGATGGCGGCGGCGAGCGCATCAGCTTCCATGCAGGCCATCGTCGGACCGGCCTCGGCTGCGGTCCAGCCGTTGCCGAACACCCACGCCAGGTGCGCGATCACGGCCTGATCGGTGCTGCTCTGCTGGTTCATGACAGTTCCCTTTCGCATGGGACGGTTCAACGGGTTGCCCCGCACGCGGGGCGGCACGGTCGGCGGCGTTTCAGCGGGTGGCCAGGCCGGTCGCGGTCAGGTCGTAGGCGCTGAGGCAGCCGATGCGTTCACCGTTCGCGGCGGTGACCACGTAGCCGTCGGCGGCCGGGGCGACCCCGTAGGGCTGCGGGCGTTGACGGGCGCGGTGGCAGCCGTCCGGGCACACACCCTCGAGCCGGGCCAGGCGGCCATCGGCGAGGCGGACCGGGGCCCGTCGCAGCACACCCTGCTCTGCGGCGGTGAGCCGGGCGGTGCGGGCCGTGACCAGCAGGTCGTGCACGATCAACGCGCGCGGGTGGCAGCGGCGCCGGTTGAGGGTGGCGACACTTCTCACGAGGCCACCGCCCGGCCGCGCAGGTCGTCGAGGGCACAGCGCCAGGTTGCGGGCCGGGCGGTCGCGGCGGCGGCGTGCAGCGTCTGTTCGTCGACCGGTTCCGGGTCGAGCACCTCGACGCTGCCGGCGGGCAGGAACCGCAACCCGTCCTCGCCGCCGGGCTGGATCCCGACGCGCTCACCGGTGCCGCGGGCGTAGCGGTCCGGGCCGATCCACCGGACCTCACCGGTGACGCCGACGTTCTTGCCGCGCCGGGTCAGCGACCGCACCCGGCGACCCACCCGCGGCGCGCTGGCGCGCGCCCGCGCGCGCTCGATCAGCTGCGGCGCCAGCTGGCGCCGGTACCAGGCCAGGGCGGCCTCGCGGACCTGCGGCGTCGCGTCGACCGAGGCGGTGTTGTGGTAGGTCCAGCCCCGCGTGCTGGCGTACTCGCGAGTGGTGACCTGCTCGCCGTCCCAGACCACGGCGAGGAAGTCGCTGTCGTCGTAGCCGTTGTGCTCGTAGGTCTCGAGCACCGCCCCCACAGCGGAGGTCTGGGGGTCCCCGCAGGGCCGGCCACTGTTCTTGATCTCGGTGGTGCAGGCGGGCCCGCACACGGTGATGGACATCGGATACCTCCCGGGTGAAGTGGATCTGCCTCGTCAGCGCTGGGGAGATCAGCCCCGGCGGACGCCGCCGGCGGCGGCGTTTCGGCTCCGGTGGTCAGGCGCTGGCATCGGCGAGCCAGCGGTCGAGGGTGCGTGGGCTGATGCCGTACTGGGCGGCCACCGCGACGCGCGCGGTGCCGCGGTGGACACACGCCACCGCTTCGGCCCGACGGGCCTGCTGGGGGCTGCGCCGGCCAGCAGGCCGGCGCGGGGGACCGGAGCGGGCGCGGCGGCGCTCGGCTTCGGTGGTCGCGCCCCACACTCCGTCGGCGCCGAGCTCGTACGCCCGGGCCAGGCAGGCGGCGGTCGCCGGGCAGCGCCGGCACACCGCCTTGGCATCCTCGACCTGGCGGGCGGCGGGTTGGCCGGTTCCGACGGGGAAGAACAGTTCGGGGTTCTCTGCCCTGCAGGGCAGATCCTGGTCCAGGAAATCCATGACTACTCACCTCACATGCGGGGCTGCGACAGGACCGGCCCTCGGGACGGGGCCGGGTGTGGAGACCGGGCGGGGCGCCGCCGCTGTCGGTGGGGCGCCCCGCCCGGTAGCCGCCCGGGGGTCAGGCGACCGGCTCGGGGGCGGTGGTCGACCCGGTGCGCTCACGCCGGGGCTGGCGCGTGACGGTGATCGCCGCCTTGCGGGTGTCGGCCGTGACGATCTTGGCCTGCACCTCGATGGCCGGGATCTCGCGTGACTGGCCGTCGTCGGTCACGGTGAACGAGTTGTCGGCCAGCTGCCCGATCACGACCACGGGGTCACCGGAGCCCAGGTTGCTGGCGTTCTCGGCGACCGGACCGAACGCGACCACGTTCAGCCAGAGGGTCCGGCCGTCGCGCCACTCACCGGTGTCGCGGTCCTGGTAGCGCTTGTTGATCGCCAGGGAGAACTGCAGCCGCGCCCGCCCGGTGTGCTCGTTGAACTCGAAGGTGGGCTTCTTGCCGATGTTGCCGATGTAGGTCTGGTCGTTCATGGGTGCCTCCTGGATGCGTGTCGGGCTGGTTGGTGACGCGGCCCTGCCTCAGCGCGCCGTGGTGGGGCCCGTCAGGGGCGGCGGGGGTTCGACGCGGGCCCGAGCGGGTGGGATCGGCCGCCAGGCCGACGAGCAGCGCGAGCTCGTCTCACCCGCTCGGTGTCGGCGCCGGTTCATCGCCGCGACCCCCACCGCGGTGTGCTGACCTTCGGGCGTCTCCACACCGAGACCCGACACGTCTCCGGGAGGCACCCCGGTGGCGAGCCGCAGACGCCCCAGGACCGACGTCCGAGCCCTCGCCGCCCGCTACCGCGGGTGCCGTACACCGGCCAGCACGGTGCGGCCCTGGGTGATCGCGTCGTCGATGCCGTAGATGCCCCAGCAGGCCTCGACCTCGACCCAGTCCCCACCGCCGCATCCGCCGTGCTCGCACGCGGTCCCTGCGGGGCACGGTGTCCACTGTTCGGCGATGTAGCCGACGACCTGCCCGCTCGCCCACTGGTCGTAGCTCTCGACTTCGCCGCGCAGGTAGGCGCGGGCCTGCTCGTCACCGGGGTAGCTGTCCCCGCACGCGGTGCGCAGTTCGCTGCGGAGCAGGTAGGCCAGCCCGGCTTGCCCGGAGTCCCACGGGTCGGCGAATGACCCGACCCGTGCCCCGGCGCGCAGGGCGAGGTCGCCGTGGGCGTAGCCCCAGACCGGCACCACGACGGCGTCGTGGAACACCGTCAGGTAGCGGGCGGGCAGGCGCCACCCGCCGCGTTCGCGCAGCTGCTGTAGCTGGCCGGTGTGGTCTTCCCACGGCAACGCGTGACGGGCCACGTCGAGTATCAGGTGCCCGACGGTGCCCCAGTCGCGCGGTGACTGCGGCGCGTCGTCGGGCAGGACCCGTACCCGGCCGCCGGGTACCTCGACGATCTCGATCTCTTCCATGGCTGGTGTCCCTTCACAGACGACGACGGGGGCGCCCCACCGCGTGCGGTGGGCGCCCCCGGTCGGGGAGTGCAGTGGTGGTGGTCAGTGCCAGATGACGTCGCGGGCCTGGTCGCGGGCGAACAGGGCGACTTCGCGCAGAACGTGGAGCCGGTCCTGCAGGTAGCCGGCGCGCCGGCCGAAGTCCAAGACCGTGCCGGCCGTGTTGAGGTCTCGGACCGGTACGCCGGCATCGGCGGGGGCCAGGGCCAGGGCCAGCTCGGCGCGGCCGAGCATCTGCTCGGCCGTGAGCTCCCCGACCAGGGGCGTGTCCGCCCCTGGCCGGGGCGGACACAGCCGCGGAGCCGACCCTCACTGCACCTGTCTGGCCGTCACGTGGTCGTGACCGTGCGGGCAGACCAGCTGGTGTGCGTGAGGGCACTGGTGTGGCGGCACCGCCGTCAGGTCCGTGGCCGCCGCAACCTCGGCCACGGCCACGGCCAGGGCCGGGAGCAGTCGCGGGTGCACCCGTAGCTGCACGTCCGCATACACCGGGGGGCGGTCCCCGCTGCGGGGCTGCCCGGCCAGATAGGGCGCGAAAGCAAGGTGAACCTGGCTGATCTGCAAGCTCTCGAGCGCGCCCCGGTGCGGGTGCTCGGTGGTCAGCCTCAGTGCGGGCAACCGCGAGGACGTGGAGGTGGTGATGCTGCCGGGCAGCACGGCCAGGTGCTGCCCGGCCTCGGCCACGATGGCGGTCTCGGCGTCGGCGAGGGCATCGGCGGCGCGCCGCCACGCCCGAGCCGCCGGGCGAACGTGGCGGTAGGCGGTGATCAGCCTGCGGCGCAGGTCCGCGGCGATCCGCTCGGCCGGCCTGCCGGGATCGACCGTCACCTGGGTGCGCAGGGCAGCCAGGTCGGGCAGGTCCGGTACGTCGCGGGCGTCGTCGGGCTCGGCGCAGCGCACGATCAGCCGCCCGGTCTGCGGGCCGTAGCCGCGGATGTGCAGCTCCAGTCGGTCACCGCCCGCGCTGACCAGCCCCACCCGCCCCTGGGGCTCGGTGACCCGCCAGGTCTGCTCGTCGAAGGTGCTCAGCGCGGCCGCGAGGCGCGCACCGATCTCACCGACGCTGCACTCGGGGCGGTTCACGCGTTCACCGCCCCGGCACCCGGGGCCAGCAGGCCGCTGCGGCGCAGGCCGGCGGCCATCTCGGCGGCCAGGTCGTCGACGGTGAGCACGCCGAGCTGGTGGTCGAGTATCCGGTCCCGGGCCGGTTCGAGGGCCTGGTCCAGAGCCTGGGCGAGGTAGGCCGCGATCATCGGCACCGCCGGGTCCTCACCATCGGGTGCCGGGCCGGGGTCGACGTGGGCGGCGAGCTCGTCGAGCGGGGCGTGCCCGTCGTCGTCGAGCTCGACGTCGGTCAGTCCGATCGCCTCGAACGCCGACCCGAGATGCTCGGTCAGATCGGCGCCGCAGATGCTGCCGTCGGCTTCGCGCAGCTGGGTCCAGGCCACGAACAATCCCAGGATCCACCGATCCGCCGGCACCTGCGTGCTCATCGCCCACGGGCTGTGCCCGCCAGCGGGGGCCAGCGCGCGCAGGGTGTCGTACTGGCGTGGGCTGGCCGGCGCGGTGGCGGAGCTCTGGTGGCGCCCCAGCACAGGCAGCAGCCCCTCGGGGGCGGTGGTGTCGGTGCACCCGGCCTCGGTCAGCTCGCCGTGCCGGTTCCACGCGCTGTAGGCCCAGCCGATGCGCCGGCGGTCCTGCTCGTGCGGGGCGAACCACACCTGCCCACCCAGCCGGGTGGTGAACAAGAACGAGGCCTCCCCCGGCGCGGGGGGCTGGGTGATCCGGTCCGGGTCGAGGCCGCGGACGGAGAAGATGCGGCGAATGTCAGCCAGGGTCGTCATCGACAGGGGTCCAATCTCTGCAAGCGATGCGGGGGACAGCGGCGCCCCGAGCCCGGTGGTCCGGGCTCGAGGCACCGCAGAACGTGCGAGGTCAGGTCGCGGCTGGAGCCGCCTGGCCCGCGGGGCGGTAGAGCTGCGCGACGTGTGTGGCGTGCCCGGCGCGCTGCCATGGCGGCCCGGAGATCACGGTGGGCATGAGCTGCCATCCGCCCTGGGCCAACGCGGCCGCCGCGGCGCGGGCGGCCGGGTCGCTGATCTCGCCGAGCGCCGGCCCGGGTGGGGCGTGCACGATCTGGGTCCCTGCGACCGGATCGTCGATGTAGATCAGCCCACTCGGGCGGTCCCACTCGGCCTCGACCGGCGCACAGACCGGCACAAACCCGGCGGCCGGTGACCCGGCCGCAAGCTCCCGGTGACCCGCGACGATCCGGTCCTGCCAGGCCAGCCCGGTGACGACGGCGAGGGCGCCCGGGTCGACCTGCAGGACCTCGGGCCGGGGCAGGGCGGCGGCCGGGACGTAGATCTCGCCGGAGCTGTCGCACTCGCCGGTCCACACGCCCAGGTCCGGGGCATACAGCGCGGCAGTGCCGAGGCAGCCCTCGTATGGGTCGTCCCAGGCCAGCCAGGTCGCGCCCGGCGCGACCGCGCGCAGCAACCCCGGCAGGTGCTCGTCGGCCACCGCCCCGTACCCACCCTGGGTGCTGGTGTAGGTGGCGCCGAGATAGATCCCGGCCCGCGCCGCGGGCGGGTCGTCGTCGACACACACCAGCTTGAGCTCGTCGAACACCACGCTCAGCGGGGTCGCCTCGCCGGCCGGGAGGTCGACCACGGTCACCGCGAACTCCACGGCGCTCACGCCGCCACCGCCGGCGCCGGGGTGTGGTCCTCGGGCTGCGGGTCGCGTGTGCCGTCGAACGGCGCGATCGGGGCGAGCTCGTCGACGATGTCACGCGCCACCCGCAGGACGGTGGCCGCGGCGGCCCGCACGATGTCGATGTCGCCGTCGGCCCAGCCCATGACGTAGGCGTCGGTGTAGGGCTCGGAGTCCAGCCCGAACGCGGCGCACACGATGTGGGCCACCGACTCGGCCTCGGTCTCGGCGCGCCCGCGGTGCTGTACCGGCGCGACGAAGCTGACCTGGTCGAGGTGTCCGCACCGGATGTGGGCGAGCTCGTGGATGGCGGTCTTGATCCGCTGGGCGTGGCTGACGTCGTCGCGCACCCGCACCAGCCGTGTGTCCGGCCCGGCCACGGTCACCCCGTTGGCCGTGCCCAGATAGCCGCTGCCGGGGGCGGCGAGGGCGTAGTCGTAGCCCTCGGCGCGGATCATGGCGACCACGTCGTCGTAGACCCCGGTCGGGTCGTCACCATCGAGCAGGACCGCCTGCTTGCCGCCGTGCAGCTTCACCTGGCGCCGCACCGCCACGGTGGGCACCTCGTAGTTGTCGGCCCACGGCGGAAGCGGCGCGGTCTGGGACAGCTCGAACGTCCGCTCGAACTTCCAGCCCGCGACAATGATCGGCAGCCGGTTCTGCGCGTCGCGCACGATCTTGCGGCCGGTGCGCTGCTCGTAGTCGGTGACCTCGTCCTCGCGCAGCCGCCGCTTGACCGGCGCCCAGATCTTGAACCCGGTCTCGCCGGCCATCACGGTGCGCTTGTGCTTGCGCCAGCCCGAGGTCCCGTCGTGGGCGCCGAAGGCCATGAACATCCGCGGCTCGATGCCGCGCTCGGCAGCCTGGGTCATGAGCAGGATCTGGTTGCCCAGCGAGTAGCGCGCGCCCCACTCGGCGACGGTCTCGATGAACTCCAGCCACTCGACCGGGTCGGCGGCCAGGCGCTCGAGGCGGGCCATCATGTCCTCGTGCGCGGCCGCCATCGCCTCACGACGTGCCTGCAGCTGCTCCTCGGTCGGCGCCGGCCGCGTGCGCTTGCGCGTGCGGGTCGTCGCCGTCGCGCGGGTGCGAGTGCGGGTGGTGGTCTGTCCCATGAGGGGCTCCGATCAGACGAATCAACCGCTCCCACCGGCCCCTGGGGAAGCAGGGCCGGTGGAAGCCCCACCGCGGTCGCGGTGGGACGTGACTCGCCCGCAGACCGGCGGGCGGCGCGGCGGGGCCGCGCGCTCGCCCGACCGGCGTGACACCACCCCACCCGCCCGAGGCGAGCAGACGTCGTGAAGCCGGTGGTGTCACCCGCGTCGGGTGCGGCCGGCGCGGCATCGTCGGGAAAGCCGCCCGCCGGGCTGCAGAGTCACCACGGCCCACCCCCGCCCGCGGTGCGGCCGAACCGCCACCGAACCCAGGCACTACCGAACCGGGTGGTGGCCCTGTGCCGACGCGCGTTGCGCAGCGCCCGGACCGCATGGGTAGTGGTCCGTAGAGTGCGGTCGGGGTGGACGGGCCAGGTAGCGGCCGACCCCGCAGGTGATCGCGGGCGATGCTGTGCCGCCGAAGGCGGGTCCGCTCTGAGCCCTCGGCCCGGCGCGGCCGTGAGCGCCCCCACCCGGCCGCCGGCCGCGGCCGCCCACTGGCACCGCTTCGCTTCTGGCGCGGTGTGCGCCGACGCCGCGGCCGAGGTCAGTCTCAGCTGCTCGGCGCGACCTCGCGGACGACCACGATCATCCGGCCCGACCGGGCCTCCATGACGGTTCCGCCGTCGAGCACGACCGACACCGGCTCGTCCCTGCCGTGGTGCACGACGTCGGCCACCCGAGCACACGAGGTGGTGTCCACTCGTGCGGGGACGCCGTCGTAGTCGTGTCGTATCCGATCGATCGTGTCCAGGGGCAGCAGGTCCCCTGCCCGGATCTTCGTGGGGTAGGTCTGGTGGATCTCGATCTGCATCGGCTGGGGCCTCCTCGCCGGAACACAAGGGGAGGGGCCCCGCCCGGCGGGCGGGGCCCTTGGCGGGCGAGCCGCCCTCAGAAGGGCGGCTCGTCGTCGCCGGGCTCGGCCTCGCTGAGCCCGGTCGGCTCGTAGAGGTCGGCGAGCAGGTCCTCCAGGACGCGCTGGTCGTTGATGCTGAGCTGGGAGGGAAGGACCCCGTCGAGGGCCCAGAGGCCGGTCTCGGTGTCGATGTCGACGCGTCGGGTAGCGCTGGTGCTGCTCATGTGTGGGCCTCCGGTGCTCGGTGCGGCTGGAACGCGGCGCAGCCTCAGCGCGGCCGGGGTGGGGGCCCGTAGGGCCGGCGGCGGTTCTGGCTGGCCCATCCCGGTGTGACCCTGTACGCAGCCGCCACCGGTGCTGCCCGAGGTGACGGGGTCTCACCGGGATGGGTCGGCCAGGTTCGTCGGCGCTTGCCCCACCCCGGGTGTGCTGACCTTCGGGCGATCCAGTCGTGCCGAGCACCGGAGGCCCACCCCGCACCACCCACTGCTGCGGACGGCAACCCTGCAGACCCGACCGGCACCGCAGCCGGTGACCCAACCACCCCGGCCGGCACCGAGCTGGCCACCCGGCGGTGCCCACCGGCACCGGGCCTGGTGACCCGACCACCCCGGCCGGCACCGAGCTGGTGACCCAGGCACGTGACCGGCACCGCCCCTGGGCGTGCCGCCCGGCCGGCGCAGCCGGACGGCACGCGAGTCGGATCAGTCGCCGGGCTCGGTCTCGGGCTCGACCTCGGTGATGCTGATGTTGTGGGCGATCGGGGCGTAGACCGCCCCGCGGATCTCGTGCTCACCCGGGCACCGCGGGCACGGCACCTGGTCGCCGACCTCGTGCCGGCCGGGCACGATGTCGTGGGCGTCAGCACAGCCGTCCTGCCACTCGACGAACGTGGCGTCGCTCAGCGCCAGGCCCTCCTCGATCCGGGGGTTGACGATCGGGAACTGCTCGCTCATCACGGTCCTCCTCGCGGTGCTGGGTGGTGCGGCTGGAACGCGGCCCTGCCTCAGCACGGTCCGGGTGGGCCCGTCAGGGGCGGCGGGGATCCGGTGCTGGCCCGCCCGGCGTGGGATCGGCCGTAGGCCGACGAGCGAACAGCGAGCTCGTCCCACCCGCGGCGGTGTCGGCGGCGGGCATCGCCGCGGACCCACCTGGGGTGTGCTGACCTCCGGGCGATCCAGTCGTGCCTGCCCCGCCCCCGCGAGGACCACACCGGAGTGAGCAGCCCAGGCGCTGCCTGTCAGGGCTGCGGGAGCAGGGTGGCGCCCTCGGTCACTGCGGCGTGCTCGGCCAGCCGGCGGAACTCGTCCCGGACCTGCGCGACCCGGGACGGGTCACCGACCAGGAGCGTCACCAGCTCGGCCAGCGGCCACCGGACCGTGACGCCGTGCCGGGCCAGGTAGAACGCGAGATGCCCGACCTTCCACCGGTCGCCGGTGTCGAGCCAGGCATAGCCGAGCAGCTGCCACACCCACCGCGCGACCCGCGCGGGCTGATCGGCCCGCAGCACCGTCTTGACCTCCACCAGGGTGTCGCCGACCAACAGATCGGCCTCTGCCCAGTGCGGGACCAGCACCGGCGAGGCAAAGCCCAGGGACTGCCCACGACCGGGATCACCGGCCCACCCGCGCCAGTCCGCGAGCGTGCCGGACGACTCGACGACCCGCGCGATCGCGGCAGCGTCCTCGACGACCGCCGGTAGGGCCAGCGCGCGCAGCTGCTCCACCGTCGCCCCGCCGGCCTGTGCGATGCGAGCGAGCGGCGGCGGGGTGACGCCGGACCGGTAGCGGTCCTCGCCGAGAGTCCACACCGCGTGAGTGCGGGCCAGCGCCGCCTCGACACCGGCTGTGCCGATCACCCCGGTCGGGGCATGGCGGCGGGCGAAGACATGGCCGCGCTGGGCGAGTTCGGTGAAGACCGCGTCGCCGGGCCGCGGCCCGTGCTCGTCAGCCAGCGGCGCGAGCAGTGCGACGACATCGCTGGGGGAGGGGCGCAGCCCCACCGCGACCTCGGCCATGTCGGGCTCCTGGGCCAGCACAGCGCCCTGGGCTGGGTAGCCGGCGGCGATCGCGTTGCTCGCCTGCGCCGAGACCAGCTCAGCGCCGACGAGCCCACACAGGGCCGCGTACGGCGCGGCATCCTGCACCAGCGCGGCCAGCCGCGCGCTGGCGATCCCTCCCACCGCCGGCCAGTGGCCCGCCCCGACACGGCCCGGCGGCCGCGCCACCGTGGCCGTGGTCGCGGCCGCGCGGATCTGGTCGACCACAGCACCGGTGCCGGGCAGGTGTGCCGCGCACCAGCGCGCCAGCGCACCCTGCTGCAACTGCGAGGTCAACGACACCGCCGCCACCACCTTCCATCTCGCGCCTGGGCCGACAGCAGGTGCCGCGCCTGGGGCGCGGCCGACTCATCGACTGCCCGGCCCAGCAGGCAGGCGTCTCGACGGGGTGTTCAGTCCCCGGGCTGGCGGCACAGGTCGGGTAGCCGTTCCCGGACGTCCCACTCGATCAGCGGGGTGCCCGTGCTGCGGTAGTGGCTGACTTTGGCCTCCTTGCGGGCGGTGTAGTCCTCGCGGTCGAGCATCCCCCAGACCTCGACCATGGTCGCGGGTTCGGTGTCGGTGAGTACGAAGTCCGGCAGGACAGCGGAGTCACCGTCGTAGCGCAGGGGTTTGACGAAGGCCCGTTTCGCAGCGGTGAGGGCATCGGCCATGACGACTTCGTGCGTGGAGTCGGCCGGGACGAAGTCAGCGTTGGTCAACATGACCGCGGCGCCGACCGCGGACAGGTTGCCCTTCTCGCTGCGCGAGACCAGGGCGAGTAGGACCTGTTCGCTGCCGGCGGGGCGTCGGTCGGTCATCGCCGATGGCGCGGCGCGACGGATGCGCTCGTGCAAAGCTGTGGAGAAGAAGATCGGTGTGCGGTGGTGGCGCAGGTCGCAGCGCTGCCCGTACCGCGTCGGGTTCCAGGAACGGACTGCGCCGAGTAGCAACCCCCGCTGCACCGTCCCGTTGCGCTCGCCAAGGCGGCCGGTAAACCGCGCGAACGCGACGTCGTGCTGGTCAGGGTGTGCTGGATCGAACGGTGGGACCACGTAGCAGCTCCAGGCCAGAGGTAGCCCAGCCGAGGTCACTCCGGCGGTCGCAGCTTTGACCAGCGGGCTGCACCGGGCCCACCCGCGACGCCCGGCCTGCGGAGGGCTCGATGGGGCCGAGCGGGTCAGGTCGGCGCGTTCCCACAGGTAGTGCAGCAGCCCCAAGAGCCCCATCCGGGATCGTGTAGCTCCCCCGTCGCTGGAGCTTGCACTCGCCGTGACCGGGCTCGTCGTGCGGACCTGCAGCGGGAGCGACAACGCAACGCTCGCACCACCGCCTTCGTTCTCCTGGAGCGCGCTGGCCTGATACTGGCTTCGCCCGGACCACTGGCTGCCGTCGTTGTAGAACTCGCAGTCGCGTGCATGCTGCTGGCCGCCGCCGGGCCAGCAGGCCAGGTAGTAGACCCCTGCGCGGTGACGTATCACCAGCCGAGGGGCTGGATCGCTGCACAAACACCACCCGCACCCGTCCATCAGCTTTGCCTGCTCAATCAGGGCTCGGTAGACACCGGGGGCCCGCCGGAGCTGCGATAGAGCGATGCCCCGCCCGGCGATCTGCACCTGCGTCCCTGAGGTCTGCTTTTTTCGTCCCGGAGGCCCATGCCGCTGGCGGGTATCCCGCGGGCGCCCACGTTGGTCGGTCATGGTGGCCTCCTTGCTTGACCCGTGAGGGAATGTTGGTTCACCGACTCACCAGAGCATCGCCGCCCCAGACCGCGGCGCCGGGCGGCCGCTCCGCCGGGCCCGGCCCCGCAGACCGGCGGGGCGGTCAGTCCAGATCCAGCCCGTCCTCGAGGTCCAGCTCGTCGTAGGCGTCCTGCCCGTACTCCTCGCCCAGGTACTGGGCGAGCCGTTCCTCCTGCGCGGCCTGCCAACGATCTCTCAGATCGTTCTGGACTCGGGCCAGTGGCTCGTTGTCCAACGTGCCGACGCCACCCCTGACGTTCACGTCGACGACCCGGTTCACCAGTTCTTCGTCGGATGTCAGACTGTCGATACCTTCGTGAAGGTGACCGCGGCTGCCGAGAACCCAGTCGCCCTCGGTGAGCGTCGAAGCCGCGACCGGGGTTTCGTCGATCTCCACCTCTACTGTCTGCCCATCGAGGGGGACCGAGCGAAACGTACGGAGCTCATGGTCAGCCCGGAGCTGACCGTACAGGGAATAGCTCTCTCGATCGATAGTCGTCATATCGCGGCGATATTCTCTGTTATGCCGGGACCAATCCTCTGAGCTCGCCGGGCGGTACGACTGGTAGTCCCTTATCAGCTCGCTCTTTCGCGTGTCCAGCTCCGACAGTGAGCCTTTGCCAACCTGATCACGCGCTGGCGATCATGAGGGTCTGAACTGCGGCGATGAGCCTGTCGGCGGTGTTCGGGCTGGACCGGATCTTGCGCAGGGCTCGCCAGTTCTTCAGCTCGGCGTTGGCCCGCTCACCCGGTCCGCGACGGTGGGCGTGGGCGGTGTTCACGTCCTTCTGGTGTCGCGACAGCTTCCGGAATCGGCCGGTGTCGGGGTCCTTGCGTCGACGCCGCTGCGGCACGGCGACCGTAGGACCGGCGCCTTGGTAGGCGGTGTCGGCCGCGGCGGGGATCTCATGCTCGTACAGGGCGTCGATGATCCCGTGCTCGCGGGCTGCGCCCATGTCGTGCTGCGCGCCCGGCATTGGCGGGGAGATCCACACCAGGCGGCCGACCGGGTCCGCGATGACCTGCACGTTCAGTCCGTGGGCTTTGTGCTTTCCAGAGTAGAACGCCCGGTCGTAGCCCGATGCCATCCCGACCCGGTCGATGCGCAACAGGGTGCCGTCGAGGATCACGAACGCCTTCCGTTTCGCGACCTCGATGGCTTGTTCCAGGGTGGGGGCCTTCGCGGCGAGCAGCTCGATCCCTTCCTGGATGTAGCGGTAGACCGTGGAGGTGCCGACCCCGAACCCGCAGGCCAACTCGGCGTAGGTGTCGTTCTTGCGCAGGTGCGCGACCACCAGCAGCGCCTGGCGGCCGGCGGCGAGCTTGCGCCACCGGGTTCCACGGGCGGCGCGGTGTCCGCGCAGGAGATCGGCGAGCAGGTTGAGCGCGCGGCTGGACACGGTCATCCCAGACGGGTAGGACAGCACCTTGAAGCTCCTGGTAGGACGTGTTGATCTAGTCAATCGCCCGTCTACCAGGAGCTTCACCCATTCGAGGCCACGACACGCCGCAGCCCGCTGACCTGCTCATCCAGCAGGTTGGCAAAGGCTCACTGTCGTGTCCATCCGGTAAGAGCGTGTTTGAGAAGATCAAGTCGCGGGTGTGAAGACGTACTTCTGTTGGCGGGCGGCCGGCTTGCCGCGGGCGATGCGGCGGGTGATGGTGTTGATCGCGGCCCAGCGGATCATGGCCTCGGAGACGGCGGGGTGGCGTTCGTAGTCGCGGGCCAGACGGCGGTGTGCGGTCAGCCAGGCCAGTGTCCGCTCGACCACCCAGCGGCGCGGGAGGACGGCGAACCCGCGCTGCTCAGGCGGTTTGCGCACGACCTCGACGCTGGTGCGCAGGATCGTGTTCGCCCACTCCAGCAGGCGTCCGGCGAACCCGGCGTCGGCGTAGACGAACCGCACCCTGGTGCGCAGGTACAGGTCGAGCAGGATCGACTTCGCCCCGTCGCGGTCCTGCACCGACGCCGAGCACACCACAGTGGTCAACAGCAGGCCCAGGGTGTCGGTCACGATGAACCGCTTCCGGCCGTTGATCTTCTTCCCTGCGTCGAAGCCGCGCGAGTCCTGCCCGACGGTGTCGGCACCCTTCACCGACTGCGAGTCGATGATCCCCGCGCTCGGTTCAGGGTCCCGCCCTCGTCGGCACGTAGCTGACGGCGCACGACCGGGAGGATCTTCTCGGTGACCTTCTGCTGTTCCCACCGGTTGAAATACCAGTAGACGGTCTGCCAGGGCGGGAAGTCCGCTGGTAGAGCCCGCCAAGCGCACCCCGCCCGCACGACGTAGAGGATCGCGTCGACCACGTCCCGGCGCGGGTGCTTCTCCGGACGCCCACCCGCCCCGGCCTCGGGCAACAGCGGTTCGATCAACGCCCACTGCTCATCGCTGGTGTCCGAGGGATACCGCCGCTGACGCCGAGCCACCCGTCCACGATGGACCAGAGCGCGGCCCGCGCGGCGCAGACACGCCGACCCTTCTCAAACACGGTCTAAGAGACAGCGCCGGCCACAATCGAGGGGACCGCGTTCATACCGTCCGGTCCGACCCGCTCCTGGCCAGGGTGCTCCGCCGCCGCCGACAAGACCGTGCTCACCCTCGTCGAGGCCGCCACGGTGCTCATCACCAGGAGGACGAGGTCGTGATCCGCCAACACCGCGGCGATTATCAACGTCAAAAAGCGTGGCATAACGTGCATTATCCTGTTGTACGGACGCTGTGGTTTTTGTTGCTTGTGCAACGACACCGTTGTCGATTCTCAGCGAGCTGCACAACTCTCACCTCCCTGAGCAGCGCGCTGAACAGCGTTCTCATCGAAGGTGAACAGCCGGGTCGGGGCGGCGGGCGAAACGGAACTCGCGTGTGTGGGTCTTTCGGGGTCCCGCCGACCGGGTCGTCACCGGTCGACGAGCCCGGTCCACAATGAAGGAGGTACGAGCGCTCTGGGGCTGCGGAACGCGGTCAGGTGGTGGTCCGCGCCGACCGTGAGCGGGTCCAGCCCGGCGGGACGCCCGGGACCGCGGCTCACGACGCAGGCCGGGGAAGCGGACCAGGCCCGCGCGCTCGGCCGGGGAGGGGGCCGGGCGGGATGGCTGCCGGTCAGTCCCGGTCGAGTCGCTCCAGGATCCGGGCGAGGAGCGCTTGGGTCTGCTCGTTTGACCGCTCTAGGGCGTCGAACCGTGCGTCGTGGGCCTCGAACCGAGCGCCCAGGGCGTCGAGCCGGTCGCTTGTGCCCTCCGCGAGCTGGTCGACCTTTGCGTCCAGCGCGTCGACCTTGCCTTCGATGCGGGAGCTGATCTCGTACAGGGAGTCGACGTCGGCGCCCTGTTGCCGTAGACGGGGCTCCGCCTCGGGAGACGACATACCGGGCAGCCTACGACACCCGGCGGCCGCCGATGACCGCGACCGCCGCCCAGGGTGTGGCTGCGGGGCGCCCCTCTTGTTGCGCGCCGCTGCCGCCGGCTACGGCCCGGACGTGCCGGTGCCGCAGCCAGCGGCGGTCAGGGCGGTGACGGCAGCGAGCAGCACCGTGACCGCCCGGAACGCGCGCCTCATGACGTGGCTGCTGCGACCCAGAAGTCCCAGAACCGCGCCAGGATCAGGGCCAGGACGACCAGGAACCAGCCGGTGAGCAGGATGCCGTGCGCTGCGCGGATGCCCGTGAGCAGTCGCCGGGCCCCGGTCGGCATGCGGTCCGCGACGGCGTCGAGGTTGCGCAGGGTGACGTACCAGGAGATCGGCATCGTCACGGCCCAGACCACCATGCAGTAGGGGCACAGCGCGCCGATCGTGTACAGGCTCTGGCCGATCAGCCAGTGCACGAACCCGGCGCCGAAGACCACCCCGGCCTGCAGGCCTGCCCAGTACCACCCGCGCATCCGCGCACCGGCCAGCAACGCTGCGCCGGTGGCGGCGACGACCGCGAACCCGCCGAGTCCGATCAGGGAGTTCGGGAAACCGAACGCCGTGGCCTGCGGCGTCGCCATGACCGAGCCGCAGCTCAGCACCGGGTTGATGCTGCAGCTCGGTTGGTAGGAGGGGTCGGCGAGCTGTGCGATCTTCTCGACCGTCAGCGCGAACGCGGCCAGAAGCCCGACCGCGCCGCCCAGTAGAAGCACCCAGGGAAGGGCGCGCGGGAGTGCGCCGGCTCCACGAGGGGCCTGGGTCGCGATCTCGCGCGAACCATCAAGGAGGTCGGTCATGGCCGGTCAGCTCCTGGCGAGCGCGTCGTCGAGCGCGCGGGTCAGGTCGTCGTAGGACTCCGGGTTCAGCTGCTCGCCGTTGACGAAGAAGGTCGGCGTTCCCTGCACGCCGAGGGCCAGGCCGTCGTCGCGGTCGGCGAGGACGCGATCGAGGGTGGCAGGATCGTTGTAGGCGGCGTCGAAGCGGGCCATGTCGAGACCGAGTTGCTCGGCGTAACCGCGGAAGCGGCCGTCCATCGGGACCTGCTGCTCGCCCCACTCCTGCTGGGTCTCGAACATCAGCTTGTACATCGCCTGCAACTGCCCCTGCTGCGCGGCGGCCTCGACCGCGCGGGCGGCCGGCTCGGCGTTGAAGTGGCCGGGCCCGGGAAAGTAGCGGATGACGAAGTTGACGCGGTCGCCGTACTGCTGGCGGAGCTGCTCGATCGCCGGGTAGACCGCCCCGCAGGCCTCACATTCGAAGTCGAGGAACTCCACGAAGGTCACCTCGGATCCGGGCGCGGTGGACAGCCGGTGGCTGTTGTCCCGGACCGCGACCGATGCGGCCTCGGAGCTGTTGCTCGGGGTGTCACCGCCGAGCCGCGTGAGTCCGAACAGGACGGCCACGACGAGGACGAAGACGCCCGCGACGATCAGGGAGAGCTTCGTGTTCGATATGCCTCGCCGCGGCGCGGCGGACGATGACGTGGGGGTGCGCGAGGCGCGTGACATGAGAAGGCCCTTCGGGGCTGGGCGGCGTCGTGCCGCGGTTGGATCCGGGTTCCCTACGGTCCGGGCACGACGCCGTATCGACCGCCCGACGGGCCGGTCATGCACGGGTCGGGCTCGGCGCCCGGGCGGATCAGTTCCGATTGACGCAGAGCACTGCGACGGGTGTGAGCACCGCCGCCGGAGGCACTGGGCCCGAGACCGATTCGGCCGGCACGGGCGGCTTCACCTGGTCCGCCCCGAAGCTCGCGGAGACGACTGGCGGACCGCCATCCCGTGACGGGTCGACCCCGCGGATCGCCGTGTCACCGCCGGCGTGCCCGCCTCCCGAGCCGTGCTGGCAGGGCCGGTCTGGGGTGCACGGGCCGGACGGTGTCGGCGGGATCGGGACGTCTCCGGTCATCGGAGTCGTGGTCGCCGCTTCGGCGCCGGTACCCGCCTCGGGCAGGCAATCGGGACACGTCGCGGTCTGCTGGACCGGAGTCGTGTCTGCGGCGACCGTCGCCACCGGCCGCTCGGAGGCGGCGGCGTGGCAGGCCAGGATCGAGCCCAGCGCCGTGTGAACTAGCACAGCCGCCAGCAGGACGAGGAGCGTCCGAGCAGGACGTGGTGTCGCGGTCCGCACCGTCATCGTCCCTTCCCTCCGACCGGCTCTCGTTCTCGCCTGTCCGACGCCGGCGACGACCTCGGCACGGTGACCCGCAGGCGAGTGTCGGTCCGTCCGCAGTGCGTGATCGACCGGTCGTCGTGCGATTCAGTCCGACCCACGTGAAACCTTCGACACGGCGTCGTAGGATCGGTGTCGGAACGGTAACGGCAGGCTCCCCCGCTGCGCCGCGCACCCCACTCGCTCCCCCGGCTCCGGGGTGCGGCCGATTCCGACCGAGGAAGGACACCACTGTGTCGAGGCATCGCACCACCGGTGCGGCCGCGGTCCGGGAAACCCCGACCCGGACCCGGCCGTCCGCCACCGCGATCACACCCGACGGGCGAGGCGGGTCTCGCGGGCGGCGCGGCGCAGGGGTCACCGGAATCCTGGCATCCGCCCTGGCCGGTGGCTCCCTGATCGCCGTCCACGGCGCCGTCGGTGACGACCGCGTGCATGTCGAGGAGCTCGCGCTCCAGGCGTTCACGACGTCGACCACCGATGCCGGTCCCGTCGACTCCCTCGCTCCGGCACCGCCGACCCGGTCGGCGCAAAGCTCCGGTGCGGCCGCGGCGCTGGCCGAGCCCCCACCGGTCGACGTCGACGAGATCGTCGGCGCGGCGACCAGCGCGGCACGCGACGCCGGCCAGGCACGCGAGGAAGCCGCGCGCCGCGCCGCCGCCCCAGAACCCGCTCCGGATCCTGCGCCCGCTGACACGTCCGGCGCAGGCGACGGTCCCGCCGGCTGCGCGGCGGGGACCGAAGGGTTCGGCGACGTCGCCGACGGCGTCGCCGAGGCGGGCGAGAAGCTGCGCTGCATGTTCTCCGTCGACACCGTCTACGGCGTCGCCGGGCGCTCCAACGCCTCGGACCACCCGAAGGGCAAGGCCCTGGACCTCATGGTCGATCAGGCCACCGGTGAGAAGCTGGCGGCCTACGCGCGCGCCAACATGGATGAGCTGGGCATCAGCTACGTGATCTACCGGCAGCGGATCGACACCGGCAGCGGCTGGGAGGCCCAGGAGGACCGCGGCGGGGTCACGGCCAACCACATGGACCACGTGCACATCTCGTTCGACTGACATCAGCTGCCGTCGCGCTGCGGGCCGAGGACGTCGGGGGTGTCGTCGGCGTCGTCGGTCAGCCACCAGGGTTCGATGGTCGGACCGGCGCCGTAGAGCCGGTCGAGCTGACGATCGGTGCGGCGGGCGGTGCGCTCGTCGGAGGCGAACCACTGCCGGACGAACGCCGCGACCAGTGCGATCGCGGCGATGTCGCCGAAACCCCACAGGATCGCGCCGCCGAGGTGCTGGTCGTCCAGCAAGGGCGGGCCCCAGTCACGCGCGAGCGACTCGTAGAAGTCCGCGGCGAACAGCGAGCTGGTCATCATGATCGGGACACCGAGCAGGATGTGCACCGGCCCCATCCCCACGACCAGCAGCATCTTCAGACTGAACCGCACCCGGTGCGGGGTCGGGTCGACACCGAGCAGCGCCCAGTAGAACAGGAACCCGACCGCCACGAAGTGCAGGTGCATGAAGTCGTGCACCCACATGTTGGTCAGGGACAGCTCGTAGAGCGGGGTGTAGTAGAAGGCGAACTGGGTGAGGGCGAACAACCCGAACGCGACCGCGGGGTGTGAGACGAACCGGCTCCACGCGCTGTGCAGCACCGCGAGCAGTAGCCGGCGACCTCTGGTGGGCAGCGCGCGCAGCGCCAGGCTGGTCGGTGCGCCGAGGACCAGCCCGACCGGCGCGATCATCTGCAGCACCATGTGCTGGATCGCGGGGACGGAGAACAGCACCCGGTCGTAGACCCCGAGCGCCGACGCCATCCCGACGAAGGCCACGGCGAGCCCGAGCGCGAAGAACGCGGTCCGGCGAACCGGCCACTGGTCGCCACGGCGGCGCAAGGTCTGCACGCCCCATAGGTAGCCGATGCCGGCGAGGGCGAGCGGCACCAGGACCACCGGGTCGAGCGTCCAGCTCAGCAGCATCTCGCGTGTCGTCAGCGGCGGCGGGTCCAGCGGCGGCAACCCGGCCGGGAGCAGCGCGGTCATGCGCGCACCCCTTCCTCGGTAGGGACCCCCGGTTCACTCGACCACCACGACCGGACGACGACCAGGGCGGCCGCGACCATAGCCAGGTCGGACACCACCCACGCCAGGATCGCGCCCTGGCGTTGCCCGGCGAGCAGGTCGGGCACGAACGGCATCGCCACCGCGGCGTAGAACCGCGCGGCCAGCGGCTCGGCCTGGGCCAGTAGCCAGATCGCGAACGCGGCGTGCAGCATCATCACCGCGAACAGCAGTCCGAGCCGGACGAACACGGGGGGCTCGGGTTCGCGGGCACCGAGTACCGCGCGGAACAGCAGCAGCCCGGTGCCGAGTGCGAGCGCGTCCATGGCCGGGTGCGACCAGTGCTCCAGGACGACGGCGTCGAAGAATCCGGTGGCGTACACGCCGAACACCGCCGCGGCGGCGACGCACCAGGCCGCCGCCGGGTGGCGCAGCACCCGCAATGGGGCGGCGTCGGCGAGAGCCACGAGCCGGGCCGCGGTCTCCGGACGCGCGGCGCGCCGGGCCAAGGTCAGCGGGTGGCCGCACACCAGCAGCAGCGGGGCGACCGTGGACAGCAGCGCGTGGCCAAGCAGGTGCATGCTGAACACCGCGGTCGCGTAGGCCCCGATCCCCGACGACGTCGCGACCAGCACCGTCATGCACCCGGCCGTCCAGGCCAGCGTGCGGCCGACCGGCCAGGAGCCGCCGCAGCGGTGCAGCCGGCGGACGGTGAGCAGATAGGCGAGTGCTGCGAGCAGAGCCGCCGGGGCGAAGAGCAGGTCGAACCGCCAGAGCCCGGCCAGCTCGGCCGGCCCCATCCGGGCCGGCAGCTCGTAGCCGAGTAGGAACACCAGCCGGTCCGAGTCGAGCGGTTCCGGAGTCCGCGCCCCGGGCGGAACCAGCCGGGACATCGCCGCCCCGGCGGCGGTCGCCACCGTGAGCAGCCCGAGCTCGACCCCCAGCAGTAGCCGAACGGACCCGGTGCGCCGCCGACCGCGGACCGCGACCAGGCCGCCGGCCAACACGGCCGTGCTGGTGATCACCAGCAGGCCGTAGCCGCTGCCCAGACCGTCGAGTCCGACATCAAGCGCCGTGGGCACCAGCCCGCTCAGCACCAGCACGAGCGACGCGGCGAGTGCGAGCCGGTCGTGGCGGCGCAGCACGGCCGGCCCGGCGGCGCCGCGGCGCAACAACCCGGCCGTGGCCAGGGTGCTGCCGACCCAGACCAGCGCGGCCACGGTGTGCAGGGTGATCGCGTCGCCGTACCAGTCGTGCGAGCGTTCCGAGTTCGCTACCGAGGTCGCCGGCGGCACCGCCAGCCCGGCGAGGAACACGAGGAGCGCCCCGGTCGCACCGCGCCAGGTGAGCACCGCCCCGGCGGCGAGCCCCACGGCGAGGGCGACCAGCGCCGCGATCACCCAACCGGCCGCCATCTCGACCGTGACCAGCGCCAGGACCAGCGCGGGAGGGTCGGCGAGCAACGCCCCGGGGCTGATCCCGACCGACTCGGCGACCGTGAGCAGCGCGACCGCGAGTCCGGCGAGGGCGAGGACGGGGCAGGCCCGGCGGACGACACCGAGCGCCGCGTACCCCGCCGGGGTAAGGACCCCATCCGGTCGGCCCGGCACGAGCACGACGGCGGCGAGCAGGCCGGCGACCGCGGCCGACGCGGCGCCCAGCGCAAGGGTGCGGGCGAAGGGCTGACCGACCGCCGCCACCGGGCCGAGCGTGCGGTAGCCGAACAGCACCGCGAGGTCGGGTCCGAGCGCGCCGACGACCAACCCGGTGACTGCGGCGACCGGCAACCACCACCCCAGCCACGACCAGCTCGACCGACGCGACGGGGCGAGGGTGCCCGCCGCGGTCACCGCAGGCCCTGACCGGCGGGCGAGAACCGGCGCAGCCGCAGGCTCTGCGACACGACGAAGACCGACGACAGCACCATCGCCAGACCCGCGACCAGCGGACTGAGCAGCCCGGCCACGGCCAGCGGCAGCGCCGCGGTGTTGTAGCCGAACGCCCAACGCAGGTTGCTCACGATGGTGCGGTGGGTGCGGCGGGCCAGCTCGATCGCGTCGGCAACAGCGAGCAGGTCGTCCCGGCCGAGGACGAGGTCGGCGGCCTCGATCGCGACGTCGGTGCCGCTGCCTACCGCGACACCGAGCTCAGCGGCCGCCAGCGCGGCGGCGTCGTTGATCCCGTCCCCGACGACCGCGACCGAGCGTCCTTCGGCCTGCAGCCGACGGACCCGGTCGACCTTGTCCTCCGGCATCGCCTCGGCGACGACCCGGTCGGCGCCGATCCCGACCGCGGCAGCCACCGCCGCCGCCGTGCGCGGGTTGTCCCCGGTCACCATCACCGGCTCGATGCCCAGGGCGCGCAACGCGGCGACCGCGGACGGGGCGCTCGACCGGATACGGTCGGTGACCGTGCACAGGCCCCGCACCCGCCCGTCCCAGCCGACGGCAACGGCGGTGGCACCCGCCTCCTCGGCGCGCCGACGCTCGGCGTCGAGCGCGACGGGCAACTCGTGGCCGTGCGCGGCGAGCATCCGCAGGCTGCCCACCAGCACCTCGACCCCGTCGACCGTGCCGCGGGCGCCGAGCCCGGCCGACGCCGCGAACCCGGTCACCGGCCGGGAACGGGCCGGGTCGCCTGCGGCGACCAGCGCGGCGGCGATCGGGTGCTCGGACGCGCGCTCCACCGCAACGGCACGATCCAGCACCAGGTCGGCGTCCTCGCCGGGCGCGGGCAGGACGGCGTCGAGCTGCATCCGACCCTCGGTGAGGGTGCCGGTCTTGTCGAGGACGATCGTGTCGATCCGACGGGTGGACTCCAGGGCCTCGGGACCCTTGAGGAACACCCCGAGCTGGGCGCCGCGGCCGGTCCCGACCAGCACGGCGGTCGGGGTGGCCAACCCGAGCGCGCACGGGCAGGCGACGACGAGGACGGCGAGCGCCGCGGTCATGGCGGCGGCGATCGACGGCCCGAGCAGCCACCACCCCACGAACGTGGCCACCGCGAGCAGCAGCACCGCCGGAACGAACACGGCCGAGACGCGGTCAGCGAGGCGTTGCGCTCCGGCCTTCTCCTCCTGGGCCTGCTCGACCAGGTGCGCCATACGGGCCAGCCGGGTGTCCGAGCCGACCCGCGTCGCGACGAGCACCAGGTGCCCGGCAGCGTTCACCGTCCCACCGATGACCTGGTCGCCCGGACCCACCTCGCGCGGCACGGACTCGCCGGTGACCACGCCAGTGTCGATCGCAGATCGGCCCTGCTCGACGACGGCGTCGGTGGCGATCTTCTCGCCCGGCCGCGCAGTGAACCGGTCCCCGACCCGCAACATCTCCACCGGGACGCGGACCGGGCCCTCGTCGCCGAGCACCTCGACGTCCTTGACCCCCCAAGAAAGCAACGCCCGCAACGCCGAGCCCGCCGAGCGCTTCGCGCGGGCCTCGAAGTAGCGACCGGCCAGCAGGAACGTGATCACGACCGCCGCGACGTCCAGGTACAGCGCATCGTCGGTCCGGGTCAGCGCGGCCCAACCGGTACCGAAGCCCGGTTCGGCGTCGCCGCCACGACCCATGATCCAGAGCGACCACCCGGTCGCGGCCAGCGTCCCCACCGACACGAGCGTGTCCATCGTGGCGCCGCCGTGTCTCGCCGCGTTCGCGGCGGCCCGATGGAACGGCCAGCCGCACCACAGCACCATCGGCAGCGCCAGCGCCAGGAAGACCCACTCCCAGCCCGGGAACCGCAGCTCCGGGAACAGCGACAGGGCCAACGAGAGATCGGCCAGCGGCATCGCCAACACGGCGGCCACGGCCAGCCGCCGTCGCAGGTCACGCACACGCCCCGAACTCCCGGCGCCGGAGGTCTCGGGGCTCGCGGTCAGCAGGCGCGCGGTGTAGCCGGCCCGTTCGACGGCGCCGGTCAGCACCCGCGGATCCGTCCCGGCCGGTGCCAGCACCCGGGCCCGCTCGGTCGCCAGGTTGACCGACGCCCGCACACCGTCGAGCTTGTTCAGCTTCCGCTCGACCCGGCCCGCGCACGCAGCGCAGGTCATCCCGCCCACAGCGAGGTCGTGCACCGCACCCTCGGCCGGCGAAGCCGAGATCTGCTCCGGAACCGACGTCGTCCTCACCTCCCGAAATTCTACGAATCGTAGAGTACGGAACCGGGCCCGACCTCACGGAGGGGATGCTCGACCAGACATACCAATGTGCGTTAGAATATTTTTGTGGCCTCCGACGATACGTGTGACCTGCTCTGCCTAGACCTGCCGCGTGCCGAGCGGATCCGGGCCGCCCTGCCCGACACCGGCCGCCTCGAGCCGGCAGCCGGGGCGGCCCGGGCGGTGAGCGACCCGACCCGGTTGCGTATCGCCGCCACATTGCTCGACGGCGACGAGCTGTGCGTGTGCGACACCGCCTGGATCGTCGGTGCGTCGCAGGCGTTGGTGTCGCACCACCTGCGTCAGCTCCGCGGCGCCGGCGTCGTGACGGCTCGCAAGGACGGGCGGATGGTGATGTACCGGCTGTCCGGGCGGGGGCGCGCGGTGCTGTCCGTGCTGTTCGACCTCGACCGCGAGCCGCTCGCGGAGGAGGCCGACCGTGTCTGAGACCGTGTTTGAGAAGGGTCGGCGTGTCTGCGCCGCGCGGGCCGCGCTCTGGTCCATCGTGGACGGGTGGCTCGGCGTCAGCGGCGGTATCCCTCGGACACCAGCGATGAGCAGTGGGCGTTGATCGAACCGCTGTTGCCCGAGGCCGGGGCGGGTGGGCGTCCGGAGAAGCACCCGCGCCGGGACGTGGTCGACGCGATCCTCTACGTCGTGCGGGCGGGGTGCGCTTGGCGGGCTCTACCAGCGGACTTCCCGCCCTGGCAGACCGTCTACTGGTATTTCAACCGGTGGGAACAGCAGAAGGTCACCGAGAAGATCCTCCCGGTCGTGCGCCGTCAGCTACGTGCCGACGAGGGGCGGGACCCTGAACCGAGCGCGGGGATCATCGACTCGCAGTCGGTGAAGGGTGCCGACACCGTCGGGCAGGACTCGCGCGGCTTCGACGCAGGGAAGAAGATCAACGGCCGGAAGCGGTTCATCGTGACCGACACCCTGGGCCTGCTGTTGACCACTGTGGTGTGCTCGGCGTCGGTGCAGGACCGCGACGGGGCGAAGTCGATCCTGCTCGACCTGTACCTGCGCACCAGGGTGCGGTTCGTCTACGCCGACGCCGGGTTCGCCGGACGCCTGCTGGAGTGGGCGAACACGATCCTGCGCACCAGCGTCGAGGTCGTGCGCAAACCGCCTGAGCAGCGCGGGTTCGCCGTCCTCCCGCGCCGCTGGGTGGTCGAGCGGACACTGGCCTGGCTGACCGCACACCGCCGTCTGGCCCGCGACTACGAACGCCACCCCGCCGTCTCCGAGGCCATGATCCGCTGGGCCGCGATCAACACCATCACCCGCCGCATCGCCCGCGGCAAGCCGGCCGCCCGCCAACAGAAGTACGTCTTCACACCCGCGACTTGATCTTCTCAAACACGCTCTGACGCCTGCTGCGGGCCGGAGTCCGCCCACGGAGAGGCCGGGGCCACCGACGAGAGCCCCGCCTGGGTCTGGCAGGTCCGGGAGCTGCAGCTCGCCGCGGTCGCCGCCGTCCTGCTCGCGGTCGCCTGGCTGGTCGATCTCGTCGCCGGCGGCCCCGCGCTCCTGGTCTCCGGGACCGAGCTCGTCGCGGCGGTGGTCGCGGCGTCGACCTTCGTCCCCGACGCGCTGCGCAACCTGCGCCACGGACGGATCGGCGTCGGCACCCTGATGACGATCGCCGCGATCGGCGCCGTCGCCCTCGGTCAGGTCACCGAGGCCGCCCTGCTCGGGATCCTGTTCTCGATCGCCGAGGGCCTCGAGCACCACGCCGTCGCCAAGACCCGCCGCGGCCTGCGCGCCCTGCTCGGCCTGGTCCCGCCCACCGCCTCGGTCCTGCGCGACGGCCGCGAGGAGACCGTCTCCCCCGACGATCTGGTCGTCGGCGATTGGCTGATCCTGCGCCCCGGCGAGCGGGCCGCCACCGACGGTGTCATCCGCTCCGGCCGCACCAGCCTCGACACCTCGGCGATCACCGGCGAGTCCGTCCCGGTGGAGGCCGGGCCCGGTGACGACCTCTACGCCGGCACGATCAACGGCGGCGGCGCGATCGAAATCGAGGTCACCGCGCCCGCGTCGGACAGCTCGCTGGCCCGGATCGTGCACATCGTCGAGCAAGCCCAGGAGCGCAAGGGCACCGGCCAGCGCCTCGCCGACCGGATCGCCCGCCCGCTGGTCCCGGCGATCATGATCCTCGCCGCGCTGATCGCCGCACTCGGTGCCCTGCTCGGCGACCCCCTGCTGTGGCTGGAACGAGCGCTCGTCGTACTCGTCGCCGCCTCGCCGTGCGCGCTCGCGATCTCGGTGCCGCTCACCGTCGTCGCCGCCATCGGCGCGTCCAGCCGGCACGGCGCCCTGGTCAAGGGCGGCGCCGCACTGGAGGAGCTCGGCCGAGTCCGCGCCGTGGCCCTCGACAAGACCGGCACCCTGACCCGCAACGAACCCGAGGTCGTCGACGTCCACGCCGTACCCGCCCGGGACCGCACCGAGGTACTCGCCACCGCCGCCGCGCTGGAGTCACGTAGCGAGCACCCACTTGCCCGCGCGGTCCTCACCGCGGCCGAGCAGCGGTCGATCACCGTCCGGCCCGCCGAGGACGTGCACGCTGTCGCCGGACACGGCCTCACTGGCACCCTCGACGGGGTTTCGCTGCGGCTGGGTAAGCCCGGCTGGGTCGACACCGGCCCGCTGGCCGCCGACGTCGCGCGGCTGCAGGACCAGGGCGCCACGGTCGTGCTCGTCGAGGGCGACGGCTCGCCGATCGGCGCGGTCGCCGTCCGCGACGAGCTGCGCCCCGAAGCCCGCGAGGCCGTCCGGCGGGTACGCGAGCTCGGCATCGAGGTCGCCATGCTGACCGGGGACAACCAGCGCACCGCCGCCACACTCGGCGAGCAGGCCGGCATCGACACCGTGCACGCCGAGCTGCGGCCCGAGGACAAGGCCGGCCTGCTGCCCGACATCGCCCGCGGGCGCCGGATCGCCATGGTCGGTGACGGCGTCAACGACGCACCCGCGCTGGCCACCGCCGACGTCGGCATCGCCATGGGCGCGATGGGCACCGACGTCGCGATCGAGACCGCCGACGTCGCCTTGATGGGCGAGGACCTGCGTCACCTGCCGCAGAACCTCGCACACGCCCGCCGGGCCCGGACGATCATGCTGCAGAACGTCGGTTTCTCGCTGCTCATCATCGGTGCGCTCATCCCGCTCGCCGCCGTGGGCGTGCTGGGCCTGGCCACGGTCGTCATCATCCACGAGGCGGCCGAGGTACTGGTGATCCTCAACGCCGTCCGCGCCGCCCGGGCACGACCCCTGCCCGGTCTCACCGCCGCGGCCACCGCCACCGGCCCGCACCACGTCACCATCGGGGCCGCCCCCGAGCCGGACGACCCGTGCTGCGCACCGCCGGCTCGGAACACAGCGCTGACCGAGGTGGCCACCGGCCCGGCACCGGTCGACGCGGAGCCGCCGACCCCGGCCGACCGATCCGGAGCGGACGGCAGCTGCGAGAACGGGTGCGCCTGCTGCAGTCCCGACCCGTCCGCACCGGCACCGCAGACGCCCCGCGGGCGCCCCTGAGATCGCACCTGCAACCCCCGGATCTGCACCCTGCGCGCGGGGCCGGCGTGAACCCGGGTGTCTCACGAACCCAGCTCCAGGCCGCGTTCCCGAAGCCACGCGACCGGACCGAGCTGGGGCCCGCGGCGGAGCCCGCGCGGATCTCCAGGCGCAGGAGCGCTCCGGTCGACTATCCCCGATCGTCGACCTCGGCCATCCGGGCCGGCTTTTCGTGCACTGCTTGCGCGTACGGACTACATGCCACTCATGGCGGGCATGGCGAACTCCATGACCAGCAACATGTAGGCCATGCCGGCCGACATCACCGCGAGGGCGATCCGCACCGACCAGTCGTGGCGGCCGCCATCGACCACTCCGCGCGCCACATGGCCGCGCACGGCCCCCACCCGGTCGCGCGCCGCCGACGTCGTGGTCGTCCTACCGGATTGCACCGGCCCGCCCTCGGTGGGCAGCGGGTCGCGGGGCGCAGCGATTGAACGGTCGTCGGGGCACCCGTTCGCCGGGTCCTGACCCGCGGTTGGACGTGCGGTTCGGGTGCTGGAGGTGTCCCCGCGCGCGTGGGTTGACGGGACGGCCTCCCCGAGCCCGCCACGCTCGAGAACGCGGCCCAGTCGGCCGCTCGCCCAGCCGAGCATCTGGACGGCGAACCACACCGCGCCCAGCATGCTGAGCCACGCCAACCGGGTGGTCATCATCACGAACATGTAGGCCATCGCGGTGAGATCAACGACGTTGGCCAGCCACAACGGGCCGAGCCGTGCGCGACGCAACCGCGCGACCACCAGTCCGACCGCCAGTGTTCCCGCGGCCAGCGAGTAGACCGTCACCACGACCGCGGCGGGCACGAGCAGCTTCCCGCCGGGCCAGAACATGACCACCATCCCGACGGCCATGAGCACGTGCGCGGCGTGCCAGATGCAGTGCCGCCCGGACATTACCGCCAGGTGCGCCACGTGCACGATCGCCACCAGCACAAACAGCGTCGCCCACACCGTCGCCACGACCGGACCGGCGATCCAGGAACTCGCCACCAGCACTGCCTCCCGTATCGAGGTCCCTTACACCCTATGGCACCACGTTCGACGTGGCGTAGAAAGACCGGGTCGGGACATGCGCTCCGGAGCGAGGCAGACGTACTCAAGTGATTCAAATATACGCTAGTATATTTTGATAAACGTAGTCTACGATGTCCTCGTCGTCGGCGCCGGCCTAACCGGACTCACCGCGGCGGCCCATCTCGACCGTTCCGGTCGATCGGTGGTGGTCCTGGAAGCAGCCCCCGAGGTCGGAGGACGGACGCGGAGCCGATGGATCGGCGGTCGTCGGCTCGACATCGGTGGGGAGCTCGTCGGTCGTCATTACGTCAGCCTCCGCCGACTCGTCCCCGCGCTCGGACTCCATCTCGTACCCGGTTCCCGCGTTCCGCCCCGACTGCGGGTGGTCCGGCCCGAACTGCGGCATGCGATCACGCTGCGGACGCTGAGGGAGCTCGGTCTCGTCCAGCGCCACCTTCGAGCGGTCATCGCACAGGTCGATCTCAGCGAACCATGGTCCACACCGGGCGGCCGTGCCGCAGACGCCGTCCCGGTCGATCAGTGGCTGCGCGAGGACGTCGGCGCATCACCGGACACGGTGCAGATCCTCGACACGGTGATCCGCGCGTTCGCCCTGACCACGCTGGACCGGCTGTCTCTGCTCGGCCTCGTCCTCTGGGTCGGACCGGCCGGAGGCCTACCCGCGTTGTGGCAGGAGACCGGTTCACGCATCTCCGAGGGGGCCGGTCAGATCTGCCGCCGCCCGGCTGCCACCCTCCACCAACCGGTGCAGCTCAACGCCCGCGTCACCCGCGTCGAGACCCCCGACAACGACACCGGGCCCGTGCGTGTGCATATCGGGAACGAGACAGTGCGCCTCGCGCACCGTGTCGCCGTCTGTGTCCCGTTGGCCGCAATCTCGGCGATCGCGTTCGAGGCGTCGGTGCCCGAATCGACCACCGCGCTCACCTCGGCGATCTCAACCCCACGGTGATCAAGCTGGTCGGCACACCGCGACATCCCCGGAAACGCGGCCTGCACGTCGTGGGCGACACGCAGCTGCCCCTGGTCGGTGTCGACGCGCAGCAGGCCATCGGCTTCGCCTACGGCTCCGACACAACCCGACCCCGATCCGCACTGCACGAGCGGTTCCGGTCGCTGCTCCTCCCCGACGTCGAGCTGGACGAGGTCCACTCCATCGATTGGGGCTCCGAGCCGTTCGCCCTGGGTGGATACCCGGCCTTCGGCCCGGACCAGCTGGTCCGGCACGGACCGTCCCTACGCGCCGACCACGGACGACTGCTGTTCGGCGGAGCGGACCGCAGTACCTGGCCAGGAACAATGGAGGGCGCTGTGCGCGACGGCCTCCGCCTCGCGGACGTGCTCGCGGCCGCCACGACCGTTGCTCACCGGGTCAGCACGTTTGACTGATCGATGCTTACGGACAGCTCCGACACCGCGATCTGCTCTGCCTCGACCTGTCCGAGCCGGGATCCGTCGCAGCCGGTGGTGTCCCCCACGCTGCGTGAGCCTCCTCTCGGTCGCCGGGGCGGCGCGGCCGTCGGGGCGCCTGCGCCGCCCGCACCCCCCATCGACATATGGTTGTATCGCGATCCGTGCATGACAGTGGCCGCGGGTTGGGGCGAGGATCGGATGCGAAACGCCGGGGCACCGGGCGGGCAGGGGGTGCCCGCGAGCGTCACCCTCGACCTGGAGGAGCTGCTGCCCGAGGCGTTGGAGAGCACCGGCGTGATTGCGGCGGCGACCGGAGCATTGACGTCGTCCGGGTACCGCGTGGTGGCGGTGTCACGGTGGCCGCGGTGTGGGCCGCCGCCGGCGTAGCGCACCTGTGGCTGGCGATCGACTCCTCCGAGGCCGACGCCGTGGCTCGCCTGCTGGCGGCGACGCTGGCCGCCGCGGCCGCTGGCGGCGCGATCGCGCTGGTGATCGGCCGGCGGCCGGGGGCCCTGCTTGCCGCCGCGATCACCGGTGCGGTCGGCGTGGCGAGCTTCCTCGCCCCGTTGCTGCTGCCCGTGCCCGGACTCGGCGCCCCGGACCGGTGGCTGGACCCGTGGGCGTTCGGCGCGTTCCTGCTCGACGGGCTGACCGTTCGCCTCGCGGTGTTCACGCTGCGCCGCGCCAGCCCGGCCAGCGACTGACTGTGCAGCACCGGGCAGACGCGGCACCCGGGCAGGCGTCACCCTCGTTGGCGGGCTGCTCGGTGCGTCGGACCAACCAGCGGCGACCGGTAGGTCGATGGAGCTGTGTACCAGGAGCTAAGGATCGACAGCGCGACGCTCGCAGCGATCACGGCGAATTCCGCTGGCGCCTACGCGCCGCCGAGTGACAGTTTCCCGCCCTTACGGGCTGCGGTCGTGCGCGACCCCGGCTTGTTGTCGGAAGCTGCGGTGGCGGTTCTAGGCTCGATCGCAAGTGGAGCCGCCGCGGACCAGGACGATGAAGCGGCCGGACCGGTCCGGATCAGCACCGACGCGCTGCACGAGGCCGTATTCCGGCGGGACCTCGCACAGGACCCGCTCACGGTTAGGACCTGGTCGCTTCCCGGCTGCGGCGCCCCGGGAACACGAAGCGTTCGCCCCCAAAGCAGCTGGCAAGACCCAAGATCAGACGACGGTTACTCGTTGATACCGTCCGGTCGCTGTGAGCGATAGGAGCCAGGTGTTCGGGAACGTGTGGCGGGGACGCGCCACGCGCTTCGGGCTGTTGCTGACCGGGCTGGTCGCCGTCCTCCTGGCGGTGGCCAGCACCTCGCACGCCCCCGATCCGCACATCATCGCCTCCGCCGAGTCGGTCTCGACGTCACCCGACCACGCCCCGACCTGCCACGAGGCCGGGTCGCACGACACCACGAGCGTGTCGTCGAGGACGGTCAGGGCGGTCCCGGACACCGATGGGCCGCCGGTGGGGCTGCCCGCCGTCGAAACAGCCGCCACACATCAGTCTGTCGGCCCCACCGCAGTGCACGGCCGGCGGGTGCCAACGGGTGGCCGTAGACACCTCGTTCTCGCGCAGATCGCGCGGACCTAGATCGGCTTGCCGGAGCCGGTGTGTCCGTCTCCGGTCACGTCGCAGGTCCGTGATCGCTCCCCTTGCGCGGCGACGCCGCGCGTCCGAACGAGGTCTTCCCATGCCCGCACTGCTCGATTCCGGTCTGCCCACGTCCCAGGAGGCTCGGCTGACCCACGTCGTCGGCAACACCCCTGTCGTCTGGATCGACGCTCCTTTCGCGCCCGAGGGGTGTGGCTTCTGGGCCAAGCTCGAGGGCGCCAACCCCGGCGGGATCAAGGATCGACCGGCCGTGCACATGGTCCGCCGTGCTCGTGAACGCGGTGACCTGCGCCCCGCTGGTCGGATCATCGAGTCCACCAGCGGCACCCTCGGCCTCGGTCTCGCCCTGGCCGGTATCGCCTTCGGCCATCCCGTCACCCTGGTCTCCGACCCGGGGATGGAACCGCTGATGTATCGCCTGCTGCGCGCCTACGGCGCGCAGATCGAGACCGTCGAAGAGCCGGCCGCCGAAGGCGGCTGGCAACAGGCCCGCCGCGACCGCGTCATGCAGCTGCTCGTCGAACACCCCGGTTCCTGGTGCCCGGACCAGTACAACAACCCGGACAACGTCGCGGCCTACGCACCGCTGGCCGCCGAGCTCTGGCATCAACTCGGCCGCACTGATGTCCTCGTCTGCTCGGTCGGCACCGGGGGGCACTCGACCGGGATCTCCCGCGCGCTCCGCCGTCACCAGCCCGACCTGGAGGTCGTCGGCGTCGACACCGTCGGCTCGACCATCTTCGGGCAGCCGGCCCGGCCGCGGCTCATGCGTGGTCTCGGCTCGAGCATCCACCCACGCAATGTCGACCACGCCATCTTCTCCGAGGTGCACTGGGTGGCCCCGGGCGAGGCGGTATCAGCCTGCCGGGCGATGGCCAGCTCCAGCTATGCCAGCGGAGGCTGGAGCGTGGGTGCGGTCGGGGTCGTAGCCGGCTGGCTCGCCCGCACCCGACCGCACGGGACCCGGATCACCGCAATCTTCCCCGACGGGCCGCAGCGCTACTTCGACACCGTCTACAACGACGAGTTCTGCGCGGCGAAGGGCATCACCGTCGGTAGCCCTCCACTGCACGACCCAGACGAGATCGACCGACCCGACGCCGCTGAGGTCCGCCGCTGGACCCGCTGTGCCGACGTGCTCCGGCGAGCAGGGCACCAGAGCTGATGCGGGTACTCGACAGATACCGGTCGTTCGACCGGCCGGTTCAGCTGCTGCTACTCAACCAGCTGACCATCAATCTGGGCTTTTACATGCTCATCCCGTACCTGGCCGATCACCTGTCGGCCGGGCTCGGGCTGTCGGTGCTGATGGTCGGACTGATCCTCGGCGTGCGGAACTTCTCCCAGCAGGGCATGTTCCTGGTCGGGGGGAGCCTGGCCGACCGATTCGGCTACAAGCCAATGATCGTCGCCGGCTGCGCGCTGCGGACCGTCGGCTTTGCCCTGATCGGCCTGGTCGACGCGGTCTCGGCGCTGGTCATCGCTTCGGCGATGACCGGATTCGCCGGCGCGCTGTTCAACCCCGCCGTGCGTGCCTACATCGCCCGCGACGCCGGCGAGCGCCGGGTCGAGGCGTTCGCCCTGTTCAGCGTCTTCTACCAGGCCGGGATCCTGATCGGCCCGGTCGCCGGCCTCTTGCTGACCGGGATCGACTTCACGCTGACCTGCCTGGTCGCCGCGGCCGTGTTCGCGGTCCTGACGGTGCTGCAGGTGCGGGCGCTACCGGCCCGCCGCGGGGACGACGACCCCGGCGAGGAGCGCAGTCCACTGCTGCGCCAATGGCGTGACGTCGCCGCAACCCGAGGGTTCTTGCCGTTCGCCGTCGCGATGATCGGCACCTACGTCCTGTCGTATCAGATCTATCTGGCCCTTCCGCTGCACGCGCGCACGCTGCTCGGCAGCGGGGACTCCGCGACCACGCTGGTAACCGGCATCTACATGGTGTCCGGTGCGGTGACCATCGCGTCCCAGATGAAGGTGACGGCCTGGTGCCGCACACGGTGGGGGCCTGCCCGCTCGCTCAGCCGCGGCCTGCTCGTGCTAGGAGCGGCATTCGTGCCGATGCTTGCCGCCGACTCGCTGCTGCTGGTGTGGCCGGAGATCGGGCCCGGCCCGGCCACCGTGGCCGGGATCGTGGCCCTGCTGCTGACGGCGGCGCTGCTGGCGGTCGGGACGGCGGTGGTGCTGCCGTTCGAGATGGACACGATCGTCGCGCTGGCCCGTGACCGCCTGGTGGCCACGCACTACGGCTTCTACAACACGGTGTGCGGCGTAGGGATCCTGCTCGGCAACGCGGGCACCGGGTGGGCGGTGGATCTCGCGCGGTCGGCCGGGTTGGCCCCGATACCGTGGGCGGTCCTCGTCGTACTCGGCGTGCTGTGCGCGGCCGCGCTCGCGGGCCTGTACCGCCGAGGTCTGCTGACCGCCGCCACGGACACCGAAGCACCGGCCGCAGACGACCCCCCCACAGTGCGGTTGCGGGCGATCAGCGGATACGGCGCCGCCGACGACGGCGCACCGACCCGGCCCCTACCCGCGATCGGTGCCGGCACCATCGAGGCTTCACGGACCCGCACCAGCACAGGGGCACGGCGCTGAGGGGCTGGGGCACCGTGGTCGCGGCCCCGGTGCCCCAGCCCCAGGCGAACGAGCGTGTCGTCGGGTCGGTCAGCCGCTGGCCGGGGCGCCGGAACGGGCCTGCTGCTCGGCCGAGGCGTTGACGACCTGAACCTTGTCCCCTTCGACGAGGTCGTTGAAGAACACCTCCGCCTCGGGCAGGTCCAGCTTCACGCACCCGGCCGAGGCGCGGTCGCGGTCACCGCCGTGGAACGCGACACCGCCGTCGGCGAAGAACACCGACCACGGCATCGGAGCCGGCCGGCCGTCGGGGCCGGTGAACTCGCCGCTGACATGGTCCTTGTTCTTGCGATACACGCGAAACGAGTGGCCGAGCGGGGTCTCCTGGCCTGCGCCACCGGAGGCGATCGGGACCGGTCCGCGGGTGACGTTGCCGTCGCGGATCAACCAGGCCCGCTGCGACTCGAGATCGACGCACGCCCGCGCGGAGACCGAGCACGGTGTGCCGGGGGCGAGGGCCTCGGCGTGCGCCTGCTTCGCGACATCGCTCTGCTCAACCTCGGCGAGTGCGGTGCCCGCGAAGCCGATACCCGTCACCGCCACGAGGGCGGCGACGACACTCCTGCCGCGGCGGCTACGTCGGGCCGTCCGGTTCCGCATCCGTGCTCCTGTTCGTACGTCATCCACCCGCCACTCGGGGTAACGACGATCGGCGTCTTCCGTAACGGATGACGCACGAGCTCGCCGAAGGTTGTGACGCTCCGGGAACGAATGTGGCTACGCGTGACGACGGCGAGGTTCCGCCGCTCCTGAGGCCACGACCGGCCGGTGGCCGCCGGTTCCGGGACGACGGCTAACCTCGACTGGTCGGAGGGAGTGCGCGTGCGGCGAGTCGCCCGGTGGTCGGCCGTGATCGCGGTCGTCATGCTCTCTGTGCTCGCTGCCGGGGTGCTCGGCGCCGGACCGGGGGTCACCCCAGGTTCTTCGATCGCGGTCGCGGCCGGCGAAGGTCCCCACGAGTGCCACGGTGCTCCCTTACAGGACATCGAGCACTCCGCCGCGTCCCCGGCTCGAGTCGCGGTACCCGAGGCGCAGGACGGCGCGGCGACCGCGCACCCGGTCTGCGTCCTACCCACCGTGTGGAGCCCGCCGGTATCCCTCGCGTCCGCTCGCGTGCCCGCCGCGGATTCCCGCGTCTCTACCGCCGACCTGCAGGTCTTCCGGATCTAGACCCGGCCGCGTGCCCGCATGCCCGCAGCCCCCGACAGATCCGGGATACCCGCATGTCGTCGTCCTGTCCGTCCGTGCCCCTCGGCCCGCCGGCTCCGCCCGCGGCGGCCGGCGGAGCCCTGTGCGCCCTCGCCGCCGGAGCTCTAGTGGCAGGTGCCCAGACCGCCTACGATCAGCTCGACCCCCCGTTGGTTGACGCAGGCGTCCGTCCGGTGGCGGCGTGGTCACTCCAACCGGTCGCGACTAACCCGGCACCTGCTCCGGCGGCCGGGTCGGTGAGTAGCGCCGACCTACCGGACGCGGCCCGGCCCGAGGCCCTGGCCGCACTCGCCAAAGGGGCCCGCATCGCGCAGGAGACGCAACGCCGTTCCACCCTGCTGTCCGACGCTCGCGCCGACGGCGCTCCGACCGCCGCGGTGTCCGGTGACGAGGCCACGGTGCAGCCCGTTCGGGGCCGGATCACCTCCACGGCGGGGCCACGGTGGGGCACCACGCACTACGGCCTCGACATCGCCAACAAGATCGGAACACCGATCTTCGCCGTCGCCGACGGCGTCGTGGAGAAGTCCGGCCCGGCGTCGGGGTTCGGGTTGTGGGTGGTGGTCCGGCATGCCGACGGGTCCCGCTCGGTCTACGGCCACATCAACCAGGCGTTCGTCGCCGCCGGCGAGCGGGTGTCGGCCGGGGACCGGATCGCCGAGGTCGGCAACCGGGGCCAGTCCACCGGCCCGCATCTACACCTGGAGATCCGGCAGGGCTCGGCTTCAGGGGACAAGATTGATCCAGTCGGGTGGCTGCGCGAGCGCGGCCTGGAGCTGACCGGATGAGGACCCCGGCGGCGCGGGAGCGAACCTCAGATCGGGGGCCAGCCGAGCCGCGCATAGCCGGCCAGCGCCCCTGCCATCAGGGTGGACCAGACCCCGCTGATCATCAGAGCGCCGGTCAGCACCAGCACGAGCCCGCCGCCGATCTCGATCTTGCGGGTGTTGCGCCGCAGCCACGCGAGGCGGTCGCGGCCACGGTCGAGGGCGCGGGCCAGCAACAGGAACGGCACACCGAGGCCGAGCGTGTACGCGACCAGAAGCAGCACCCCGGTCGCGAGCTCCCCCGACGAGGCCGCGATCGTCAGGATCGTGGCGAGGACCGGCCCGACACAGGGTGTCCAGCCGAGTGCGAACGCCGCACCCAGCCCGAAGCCACCGATCTCGCTCGATCCGGCTCGCCGCAGTCCCGGACGGAACTCACGGCCGAGCAGGGGGACGTGTACGAGCCCGGTCATGGCCAGCCCCAGCACGATGACGACCCCGCCGGCGAGCCGGGTGAGAACGTCCAGGTTCTGCCGCAGCAGCAGCCCCACCGCCGATGCGGTGAGCCCCATCGCGACGAAGACCGTACTGAATCCGATGACGAACAGAGCCGGGCCGCGCCCGCTCCGGCGGCCGTCACCGGTGCGCCCGGTTGCTCGGCTCGCATACGACACGTAGCCCGGCAGCAGCGGCAGCACGCACGGCGAGCTGAACGACACCACCCCGGCCACGAGCGCGAGGGCGACGAGGCCCAGAAGTTCCACAACGCCTCCGACGACGGCTGGGGGCCACACGGGGCCGAAACGCGAGATATGTCATCTTTTACGATACGTAGAAGCCCGGTGTCGTCGCGGATTGGGGCGGATGCGGTGAACCCCTCGGTGGTGGCCCGGCTCGACGCCGTCCGCGTCGACCGGCACCGGATCACGATCCTGCGTGACCTGAGCCTGGAGGTCGCGGCAGGAGAGGTCGTCGGCGTGCTCGGAGCCAACGGTTCGGGGAAGTCGACCCTGCTTGAGGTGCTGGCCACCCTCGTCCGGCCGACATCGGGCACGGTCGAGCTGTTCGGCCGCCGCCTCGACCCGGCCGGACGACGTGCGGTCCGGCCGCGGATCGGGCTCGTCGGGCACACCGCAGCGCTCTACGATCGACTCACGCTCGCCGAGAACCTGCGGCTGGTCGCCCGCCTGATCGGACAACCCGCCGAACGGGCGGACGCGGCCCTGGCCGAGGTCGGCCTCGAACGGGCCGCCCATCGCCCCGCGGTCGCGTGCTCGCAGGGCATGCGTCGGCGCGCCGATCTGGCCCGGGTGCTGCTCACCCGGCCCGGTCTGGTGCTGCTCGACGAGGTGCACGCCGGACTCGACCGTGACGCCGCGGCGCTGGTCGACGACGTCGTGCGCGCCGTCGCCGGCCGGGACGGGGGCGCGTGTGTGCTTGTCTCGCACGAGCCCGACCGGCTTTCCGGTCTCTGTGATCGGCGGGTCCGGGTCCGGTCGGGCCGGGTCGAGGCGGAGGAACCCGTATGAGTGCCGCCGTGCCGCCGTTGACCCAGGCGCTCGTCCTGGCGGGCAAGGACTTGCGCCTTGAGCGCCGCACCGGCGAGGCGTTCCTGGTCGTCGCGCCGTTCGGTGCCGTCGCGCTCCTGATGGTGCCCCTGGCCGTAGGGGCAGACACCCCGTTGCTGCGCATGCTCGGACCCGCTCTGTTCTGGGTGGTGGTGTTGCTGTTCGGGGTGCTTGTCACCGTGCGCGGCGGTGCTGTCGAGGGCCCCGCGCAGCGCGCGGTGCTGAGCCTCGCGGGGGTGACCCCGCGGGTCCGGCTCGCCGGTCGCGCGCTCGGCAACACGGTCCTGTTGCTCGGGTTCCAGGCTGTCATCGCGCCGGTCGCGCTGGTGCTCTACGCACCGGAGCCCACCGGCTGGGTGTGGCTCCTGGCGATGGTGCCGCTGGTCGCCGTCGGGCTCGGGACGCTCGGTGCGCTGGCTGACCAGGTCTCGGAGGGCCTTGCGGGGCGCGCCGCGCTGGGGCCGCTGCTCGTCGCCCCGCTCACCGTGCCGCTGCTGCTCGCGGCCACCGGTGTCCTCGATGCGGCCCGTTACGGCCGCCCGGCTTGGCCGTGGCTTGTCCTGGCCGTGACCGTCGATCTCGCCGCCGCGCTGCTGGCCGCGTGGTGCGCCCGTCATCTGGAGGATCCATCATGAGCACCACCGACCCGGCAGAGCCAGCGCCGGTGCCAGCGACCCCGCGGGCGGTGTTCGGCCGCAGGCTCCCGGCCGGCGCTGCGCTCGCCGTGGCCGTCGCGCTGACCACCGCGCTGGCCTCGCCTCCGGACCGGTTGCAGGGCGAACTGGTCCGGCTGATGTATGTGCACGTGCCCGCCGCGTGGACGGCGTTCCTCGCCTACGGGGTGACGCTCGTGGCGGGGCTGGTCTGGTTGTGGCGGCGCACCGCGGTGTGGGACCGGCTGGCCGCGGCCAGCGCCGAGGCGGGGGTGTTCTTCACCGGTCTGGCGATCGCGATGGGTGCGATCTGGGGCCGCCCGACCTGGGGTGTGTGGTGGACGTGGGACGCCCGACTGGTCACGACCGCGCTGTTGTTCTTCGTGTACCTGGGCTACCTCGCGCTGCGTCGGGCGATCGATGACCCGGTCGCGCGGGCCCGCCGCTCGGCCGTGTTCGGGGTGGTCGCCTTCGCGATGGTTCCGCTCGTGCACTTCTCGGTGCTGTGGTGGCGGACCCTGCACCAGCCGCCGTCGCTGCTGCGGCCCGCCGCTCCCGCGATCGGCGGCGGGATGCTGGCCGCACTACTGCTGTCCGTCCTCGCCTTCACCGCGCTGTTCGTGCTGATCGTACGCACGCGTATGCGACTCGGCGCCGCCGACGCGGCGTTGGACGCCGCGGAACTGACCGGGCCCGGTCCCGTCGCCGGGGACGCGGTGACCGCGCCCCGGCCGGAGGCGACCCGATGACGGCCTGGGCGTGGGTGGCACTGGGCTACGGCGTCACCGCGACCGCGGTCACCGCCTACCTGAGCGTGCTCGTGGCGGCGGCCGCGCGGCTCCGCGCACGCGAACGGGGGCGCCGATGACCGCGGTCGACCCGCGCCCACCCGGGATCGTGCGTCGCTACCGGCTGCTGGGGGTGGCCGCGGTCGGCGTGCTTGCGGTCCTGGTCGGCGTGCTGCTGTTCGGCAACCTCAACGGCAACCTCGTCTACTACCTCGAGCCGGACGAGGCGCTCGCCCAGCGGGCCACGCAGTCCGAGGGCACCCGCTTCCAGCTCGGTGGCCTCGTCGCGGCCGACAGCGTCGTCGCCGACTCGGAGGTGGTCCGTTTCGAGGTCACCTCGTCGGCCGGTCCGGTCGGCGTCCGGGTGCCCGTGGAGTTTCGGGGAGCACCCGCTCAACTCTTCGGCGCGGGCGTCGGGGTGGTGCTGGAGGGTTCCTGGCAGGGCACGACGTTCGTCTCGGACTCGATGAAGGTCAAGCACGACGAGAACTATCAGCCACCCGACGACGGGAATCCGGCATGACGACCGCGATACCCGCGGCCGGATGGACGGGCCTGATGCTGGGGCTGGCGGGCTCGGTCGTGCTGGCGGTCTTCGGTCTTCTGGCCCAACGCCGACCCGCAGCCGTGCGACACCGGCAGCTGGTGGTCGGTGCCGGGTTCATGCTCGGCGGCTCCGTGCTGGCCATGGGCGCGCTGCAGGTGGCTCTGCTGACCGACAACTTCGCCGTCGCCTACGTCGCCGAGAACCACTCCCGCGCCACCTCGACGCTGTTCAGCATCACCACCGCGTGGGCCGCGCTCGAGGGCAGCCTGGTGCTCTGGGTGCTGGTGCTCTCCGGGTTCACCGCCGTGGTGACGCGCGGGGTCCCCGACACCGACGACCGGCTCGGCACCGGCGCGCTCGGCGTGCTGGGAGCGGTGGGCGCGTTCTTCTTCGGGCTCGTCGCGCTGGCGGGCAACCCCTTCGAGATCCTCGCCGACGTGCCCGCCGACGGCCCAGGACCCAACCCGATCCCGGCCGACCACGTGCTGATGGCGATACATCCGCCCCTGCTCTACCTCGGCTACGTGGGCCTCACCGTGCCGTTCGCGTTCGCGATGTCCGCGCTTCTCGGTCGCGTGCCGGGGGTCGAATGGCTGCACCGGACCCGCCGGTCGAACCTCGTGGCCTGGAGTTTCCTCACCGCCGGTCTCATCGTGGGGGCCTGGTGGTCCTACGAGGTCCTGGGTTGGGGCGGCTACTGGGCCTGGGACCCGGTGGAGAACGCCGCGCTCATCCCGTGGCTGGTCGCGACCGCGTTCCTGCACTCGGCCGTGGTGCAAGTCCGGCGTGGAATGCTGCAGTCCTGGAACTTCGTCCTGGTCCTGGCCGCCTTCGCGCTCACGATCCTGGGGACGTTCCTGACCCGCAGCGCGGTCGTGCAGTCGGTGCACAGCTTCAGCCAGTCCGACGTCGGGCCACCGCTGCTGGTGTTCTTCGTCGTCGTGGTCGTCGCCGGATTCGTCCTGATCGCCCTGCGCGCCGACCACATCGCCTCGCACGGCAGGCCGGAGTCACCGGCCAGCCGGGAGGGCATGTTCCTGTTGAACAACTTGCTGCTGAGCCTGTTCGCGTTCGTCGTCCTGCTCGGGACCCTCTATCCGGTCGTGCTCGAAGCGATCACCGACGAGCAGGTCTCGGTGGGCCGGCCGTTTTTCGACCGGATGGCGGTGCCGATCGGCTTCGGGCTGCTGCTGGCGATGTGGGCCGGCCCGGTCACGCCGTACCGGCACGCGTCCGTCGCGGTCGTGTGGGGCCGGACCCGTGTGCCGCTGTTGCTCGCCACGCTGGCTGCGGTGGCGGTGCTGCTCGCCGGGGTGCGTTCGGTCGGGATCGTCGCCGTCGCCGCACTGGCCACCGGGATCGCCGCGACCACGGCGCGCCAGGCGGTGGTGACCGCGCCCGCCCGGACCCCGGCCGGTGTCTGGCGGCTGGTCCGGGGCCGGCGTGGCTACTGGGGCGGGCAGCTCGCTCACCTCGGCGTCGCGCTGTTCGCGGTCGTGGTCGCCGTCTCCTCCGGGCTGGCCGACCGCAGCACGGTGAGCCTGGACCGGGGCGACTCGGTGATCTTCGCCGGCTACACGCTCACCTTCGACTACGTCGACGAGCACCAGCTGTCTGACCGGCTGGTCACTGACGCGCACATCACCGTGCGGGCCGGGGACGAGGTGCTACGGACGATGGCGCCCCGACTGAACAGCTTCCCGGGCCGCCCGCAGGCCGTCGGCAACCCAGACGTGTGGAGCACCCCAGCTCAGGACGTGTACGTCGCGCTCGGCAACCTCGAACCCGAGCAGGTCACACTGAACCTGTTCCGCTACCCGCTGATGTCCTGGATGTGGGTAGCCGGCGGGATGGTCGCGGCCGGCGGGTTCTGGGCGCTCAGCGGTCCGCGCCGCGGAGCCCGGAGCCGCGAGCCCGGTCCAACACGGGCTGCAGAACGGGTGAGCGGCGGTGCCTGAACCCGCCATCCGCCGCGGGTCGGCGGTGATCGGCGTGGCGGTCGTCCTGCTGTCCGGTGTCGTCGCCGTGGTACTGGCCCTGGCCCCGGCACCGGAGCGGGACCGGGTCCAGGATCTGGCCGAGCGGCTGCGCTGTCCCGTCTGTACCAGTGTCTCGGTCGCCGAGTCACCGTCGGAGACTGCCGTGGCCATGCGGCAGGTGGTCAGCGACCAGGTGGCGGCCGGGCGCAGCGATGAGGAGGTCGTCGCCTACTTCCGGGCCCGCTACGGCGACTGGACGGTCATCGATCCGCCGGCGTCGGGCAGCACTCTGCTGCTGTGGGTACTGCCTGTCGCAGCGGCGCTTACCGGCATTGTCGTTCTGCTGGCGCGGTCACTCCCACGACGGGGCACCGTGTTCGTGCCGCTGTCCGACGCAGACCGGGTCAGGGTGGATGCCGCAGTCCGACGGCACCGCGAGATGCCGGGCCACCAGGAGGTGGACCCATGAGCTCCCGCCGCGACCGCGAGATCGCCGATCAGGCGCTGAGCGACCTCGTCGAGCTGGAGGCCCAGGTGGTCGACGGCGAGATCGGCGCCGACCGGGCGCGCGAGCTGCGGCGGCGTTACGAGTCGGTCGCGGCCGAGGCGCTTACCGCGATCGACTCGCCGGACCCACCGACGGGCAGGCCCCGAACAGTTCGCGGCCCCCGGGCCTGGACTCTCGCGTACGTTCTCGCCGCTACGGTCGCCCTGGTCGCAGCCGTGGTGCTGTTGCCGGCGGCCGTGGTCGACCGGCCGGCCGGCGGCGCCGCCACCGGGATCGAGCCGATGGCCGGAGGACCCGGCGCGCCGCCGCCGATCGATCCGGCCGCCGTCGACGACGAGCAGCTGGAGCGGGTCGTGGCCGACAACCCGGACGTGATCGGGATGCGACTGGCCCTGGCCGACCGCTACGTCGCTGCCGGTGACTACGGCGCCGCGATGCGCCACTACGTCGAGGCCGCCAACCGACGCCCCGACGACGCGGACGTCCGCACTCGGCTGGCCTGGTTGCTGCTGCAGATCGGCCAGACCGGCCCCGCGCTGGAGAACGTCGACCGCGCGCTCGCCCTGCAGCCCGACTCGGCCGAGGCGGCCTGGGTCCGGGCGAACGTCCTGATCGACGGCACGGGCGACCCGCGCGGCGGCATCGCCGTGCTGGAGGGCCTCGCGACCCGCCCCGATCTCCCGGCGGAGTTCCGTAGCCGGGTCGAGGAGCTGCTCGCCGACACACGCGCGGCGGTCCGGGGGCCCCGGTGACCGCGCGGACCGCCCGGTGGAGCGGGGTCCGGATCGGCGCCGTGATCGTCGTGGTGATCGCGATAGGGGTCGGTGCGGTGTTCGGATGGCGCCTCGTCGACGGTTCCACCGTGGTGGACAGCCCCCTGATCGGGCAGCCTGCCCCGGCGGTCGTCCTGCCCGAGCTCGACGGCGACGGTGAGGTCTCGCTCGCGAACCTGCGGGGCCGGGTAGTCGTGGTCAACTTCTGGGCCTCCTGGTGTGTGGCGTGCCGGGAGGAGCACCCGGTCCTGGTGGAGGCGGCCCGGAGCTACCGGGACCGCGGGGTCGTGGTCGTCGGCGTCGACTACCAGGACTCACCGGCCTCGGCACGGGCGTTTCTCGACGAGCTCGGCCGCGGCGGCGACAACTACCGGTACGTCACCGACCCGGGGTCACGGGCCGCGCTGGATTTCGGGTTGTTCGGGGTACCGGAGACGTTCGTGCTCGACCGTTCGGGCGTGATCGCTGCGAAGATCACCGGGCCGGTGTCCGCAGCGTCGCTCGGCGGAGTCATCGACGCGGTTCTGGCCGGCGCACGGCCCGGCGCGCCGGCCCCGGGCGCGGTGCAGCCCGCGCGCGACGCCCCCTACCGGTCACCCGGATGAGGAGGATCGTGTTGCTGCTCGGTCCTCGTACGGCTGGTGGGCCGGCCAATAACCGCCAGGCGGCGTCCCTCGACTTGCGGGGCGTCGGACCACAGACGAACAGGATGTACGCATGGCTCGTGGCAACAAGCCTTCGAAAGGGCGACCGCCGTCGGTGGCCGCGGTCAACCAGCGCCAGGTTCCCTGGGGGACCGTCGCCGCGATCGTGGTCATCGTGCTGCTGGCCGCGGTGTTCATCGGCTATCCGCTGGTCCAACGCGGCCAGAACGCGCAATGGAGGCCGAGCGAGGAGAACCGCGACCCGTCACTGGCCATTCCGGGGATAGCCACGCAGGAGTACCAGGGTGGCCAGCACGTGCTGGGCGTCCAGCAGGTCGCGTACACCAACAGCCCGCCCTACGGTGGCGCGCACGACGGGTTCTGGGCCGCCTGCAACGGTGCGGTTTACCCGAATCCGGTGCGCAGCGAGAACCTCGTGCACTCGTTGGAGCACGGCGCCGTGTGGATCACCTACAACCCCGCCCAGGTCTCCGGCGACGCGCTGGAGTCGCTGCGCGCGCGGGTCGAGGGCCAGCCCTACACGGTGATGTCGCCCTACCCGGGCCTGGACTCCCCGATCTCGCTGCAGTCCTGGGGCCACCAGCTCAAGGTCGGATCGGCCGACGACGAGCGGATCGAGCAGTTCACCCGCTCGCTGCGGACCAACCGGTTCACCCACCCCGAGGTCGGCGCCTCCTGTGACGCCACCGGCCCGCAGGGCTTCGACCAGGACAACCCGCCGCCGTTCCAGCCGGCGCCGCCGCAGCCCGCGGTCGACCGGCAGACCGTGCTGCCGGAGAGCGAGGGTACAAACCCGGCGTCGCAGCCCGACCAGGGCGGGCCGGGGCAGTGATCGCGTGAGCACCGACCTCGCCGACTCCTCGACCCCCACCCCCGCAACCGGCGGGTCGCCCTGGCGTCACCCGCTGGTGGTGACGCTGGCGGTGCTGGCGCTGGCGGCCGTCGTCGTCGCCGGGTTGGCGGTCCGCGGGGTTTTCGGCCCCTATGTCCCGCAGTCCGGCTCGGTGGATGTCGGATTCGCCCAAGACATGAGCGTGCACCACCGCCAGGCGGTGGAAATGGCGTCCTGGGCGCACGAATACAGCAGCGACCCGCGGGTGCGGCAGCTGGCGTTCGACATCGAGACCACCCAGAACCGGCAGGTCGGGATTATGCAGGGCTGGCTGGGTCTGTGGGACGCGTCGACGCTGCCCACCGGCGGACACATGGCGTGGATGGCCGACGACATGAACCAGCCCGGCGACGCCATGGCCAGCATGAACGCCGACGGCTCGGTGTCCAGGATGCCCGGCATGGCCACCGCCGAGGAGCTAGCCCGGCTGCGGGCGACGCCGCCACCGCAGCTCGACGTGGTGTTCCTGCAGCTGATGCTGCGCCACCACGAGGGCGGCGCGTCGATGCTGCAGTACGGTCGCGACCACGCCGACACCAGCGAGGTGCGGAACCTGGCCTCGCAGATGCTCACCGCGCAGACCGCGGAGTCACAGCTGATGAGGTCGTTGCTGGCCGAGCGCGGCGCACAGCCGCTTCCTACGAACTGAAGGTGCGGCTCCGTACCCCGTCGCCCACGTCAGTGTTCTACGCTGTGTCGGAGGTCGACGGGGGTTGCCGACGAGACGGGACACAGAATGGTGCAGCGGGGTGGGGTCGCTCTGACCTTGCTGGTTGCCCTCGTGGGATTGCTGGCGCTGCATCCGCTGTCCTGGGCCGACGCGAGCCCTGAGGCGCACCCGGCGATGGCCACCGCTTCTGCCGATGCCTCATCGGTGGCTCCTACCGTTGGTGCCCCGGGTAGCGGCGCCCACACGGCGGGTTGCCCGGAATCGCCCCCGGACGGCCACGCCGCGCCGATCGCGCAGGTACGCAACGACGAGCACAGACCCGCTCAGATCGCGGTGGTCGTTCCCGCGCTTGAGCGATCGCAGCCGAGCGGCCCGTCGCCGACAGCGGCGCCCGCACCCACGGGATCGGTCCTCTCCGGTGCTCGACTTCTGATCGGGCTCGGCATCTCACGGACGTAGACGGGCCGGCAGCACTCGCCCGGCTCGGGTCTATGCCCGCGAGAGCTCGGCCGTGACTGCTGCGGTTCCGCCTGCGCCCGCCGCCCGCTGCCGACAGGCACCCCGGACTCGGTGCGCGCCCGCTCTCCCTTCTCCACGGGGCTCATCCCTGCCGTCGGTGGTGCCGGCCAGAGGGAGCTGGGCTCCGGCATCGAAAGGACCTCTCCATGACCCAAGTCGGCCCCCGGCCGGTGTCGGTGCGCACACACCCGCCACGCCGCAGCGGGAAAGGCTCCACGTTCCTGAAGATGCTGCGGACGACCGACCCCAAGGACATCGCGATCCTGTACCTGGTCACGTCGTTCGGGTTCTTCCTGGCGGGCGGCGCCATGGCCCTGCTGATCCGGGCCGAGCTGGCACGGCCGGAGATGCAGTTCCTGTCGACCGAGCAGTACAACCAGCTGTTCACCATGCACGGCACGATCATGCTGCTGCTGTACGCGACGCCGATCCTGTTCGGCTTCGCGAACTACATCGTGCCGCTGCAGATCGGCGCCCCGGACGTCGCGTTCCCGCGGCTCAACGCGTTCTCCTACTGGCTGTTTCTGTTCGGCGGCCTGATCGTCCTGTCGGGCTTCCTGACCCCGGGCGGTGCCGCCGACTTCGGCTGGTTCGCCTACACCCCGCTGTCGAGTGCGATCCGCTCGCCCGGGCCCGGTGCCGACCTGTGGATCATGGGTCTGGTCGTCTCCGGTCTGGGCACGATCCTCGGCGGCGTCAACTTCATCACCACGATCGTCTGCATGCGCGCGCCGGGCATGACGATGTTCCGGATGCCGATCTTCACCTGGAACATCTTCATCACCGCGCTGCTGATCCTGATCGCGTTCCCGATCCTGACCGCCGCGCTGCTCGCGCTGGCCGCGGACCGCCACCTCGGCGCCCAGATCTTCAACCCCGCCAACGGTGGCGTGGTGCTCTGGCAGCACCTGTTCTGGTTCTTCGGCCATCCCGAGGTCTACATCGTCGCGTTGCCGTTCTTCGGCATCGTCTCCGAGATCTTCCCGGTGTTCTCCCGCAAGCCGATCTTCGGCTACAAGGGCCTGGTCTTCGCGACGATCGCGATCGCGGCACTGTCGGTCGCGGTGTGGGCGCACCACATGTACGCCACCGGCGCGGTGCTGCTGGCCTTCTTCTCCTTCACCACGTTCCTGATCGCCATCCCGACCGGGGTGAAGTTCGTGAACTGGATCGGCACGATGTGGAAAGGCAAGATCACCTACGAGAGCCCGATGCTGTTCTCGGTCGGCTTCCTGGTGACGTTCCTGTTCGGCGGCCTGACCGGCATCCTGCTCGCGATGCCGCCGGTGGACTTCAACGTCTCGGACACCTACTTCGTGGTGGCGCACTTCCACTACGTGCTGTTCGGCACGATCGTGTTCGCCACCTACGCCGGCATCTACTTCTGGTTCCCGAAGATGACCGGCCGGTTCATGGACGAGACCCTGGGCAAGGTTCACTTCTGGCTGACCTTCATCGGGTTCCACCTGACGTTCCTGGTGCAGCACTGGCTGGGCAACGAGGGCATGCCGCGCCGCTACGCCGACTACCTGCCCTCGGACGGTTTCACCACCCTGAACACGATCTCCTCGATCGGTGCGTTCGTGCTCGGAGCCTCGACGCTGCCGTTCATCTACAACGTGTTCAAGAGCTACCGGTTCGGCCGGGTCGCCGAGCACGACGACCCGTGGGGCTTCGGGAACTCGCTGGAGTGGGCGACCTCCTGCCCGCCGCCGCGGCACAACTTCACCGAGCTGCCGCGGATCCGCTCCGAGCGCCCGGCGTTCGACCTGCACTACCCGCACATGGTCCAGCGAGCTCGAGCCGAGGCCCACGTCGGCAACCGGGCGCACCCGACCGAGTTCCTCGCCCAGGAGGTCGGCAAGGAGTCCATGCCAGACGACGACCCCAAATCCAACTGACCCCCCTTAGAGCTACCCGACCGGTACAGCGCGGCGCACCGACCGCGCCGCGACCGGCTCTGCAGGAACGGCCCAACGATCCGTCCGCGGCGGCTGACCGATGCCACCCGACACGTTCGACGTCCTCGGACCGGGGGCGCGACGGCAGCTGATGTCAGTCGAACGAGGTGTGCACGTGGTCCATGTGGTTGGCGGTAGTGCGTAGGCCGCCAACTCGGACGCCGGCGTTATCAGGTCCTCGACGTGCACCGTTTCGTCTTCGACGGCGCCGTGTCCTGCAACGAGCCCGACGCCAGCCGACCCGTCAGCCTCCCCGATCCTCGGCCCGCCTGACACTGCGGCCCCGGTCGCGGAGCCTGCCGCTCGATCCCCTCGAGAGAGCACGGAGAACTCAATGAGCCTTTGCCAACCTGATCAAGCGTTGGCGATCACGAGGGTCTGAACTGCGGCGATGAGTTCGTCGGCCCGGTTCGGGCTGGAGCGGATCTTGCGGAGGACTTTCCAGTTCTTCAGTTCGGCGTTGGCCCGCTCGCCCGGTCCGCGGCGGCGGGCGTGCGCGGCGTTGACCTCCTTCTGCGCCCGCGACAGCCGCCGGTAGCGGCCGGTGTCGGGGTCCTTGCGTCGCCGGCGCTGGGGAACCGCGACGGTCGGGCCGGCGCCCTGGTAGGCGGTGTCGGCTGCCGCCCGGATCTGGTGCTGGTCCAGAGCATCGATGATCCCGTGCTCGCGGGCGGCTCCCATGTCGTGTCGTGCACCGGGCAGCGGCGGGGAGATCCACACCAACCTGCCGATCGGATCGGCGATGACCTGCACATTCAACCCGTGGGCCTTGTGTTTCCCCGAGTAGAACGCGCGGTCGTAGCCGCCGGCCATGCCGACCCGATCGATCCGCAGCAGGGTCCCGTCGAGGATCACGAACGCCTTCCCGATCGCGACCTCGATCGCCTGCTCCAGGGTCGGGGCCATCGCGGCGAGCAGCCTGATCGCCTCGCGCAGGTAGCGGTACACCGTCGAGGTCCCGACGCCGAATCCACAGGCCAGATCCGCGTAGGTCTCGCCCTTGCGCAGGTGCGCGATCACCAGCAGGGCCTGGCGGCCCGGGGTGAGCTTGCGCCACCGGGTGCGGCGCTGGTTGCGGTGTGCGCGCAGCGCGTCGGACAACACGTGCAGGGCGCGGCTGGACACGGTCATCCCGGACGGGTAGGACAGCACCTTGAAGCTCCTGGTCAGGCGGTCAGATCTAGTCAATCGCCCGTCTACCAGGAGCTTCACCCATCTCAGGTCACGCCACGCCGGACACTCGCTGACCAGTACGAACACGAGGTTGGCAAAGGCTCACTGTCGTGCTTCGGCCATTCGAGGCTGTCAGGGTGAGTTTCGGAGTATTCGAGTCGGGAATCACGAACGCGATCCTGGTCGGAGGGATTGGCCCTGTTCCTGAAGTTGACCCTGGATATCCAACCATGTAAGTGTTGTTCAGGTGGTGCCAGCTGTTGGGGAGCTTGTCCTCAATGGGGACGCGAAGCTGTACACCGCTGGTTTCGATGTCAACCCAGGTGACAGGCGGACTGAGTTTGTAACCGTAGAGAGACAGTGACATCGCTATGAGTCGGTGTCCCGGCGGTGGGGAAAATGCTTCATCCGGATTCGGCGGTTCGACGGCTGCGACGAACCGGATATCGGTAACCGATAGAACGCTGGCGTCGCCTGCCGAGAGGGTGCCTTCGTCGGTAAACGGGAGTGAGGTCGACTTCCCTCCTCCTATTCCCCTGCTGACAGGCTCCCATGTTTCGTCCACGGAGGGTCCGCCGTATAGCGCCCCGCTCCAGGCACCGACCCAGTTCCGGGGGTCGGCAGTAGGCTCCGGAGTGGCCGGGGCGGGCGCCGGCGCAGGAGCTGCCGGGGGCGTCGCAGAGCAAGCCGTGACGGCCGCACATAGGCAGGCAATAACCAGCAAGAACGGCCGTCGCCCGCGGCCCTGCGCTGACCCCATATGTCCGAATACTAGGCCATGTGGAGTAGTCGTAGGGAGAGGACGCTGTCGGGAGCTTCGGAAACGGTGGCAGAAATGCCGCTGGCGCTCGCCCCATCTGGCCGGCCGGGATCCACGCGTGGGCTGACCTACGCCCACAGGGTGCCGCCGAGCGCGCCGCGCGTCATGGCGGTGGCCCTGCTCCACCCGGAGCCGCAGCGCCCGGGAAAGGTCCGAGTCCGGCGAACCCGTTGCTTCATATCGGCTGCAGCCGAAGCCGCTGACCGGGTCAGCCCGATAGACGTCTGTAGGGCGGGTGTCATGGTGTGGTCCGTGGAGCGCTGGCGGCGCCGCGGGTGCCGAGCTGGCGAGCGGCGCGGGACTGGTGGAGTTGGCGCAGATGTTCGCTGAGGGCAGCGCGGGCGGCTTGGCGGGCGCCCCGCCCGGCGGGGCGGTCGAGCAGTGCGGGATCGAGTCGCGCCGCAGGCCTACTTTCGCCGCTGCTCGGACCGCCGCCCCGGCCGGTGGTGGTGTCGTGGGTCCGCATGCGTCCGATCTGGTTGGCGCGGATCTCGTCGAGGCGGCCGCGCCACGGCTTGAGTCGGGCCCCGATGATCCGTAGCGGATCCCGTGCCCCGGCCGAGAGGTCGCCGCGGCGGTGGTTGGGGTGCCGTTAAGGAACTTGTCACCAGGGGCAAAGTAGGTCTGTCGGCGCACGTCCCGGGCTGAGCTGGGGGTCCTACAGCGTGACGTACTCGCGGATCTTGCCGCGGACGTGGGGGCGTGGGTCGCCGAGCGAGATCCCGAGGGTGGGGAGCTGGCGGGCGATCTGGAGGTCGGTCAGCGGTGGGCCGAGCGGGATGTCGGCGTAGCCGCGGTCGTCGTCGTTCCAGGCGCCGAGGTCGCCGATGACGGCGCGGACGCGGACCACGATGCTGTCGGCGACGTAGACCATCGCGCGCAGCCGGGGGCGGCGGGCCGGGGCGATGGGGAACCATTTGCGGTCGGCTTCGAGCTGGAACTTCTCGGCGGCGCCGGTTTCGCCGTAGCGGCGGTGGGTGTGGTCGGTCTTCGGGCGGGTGTTGCGGTAGACGATCAGGGCGCAGTCGCGGCCGTCGCCGTGGGCGTGCAGGGCCCGGTAGAGGGTGCTGCGCCCCACCCGCAGGGTCTCGGCGATCTCGGCGACGGTGTGCCGGCCGGTGTCATACATCTGCTGGGCGGTATCGAGCTGGCGCTGCGAGAGCGCCGGAGGCCGTCCGCCGACGCGGCCGCGGGCCCGCGCGGCAGCGAGTCCGTCGAGGGTGCCGTCGACGATCATCTCCCGGTCGTACTCGGCCAGGGCGGCCAGGAAGTGGAACACCAACCGCCCTCCGGGGGTGGAGGTGTCGATGCCCTGTTCGAGCACGACGAAGTCGACCTGCTCGTCGCCGAATCGGCGTACGAGGTCGAGCAGGTGCTGCTGGGAGCGCCCGATGCGCTTGAGCCGGGTCACCACCACCTCGTCGCCGGGGGCTAGGAGGTTGAGCAGGGTGTCGAGTTTCGGGCGGGACGCGAGCTTGCCGGACACTTTCTCCACGAACAGGTGCTCCGGAGCGACGCCAGCGGCGGCGAGGGCGTCGATCTGGTGGTCGGTGTTCTGTTCGCGGGTGGAGACCCGCGCGTACCCGTAGCGCGTCACGACACGAGTCCCCTTAACCGTGGCTGGGCTGGGTTCCGGGATGATGATTTCCGGACCGAGATACGGGACTCATCGTAGCTGAGTGTCCGCCGTGCGGGTGGATGAATCTCGTTAACGATCGTTTCCGGGACTCATGACTGCCGGACTCCGGGTGAGCGGACCTCACGTGGGAGCGCCGTCGTCCGGTTGCTCACGACGGTGTTGGTGTTCCGGGCATCGGCGTGGTCCGAGATCAACGTGAGTCAGTCGGGTATGAGGTCGTGCTCGTAGGCGACGATCGCGGCCTGTACCCGGTTCCGGAGGCCGAGCCGGTCGAGGATCGTGCTGACGTGGGCTTTGATAGTGCCTTCGACCAGGTGTAGCTCGCGGCCGATCTCGGCGTTGGACATCCCAGCGCCCAGAAGCCCGAGAACGGTGCGTTCGCGGTCGGTCAGGACCGTCACGGCGCTGCGCTGGGCCGGGGTGCGTCGGTGGCGGCGGGTGTAGAGATCCAGTACTCGTCGCGCCATCCGCGGTGACAGGTAGGCGCCACCAGTGGCGACGGCTCGTACGCCGTCGATGATCTCGCGGGGGTCGCCGGTCTTGAGCACGAATCCTCCGGCGCCCTCGGCGAGGGCGCGCACGAGATAGTCGTCGTCCGCGAACGTCGTCAGGATCAGCACCGCGCAGCCTAGTTCGCGGCGGCGGATCTCGGCGGCGGCGGCGAGACCGTCAATACCAGGCATCCGCACGTCGAGAACCGCGACGTCGGGACGGCGGACGGTGGCGAGGTCGATGGCTTCGCGGCCGTCGGCGGCCTCGGCCACGATGTCGATCGTGGGCTCGCTGGCCAGGATCGCTGCCACCCCGGCCCGTACGACGGGCTCGTCGTCGGCGAGCAGCACGCGGGTCATGTGCCGATCGTGCCCGGATCGGCCGCGGGACGGCGCAGGAGGTCCTTGCTCGTGAGGTGCCCATCGACCCAGCACAGCCGGTAGAGGTCGGCGGAGAGCAGGTCCGGGGAGCTGCTGTAGTGCTCGCACCAGCTGCCGGCCGGTGCCGGGATGCCGGTGGCGTCTGTGCGTGTCCGCAGGGGCAGCGCGTCGGCCACCGCAGTGCGAGTGTCTCCGAGGGCCAGCGCGGTGAACGTGTCGGTGGGCAGCACCGAGGTTGCGACGTCCGCGGCGCGGTAGGCCACGACCAGCAGGATCGATACCGCGATCACGGCCGCGGTGCCGCGCACGGCGGTGGTCCGCGAGCGCCGCACATCGCCGAGCGCGAGCCGGTGGGCATGGTCGACCTGCGTCGGGCCTGCCGGGGCGGGGTGGTGGACCGGCAGGCGGACGGCGAGCAGGTAGTCGTCGTGGGAACGGCCGTGCTCGAGTGCGCCGCCGATCTCGTCCACGTCCCGGCGCAGGGCGGCGAGCCCGTGCCCGGAGCCCGGCGCCGGGTGCTGGTTGGCGCCGTGGCTGCGCACGACGACCACGATCTGCGCGGGCCATCGGGCGAACGACACCTCGATCGGCCCGTCGCCGCCGTGCTTGACCGCGTTGGTGAGACCTTCGCGCACCACCCGCACCAGCAAGGCGGCGATCGCGGGGTCGGTCCCGTCGAGCAGCGGCGACGGATCTGCAGGGACCAGGGCGACGTCGCTGCCGTCGGCACGCAGGTCCGTGACCAGGTCGTCGAGTTCGGCTCCTGTGGGGGTGGCCGTCGGGGTGGCGTCGATCGCGGTCACCGCCTCGGCCAGGTGTTCGGCCGCGGTGCTGACCTGTTGGCGGGCGCGCGCGACCGCGCGCTGGGCCGGCGCGGGCAGGGCGGTGTCGAGTTCGAGTCCGCCGAGGGTGAGCGCGGCCCGGGCTAGGTCGTGGCCGACGAGATCGTGCATCCGGGCGGCGAGCCGATCCCGTTCCCGCCGGCGGGCGTCGTCCTCGGCCTCCCGGGCCTGGTCCTCCCACCGGGCTGCTGCCTGCCACCCGGCCTGTCCGAGTGCGGCGCGTGCGCGCAGCCAGCGCCCCGCAAGCCACGGAGTCCACAACAGGACCCCGATTGCGATGAACGCGCCGGTCGCCGAGTCCAGGCCACCGGTTGCGAGCAGCACGACCAGCGCCGCGGCCGCGGGAACGACGGCCGGTAGCCACACGGTGTGTCGTCGGCCCCAGCGTCCGGCGACGCCCGCGGCGCCCAGCACGGCTGGCGCCAGCAGCGCGAGCACGACGACGCCGTCCCCGTCGGACGTGAGCAGGTAGGCGATCACCCACAGCGCCGCCGCGACCAGCATGACGGAGCTGAGGGCGAGCGTCGCGCGGTCGGTCACCGACCCGGCCCACGGCCGCGGGGTGGGGCGGTGCCGAGGAGCAGCACGGCTCGTTCTTGCGCCCGCAGGCGCCCGAGCGGCCGGGGCGCGACCCGGTCGAACACGAGGATGACCACGGCCGCCACGATGCCACCGAGCACGGCGCCGGCCACGACGTCGTGCGGGAAGTGCGCACCAGCCAGGACCCGCGACCCCGCGGCGCCCGGCCCGGCGACCAGCACCACTACCGCCGCCGCTGGTGTGCCGATCCGCCACGCGGCCACCGTGACCGCGACGGTCAGCGCCCCGGCGATCGCGGCGTGGTTGCTGGGCAGTGACCAGTCACCCGGTGCCGCGCACACCGCCCAACCGGGGAACGACGCAAGCAGACGACACGGCCGATCCACCTGCAGCGCCTGCTTGAGAGCCTCGCTCGCCCCCCACGCGAGCACAGCCCCCGCGGGCGCGGCCAGGACCACCGCCATCACCACCGCCATCACCCGGGCATCAGCGCCGCGGGCCAGAGCCCACACCCGCAGCCACACCACGAGCACCAGCACCAGCAGGAGCTCCCCGGCAAGCTCGATGACCGACCCCGCCCACGGCGGTAGCGGACCGAGCCAAGCCAGCAGATCGGCGAGCAGCTGCGCGCTCGCGTCGGGCACATCCGGAATCGACACCATGCCCGGGAGCCTCGTCAGCAGCGGCGACGGCCGGATCCAACGATCGGCAGGCACCACCCACGACGATCGGGAACGATCCGCGATCGGCAGGATCGACCACGTCGGATCGCCAGGGCAGCCCTCTGGCGTGGTCAGGTCCGCAGGCGTAGCCGCGCGGTCATGTCGAGGTGGACCTGTCCGTAGGGCAGCACGTGGGTCCAGAACAGCGGGGACAGGCCTCGCCGGTCGGCCGGCGACAGGCCGTCGGCCCAGTCGGGGTCGTCAAGGACGTCTTGGAGCATCAGCGTGTTCACGTAGACCAGCGCAGCCTGCAGGATCCGCAGGCAGGCCACGATCATCTCCTGCTCGTCGCGCCTGTTCGTCGCGAGCCCGCCGCCCTTGCCGTAGGCGATCACCGAGTTCGCCCGGTTCCACGACTCCACTACGTTGAGCCCGGCGTTGATCTCGCGCTGCAGCTCCCGGGTGCGCAGGTAGCGGGCGACGAAGATGGTCTTCTGGGCGCGGCCGAGCTCCAGCATCGCTTGGTAGGTCGGATGGGAGGCCGCGCGGGTGAACCGGCGCAGGATCGCCTCCGTGCTCGCGGTGCCGGTGCGGATCGCGGTCGCGTACTTGATCATCTGGTCGTACTGCTGCGCGATCAGGTCCCAGCGGATCGGGCGCGTCATCGCCGACGCCAGCCGCGGGTGCCGGTCGGTCTGCCCGGCCGCGGGCCGGTAGAGCTTCACGCGGTTGATCTGCTTGATCCGCGGCAACAGCTCGAACCCCAGCAGCCGGGTGATACCGAACCCGATCTCGGACTGGCCGTGGGAGTCCACGTAGTTCCCGTCGACCTGCATTGACGTGCCATGCCGCACGGCGCCCTCGACCATCGCCGCAACCTCGGATGCCGTGCAGGAGATCAGCTGGGAGTGCACGGCCATCGAGTCCCGCTCGACGTGCCAGTAGATCAGCACCCCGCGGCCGCCGTAGCGGGAGTGCCACTGGGTGAGCAGGTTCTGATCCAGCGCCGCGACATGGGTGGAATCCGAGGCCACCGTGGTCGACCCCGCGCCCCAGACGGCGTCGCGGCGGGCGCGGAAGGTGGCATCAGCGATCGCGACCGCGATCTCCCGCGCCGCGCCCGGGTTCAGGTAGCGGCGCCGCACGTAACGCAGATCCTCCTCGCTGTGCGGGTGCCCACCCGCAGCGACGGCGCGCAGCCCGGTGTTCGTGCCGTAGCCGTAGATCGCCAGCACCAGCCGCTCGGCCAAGACCTCGGGGCTGATCCCGGTTCGCCCGGCCCGAGAGGTGACCGTCGCGAGGCAGCCGGTGCGTAGCACGGTCTCCTTGAGCATGTCCACCAGCGGCACCGCACCCCATCGCCGCGCCACCTCCGCCTTGAGCCGGCGCAACCCGGTCGGTTCCGGGACGGCGTCCAGCGGGGTCAGCCTGATCGCCCCGCTGGGGCGGTCGGTCACCTCCAGCCAGCCCAGGCCGGGCAACGCTCCTTCGAGGGCGTCGAGCTCGTCGCCGAGCTCGTGGCGGACCTCGTCGACGAACGCGGCTGGGTCCAGCGGCTTGCGCAGCTCCCGGTAGTGCTCGACCCGGTGGACCTCGAAGTCGGCCGGCAGATCAGCATCCGGATCACGCCACCGCTGCGCACCGGCGACCCAGACATCCTTGCAGCGCAACCGCTCACGCAACGCCTGGAACGTCGCGATCTCATACGCCATGCGCACCGCGCGGCGCCGGCCACGGGTATCGGTGCGCCACACCAGCGGCTCCCAGTCCCCACCCAGCCCCGCATGCAGCGGCACGCCCTCCTCGACCGGGTAGTAGGAGCGGTTCCCCGACGCCGCGTGTCGCCCGATCAGCTCGAGAGCGTCCAGCACCGGGCGGTGGATGTTCGACGAGCGGAACTCCAGCACCTCCAGCAGGCGAACCAGGCCGCGTCGGTAGTGGTTGGTGTACGAGGCGCGCAGCGTGGTCCGCACCGTGCGCTGATACACCGGCCCTTTGGTCTTGTACTCATGGACCAGCTCTCGCAGCGTCTGCTCGCCACCCGACACCGCCGGGAACACCACCTCCCGCACCGCATCATCCGGGTGGGCTAAGGCGGCGTCGGCGATCGAAAACAGGATGTTCTCCTTGCCGGTGACCCGCTTGAACGCGTTCACCAACTCTTCGGTCACGCGCCGCTCCGCCCGCGCCCCGACCCGGTGCACCGTGGCGATCAGCAGATCCACCAGCGCGTCGGTCACCTCCCCATGCCGGGAGTGCAGCAACGCCGCCAGCAACGTCACCGCCTGCTCCCGGCGGTGCGCGCGCAGATGCGACGGGGACTCCACCATCGCCTGGGTGCGCCAGCCAGCCAAGACCTTCGGGGCGACGTCGTCGAACAGGCCGTCCGGGAGCCCGACCCGGCGGATCGCGATCAGCTTGTCGATCTCGGTGAGCATGCTTTCCAAGCTCACTGCCCCGGGCTCGCTGCGGATCAACCCCAACAGCTCCGCACCCGCACGGACGGCCGAGTCCCCCGTCGTCGCGCGGCCGGGGCCATCGTCATCGAGCTCGACAACCGCTGGGACGCCAGCGCCCGCCCGGACGCCCGGACCGGAATCAACGACGGTGTCATCCACAGCGGCCGTGACCAGGTCAAGCACTCGGGCGGTCTCCACGACCGACAGCCGGCCCGCGACACGGTCGAACAGCGCTTCCTCGGCGCGGTGCAGCGCGGCCGCGACGATCCGCCCTACCCGCGCCGGCGCGGGCGGCTCGACCCGCTCGTCGCGGCAGCGGCCCAGCAACGCCTCACGCACCAGCTCCGGTCGGCGCTCGACCTGAGCGACCTGCTCGATCAGCCAGTCGGTGAGCTTCTCGGCGTCGGCCACCGAGCACTCCCGGAACCCCAGCACCCGGCGTACCTCGGCCCGGTGCGCTTTGATCGTGCGCCCCGACCAGTCGTAGAACCCCAGCTCGGAGGCCGGAACCCCGACCTGGCGGGCGACGAACTCCACCACCTCATCGCCCAGCTCCGAGCGCCCGGTCGGGAACCGACCCGCGCGCACGAAGAACTTCAACAACAGCGCGAACCCCAACCGGGTCGCGCCGAACTTGTTGCGCAACAACGCCGACTCGTCCGGCAGCAACGTGAAGTGCTCGACCAACTCATCGAGCTCCAACACCCGGGCCACGCACGCCTCCTCAGACCGGCCCCGACCAGCAGGAACGAACGTTAGCGCGTTGCCAGCAGCGGACTACTTCGCCCCTGGTGACACGTTCCTTAACGGCACCCCGATGAGTGAGAACACGTTGCCGGTCGTGGTGGTCGGAGCCGGGCCGGTCGGGCTCGCCGCCGCCGCGCATCTGCTCGACCGCGGCCTGGAGCCGCTGGTGCTGGAGGCCGGTGAGCAGGCCGGTGCGCACGTGCGGCAGTGGCACCACGTGCGACTGTTCTCCCGGTGGGCCGAGGTGGTCGACCCGGTGGCGGAGAAGCTGCTGGCCCCGACCGGATGGACCCACCCGGACCCGGAGACCTACGCGACCGGGCAGCAGTGGGCGCAGCGCTACCTGCAGCCCCTCGCCGAGGTGTTGGGCAGCCGGGTGCGGTTCGGCGCCCGAGTGTCGGGTGTGGCCCGGCGCGGGCGGGACCGGGTGGTCGACGCCGGTCGCGAGACCGAACCGTTGACCGTGCACGTGCAGACCGCCGCGGGAGAGGAGCGGATCCTCGCCCGCGCCGTGGTGGACGCCTCCGGGACCTGGGACTCGCCGAACCCGCTCGGCGCGGACGGGCTGCCCGCCGCGGGCGAGCGCGCCGCCGCCGACCGGATCGCCTACCAGGTGCCAGACCTGGCCGACCCGAGCGTGCGGGCCCGCTACGCCGGCAAGCGGGTCGCGGTGGCCGGCAGCGGGCACTCGGCACTGACCGCACTGGTGGCGTTCGCCGAACTGGCCGAGACCGCGCCGGGCACGCACGTGGACTGGCTGCTGCGCCGTGGGCAGGTCGGTGACACCTTCGGCGGTGGGGAGGCCGACCAACTGCCCGCCCGCGGGGCCCTGGGCCGGCGCGCCGCGGCCGCGGTCGAGGCCGGGCACATCAGCACGGTGACCGGGTTCCGCACCAGCGCGGTCGCCCAGACCGGCGACCGGCTCGTGCTCGAGTCCCTCGACGGGCGCCGGCTCGCCCCGGTCGACGAGGTCGTGGTGCTGACCGGGTTCCGCCCGGACCTGTCATGGCTGGCGGAGGTGCGGCTGGACCTGGACCCGACCCTGCAGGCCGCCCGGGCCCTGGCACCGTTGATCGACCCGAACGTGCACTCCTGCGGCACCGTGTACCCGCACGGCGCCCGCGAACTGACCCAACCCGAGCCCGGGGTGTTCGTGGTCGGGATGAAGTCCTACGGGCGCGCACCGACGTTCCTGGCGATGACCGGCTACGAGCAGGTCCGCTCCGTGGCCGCCGCACTGGCCGGGGACCACGAGGCCGCCGAGCGGGTCGAGCTGGTGCTGCCCGACACCGGGGTCTGCGGCGGCGCCGGCCTGTTCGACGACCCCGCCGCCGCCACCGCGGAGGCCGAGGGCGGCTGCTGCGGCCCGGCAGAACCGATCGACCAGACTGCACAGGCGGCATCCTGACTGGCCGACCCGCCTGACTGCTGTCCGTCCCGGCGCGACCCATCGCCGCGTATCGGCACCATCGCCGGAGGCGGCGAGGCCGCGTCGGGCCTCGCTGGGAGGCCAACCGCGAATGTCCTCTGTGAAACCCACCGCCGCGACCGCGTCGCTGAGCTCGAGCGGGGCTGCGTCGGGTGATGGTCGTGCTGTGCGTGACCGAGATCGTCAGCTGGGGCGTGCTGTACTACGCCTTGCCCGTGCTGGCCCCGGCCATCACCCGCCGACCCCGGCTGGTCACTCTCGATGATCACCGCCGGGTTCGCCACCGGCCTGGCTGATACGCCCACGGGAAGGACGCGACGATGGCCAGCAAGAAGACGCCGAACCTCCTACCCCCGCTGGCCGGCGACCCAGGCCGAGCCCCCTCCGGATGAGTAAGAGGCGCGCGCTCACCGGCGCAGTGCTGCTCGACCTGGCGGTGAGCCCACTATTCGCCTGGGACGTGTTCACCGCGTCCCTGTGCCGGGAACTCCGGGTCGGCGATACCGGGCTGGCCAGCGTCTTTTCCGTCGGCCTGGTGGCCTTCATGGCCGGGGTCCTGGTCGGTGGCCGGGTCGCCGACGCGGTCTCACCTCGGCGGCTGGCCATCGTCGCCGCGATCGGTACCGTGATCGGTCTGCTGGGCAGTGCTGTCGCGACCTCAGTGGTCACACTGATCCTCGCCTTCGGTGTCCTACTCGGCGGCTCGACCGGGCTCGGCTACGCCACCGCGGTCCGGGTCGCCGGCACCGTGCAGTCCGGGCGCGGCCTGGCGCTCGGCCTCGTGGTCAGCGCCTACGCGGCCGGCACAGCCGTCCTGGCACCCGTGGCAGCTGCGCTGCTCATGGCGTTCGGACGTGGCTGGACCTTCGTCCTGCTGGCCGCCGCGCTGGGGGGCGTTCTGGCCGTCGCGGCCGTGCTCGTTCCCGGTCGCGTGGCCCATCCGCGCGTAGCACGACGTCGGCCCCGGAGCACCGGCCGGCGCCACCCGAGCGGGCCGGTCGTCGCGCTGTGGCTGGCTTTCGCGCTGGGCAGCGCGCCGGCCCTCGCGGCCTTCGCGCAGGCCGGACAGCTGGCAGGGACTGCGGGGGCCGTGGCGCTGGCGGTGACGTTGCTCAATGCCGGCAACTTCGTCGGTCGGCTCATGGCCGGGCCGCTATCGGATCGGGTGGGACCATCCGCGGCCCTGCACGCCAACTCCGCCCTCCTCCTTCTTGCCTGTCTGCCACTGGCCCTGAGTGCGAGCGGGCCCGTCGCGCTTGCCACCCTGTTCCTACTCGGAACCCAATACGGCGCACTATCCACGCTCACCCCGGCGGCAGTCTCGGACGTGGTGCCCAGCGAACGGTTCGGCGCCACCTACGGCCTGGTCTTCACCGGGTGGGGCCTCGCGGGTCTGCTAGCCCCCGTCGGCGCCGCGTCCCTTGCCCCCGAAGTCGGGTACGACGGCGTCTACCGCTCCTTCCTCGTCGTCGCGGCGGTGGCGTGGGCATGCGTGGCGACCTACGCGAGGCTGGTCCGCGCCCACAACGAACCGGCCGGCCACCCGGGATGAAAGGCTGATGTTGACCCGACCGGCTGTACTTCCGGGCGGGGCGCTCACCGGGATCGGGCAAGCTTGGCCAGGCCCGCTGCGGGCAGACAGGCGAACGTCGTCACACCACCTGCTGTGAGATCGGCGTCGCCGGCCAGGAATCCCCACAGGACCAGGACGACCGCGACCGCGATGATCGCCTGCCCGATGGCGCGCGAGACTGGATCCCTGACGGGCATCGGGAGCCGGTGGCGGTGAGCACGTCCGTGATGCCGTGACACCGCAGTGCGGTCGCCGGCCTCACCGGGGTCGAGCATGCGATCACTCCAGTCGCGCAGGGTTGGATCGACGACGCTCGATCCGGGGCGGCCCTGCGAGGTTGCACTCTTATTCGATAGACGTCAAGATAGAAGTATGTCGAATAAGGAGCCGCCGGGTGTGGCGCCGTCGTGCTGGTCGCCGCTGGTCGGGCAACCGCTCTCCCCGGAGCACGCGAGCGAGATCTCCCGCGTGTTCAAGGCCCTCGGAGACCCCGTCCGGCTGCGCCTGTTGTCCCTGATCGCCTCCCACGCTGGCGGGGAGGCCTGCGTGTGTGACCTGACCGAGGTCTTCGACCTGTCCGGCCCGACGATCTCGCACCATCTCAAGGTCCTACGCGAGGCCGAGCTGATCATCGGTGAACGTCGCGGCACCTGGATCCACTACC
>NZ_JBYJZH010000003.1:0-144313 GCF_058111925.1 Pseudonocardia sp. P-1
GCGAGGCGTTGCGCCAGATGCTCCGCGACGAGGGGCAGGACGGTGCGGCCTGACTCCGGCAGGCCGCGCTACACGGCGACCGTGCGCCGCGACGGCGAGTTCTGGCTGATCCACATCCCGGAGCGCGACCTCTACACACAGGCCCGCTTCGAGGGCGAGGTCGAGCTGATGGGCCGCGACGTCCTCGCGATCGAGGACGACGTCGACGCGGACTCCTTCGACCTCGACATCGTCTACGAGTAGGCCCGGCTGAGCCGGGCCGTCAACGCTCTCCGCTCGGCGGCCTGCTCACCGCTCTCGGTCACGCACTCACGGACGCAGGGAGTTTCAGTCGTCGCGGTCGTCGTCGTGGCGGCCTGGCTCGACGAACGTGGGGTCGTTGTCGCGGGCCAGCGTGATCATCAGTTGCCGCACACCCTGCTGCTGCAGCGGGCTGAGCCGGCCGTAGAGCTGCTGGAGCTCGGCGCTGGCGGGATCGCGCAGCATGATGATCGCGTTCTGGTACTGGCCGTCGACCTCGGGCGGGTCTTCGTCGTAGAAGAAGCTCAGCCCCATGCCGAAGAACTTGCCGATCCATTGCAGGTACGACGACTGGGGTCGCTCGCCGCGTTCTCCGGAGGTCAGTTTCTGGATGTAAACGTTGGTGATCTTGCCGCCATTGGCGTTGATCCAGCGCGCCACATAGGTGGCCGGGTAGGGGCGGCCGTCGGCCTGCACGACCACAGTGAAAAGGTAGTACACGCGTTGCGGGATGGTGCCGCGCCGGTAGCTGCTCAGCCGCTGCTGGATGAGCCGGTGCTGCTCGGCGCCGTCGATCTGAGGCGGCTGTGGGGCGGTGAAGTAGGAAGCGGGGACGCGGAAGAACTCGGCGACCTTGACTGCCTCGAGCGAATCGGGCCGCAGGTCGGTGACCGCCTTCCCCTTCCGCAGCGCGTTGAGGCGTTCGCGGGAGCTCCATCCGCCGGTGGCATTGATCCAGCGGACGACGTCGGAGACCGAGTATTCCTGGCCGTCGTCGTTGAGCACCGTGGCGAACAGGCTGTTCATCCGGGCGGTGAACTCGGCGTCGGCCACAGCGGATCCGCTGTCGGAATGCGGTTTGCTCTGTGCTGTCGGGCGGCTGGAAGCCACTCTCTTTGCCGATCCACTGCGCGCACCGTTCGCCGCCTGCGTGCTGTGTTCCTCGGCCATGGGCGGCGTTCCTTCGTTCGGCTGCTCCCGTTCAGCGGCAAGCTCCCGGACTGCGCCCGGGGCGAGCGTGACGAAGCCTACTCGTCAGTCACCCTGCGCACTGCTGCCAGCCGTACGCCTGGATCACCCTTTCCAGGCGCCCAACATCTGCGCCGTGACAGTTGATACTGAGCGTATATTTCTGCAATCACTATGTAGTACAGTTCGCGCGCTGACGGCCGTCTCAACGCTCGCCTCCGTGCTCGGGGAGGTGAGCTCGCAGCACGGCGGCTGACGTGCGGAGGTGAGACGTGGTGGTGATCGGCCGGCGTACGCGTGCGGCACCCCCGGCGCTACCCCCGTGGTGGGGCGCGGACGAGGCACCCCCGCGCCCCCGACAGCGACCCCCGGCCTCATCAGGCCCGCCCCCTGCCGTGGCCGGTGCCGAGGCTGCTGCGCCGGACACAGCTGAGCGGGGCGACGAGGTCGCCTACGTAGACGGCTCCGAGCAGGCCGAGCCCTACGTCGACTACGAGCCCGAGTTCCACGATCCGGGCTACGGGGACGGTGACGGCGACGAGGACTACTTCCCCGACGAGCAGCGGCCGGTCAACGGCGCCACGGCCCTCTACCGGGAGGGTCCGACGCAGCCGACGATGACCCCTGAGGACTATTACTCCGAGCTGACGGTGACGTTCCCTGCGCCGCAGCAGGGCAGGGACGCGGCGTCGGAGATTCCGCAGAGCCCGCTGCCGTCCGGGCGTTGGGTCACCCAGGACAGCACGGACCAGGACCTCTATCTGCCCTCCGGGCGGGCCAGCGACGACGCCCGCGCCGCGCGCACCACGGTCGACCGCCCGGTCGAGGCGCTGCGCCCGGTCGGGGTCGACGAGGCTCGCCAGCTCGCGGAGTGCTTCGCACTGGACTACCTGTCCTGCGACGAGGACGACCCGGATCGACGCCGGATGGCCCTCGAGCCCTACCTTGCGCGACGCTCGGACGCGTTGCTGGGCTGGCCCGGCGACAAGCCGGGTAAGGGCCGGTGGCGAGCCGTGCAGGCCCGCGCCGGGGAGGTCCTGCCCTACAGCCACGGCATCACCGTCGATGTGAAGGTGCTGGTCGAGGTGTTCGAGCGGATCCCCGAGCCGGAACCGGCCGCCGACGCCGACGCCGAGGACCACGACGCCGAGCACGACTCCGACGGTGTCGGCGACGAGTCCTCGGCCGGGCCCTCGCCACCCCGACCGGAGCTGCCCTTGGGCGCGCGCTGGTCGGCCGTTCCCGCGGCGAGCGCCCCGGGGTGGAGACAGGTGATGAGCATCTGGCAGCGCCTGGGGATCCCGGTGCGCCGCCATGACCTCGGTCATCTGGTCGTCGAGCTGTTCGCCTTGCCTCCCGCCGACAGCGGCTGACCGCCGTGCCCCGCCATCCCCTCCTGCCCGGCCCCTCGTTCACGACTGGGAACTCCTCATGACCAACGCATCGGCCCCCGAGCCCTCCTCGACCACCCCGACGCCGTCGCTGCAGCGCACCTGGGAGGCCCCGGTCTTCAGCGACACGACCGCGAACGCCACCGAGACCGCTGCCAGCGCTCCGACCCCGATCGACGGCCGCCGTGCGCGACTGCGGCCCGCTCCCCTGCCCTGGGCCCAGGGCGAGGAGCGCACGGACAGCCCCGACGACGCCGCTGCGCGACCGACGGCCGAGCGCGATGCATCGTCCACCTCGCCTGCCCCGGACCGTCGGGCCTCTGCCGGCTCCGGCGCTGCCCCGGCGTCGGGCGGTCGCGAGACGCCTCTGCCACCGGCCGGGCTTGCCCGCGGCGCCGCGCCGACCTCACCCAACGAGGTCGACAGCCCTGCCCCGGAGCGGCCCGCGGTCTACCGGCCGCAGTGGGAGGCCGACGATGACCTGCTGGGCGAGGCAGTGCGGCAGCGCAAGGCCCGCCCCACCGAGGGCTGGCGCGGGTTCTGCTACAGCATCACCAACGGACGCATCAACCCCGGCCTGTCCCAGGCCGAGGTGCGGCTGCGCAAGCAGCTGGAGCGCATTCAGACTCGACTGCACGGCGCGCACAGCACCGCGGTGATCAGCCTCAAGGGCGGGGTCGGGAAGACGACGGTGAGCGCGACGCTAGGCCTGGGGCTGGCCGAGTACCGCGGGGACCGCGTCATCGCCATGGACGCCAACCCCGACGCGGGCACCCTCGGCGACCGCCTGGTCGGGGAGAAGCTCGCCGCGCAGAGCACCGTCCGTGACCTGCTCGACAACATCTCCAACATCCGGTCCTCGACCGATCTGGCCCGCTTCACCCACCTCACCCGCCGACTTCAGGTCCTGACCAGTGAGCAGGACCCCGAATTGTCGGAGGCCTTTTCGGCCGAAGACTACGAATCGGTGCTAAAGCTTTTGTCGAAGTATTTTGAGGTGATCATCACTGATTCTGGCACTGGCCTGATGCATTCAGCTCTGCAGGCCACACTAACGCACGCGGATTCGCTGGTCATTGTCGGCGCCCCGACTCATGACGGCGCCTCGCGGGCACGCAAGACGATGCACTGGCTGGCCACACACGGCCACGAGGCGCTGCTCGAGCACGTGATCGTGGTGCTCTCGCGTGACCGGCAGTCGGCCCAGATCGACGAGTCGGTCATCCGTGGCTACTTCGACGCCCGGTGCCGTGCCGTGGTCGAGCTGCCGCCGGACCCGCACCTGCAGGCCGGTAGCCAGATCGACTTCGATGCGCTGGCCCCCGGGACCCGCGATGCCGTTCTCGAACTGGCCGCCACCGTCGCCGACAACTTCAACCACCCCCGCCACGGGGGGTTGGCCACGCACGGGTTCCGTCCCGAGACGAGTCGGGAGTGAGGCAGAAGCTGGCCGGTGTGGCGCTCGCGCTGACCACCTCGTTGACCGGCAGCGTCCTGGCCGCCCCGGACGACGGGGTGGACTGCGAGTGGCGGATCACCGCCTCGCACGTGCTCGCCGAGCTGGAGGGCGACAATTCCAAGCGTGCCAAGCGCATCCGCCAGGCGCTGGTCAGCGAGGGCGCCGACAAGGCGGACTTCGTCCCGGAGTCCTGCACCGAGACCGGTTCCGGGGGCAGCGGGGACGACGACCAGGACGAGGACGGCTCCGGATCCGGCTCGGGTTCCGGTAGCGGCTCGGGCAGTGGGTCTGGTGGCGGCTCGGGGTCCGGTGGGGGTTCGGGCAGCGGCTCGAGCGCGGGGTCCGGGGCGCAGGGCGCGACCGCGGCGGAGGCGTTCGATTGGGGCGAGCCCGACGTGGTCGACGACTTCGAGGACCTCGACGGCGGCTGGAACTTCTACGACGGCCCCGGCCACGCCGGCAACGGGGTCCGGAGCCCGGACGCGGCGTCGGTCTCCGACGGGATCCTCACCATTGAGGGCACCGGGGACGGCACCACCGGGGGCATGGCCTGGTCGGGCAACTCGCAGAAGTACGGCCGCTGGGAGGGCCGGGTGAAGGCCCCGAAGGGGTCCCCGTCCTACAACGCGCTGCTGCTGTTGTGGCCCACGGCGGAGGACTTCCCGGTCGGCGGCGAGATCGACTTCATGGAGATCATGAGTCATGACCGCGACGAGGTGAACATCTTCCTGCACTACGGCGCCGACAACTCCCAGGTCCAGGGCAAGGTCGAGGTCGACGCCACGGAGTGGCACAACTGGGCGGTCGAGTGGACCCCGGACGGTGTCACCACGTTCCTCGACGGTGAGGAGTGGTGGAAGACCACCGACACCTCGATCCTGCCGCCCGGCCCGATGCACCTGTGCATCCAGCTCGACTGGTTCCCCAAGGGCGACAGCGACCCCGGGGAGATGCATGTGGACTGGGTCAAGCAGTGGTCTCTGGACGAGGGGGAGGGTTCCTCGACCGACTCCGAAGGCAGTGAGGGCTCCACCGATTCCGATTCGAGCACATCGCTGACCGAAGAACAGAACAGCAAGGGCTGATCGATGGCCGCACTTCGTTGACGCGCTCGGCGCGTATCCGAGCCCGATTTCCGGTGAGCACCCCCGATCACATCACGGAGTCCGTGAGATGCGTATTTCTCGCAACCGCTACGGAGTGATCCCACTCCAGTCCGATCCCGCCCAGACCGCGCCGCGGCCGCGGCGCACCCCGATCGCCATCCTCACCGCGACCGCGCTGCTGGGCATGGCGTTCGTGGCGGGTCCGCTCTCGGCCGAGGTCGGCCTGACCGCTGATGGCTGCAACACCGGGAAGACGGTGCGCCAGCTCGCGGCCGCCCGCGACACCCGTACTCAGACCCGGGCGCTGATGACCCGCCTCGCCGTGAGCGGCGACCCGCGCCAGCAGGACGTGGCCCGCGAGCTGGCCGGGCTGGGGTTCACCCCGGCGACGCAGCCGCCCGGGTGGCGGCAGAAGGCCGTCGATGTCTCCGACCAGCTCAACGGCACCACCGATCCGCAGCTGCACAAGATCGCGGTAGTGCTCGCCAAGGAAGGGCTCGGCCCGACCCCGGCGGACCTGCTGCCCAAGCAACCGCCCCCGCCCGGTGACGAGGGCGGCACGTTGGAAGGCATCGGCCAGTCCCTCGGTGGTGCTGCCGACAACGCGGTCGGCGCGGTCGAGTCCGCCCGCGAGGCCGCACAGGAGGCGGTCGCGCCGTCTCCGGCGGTGAGCAGTTCGGGTTCCGGGAAGGGGCCCGCCGCGGCGAACCCGAACCGTCAGGCCGAACCGCCGCTGCCGGAGACCACCTGCACCGACCAGGCCGAAGCCACCGCCGCGCCGGCCGCGGTGAACGCACCCGCCCCCGCCGCGCCGGCAGCCCCGGCGGCCCCGGCGGCCCCGGCGGCCCCGGCGGCCCCGGCGGCCCCGGCTGAGGATCCGCCGGAGGACGGCGGGGAGTCCGAGTCCTCCGGCGGCGGCGAGCCCTCCGGTGAGGACTCGGAATCGGACGAGGACTCCGACGGCTCCGACGGCGAGGATTCGAGCAGCTCCGGCAGCGAGGATTCCAGCAGGTCTGGTGGTGCGGACTCGGCCGACGATTCGAGCCGCGACACCGGCAGCGGCTCCGGGTCGGCGTCGGAGGCGATCGGCGCGGACGACGAGGATGAGGACTCCTCCGATTCGGATGCCAGCTCCTCGGCCGACGACACCGCCGCAGGCGACGAGGACGACTCCGGCTCCGGCTCCGCCGGGTCGGACTCGGCTGGTTCCGGCTCCGCGGACCGCGACACGGACAGCAGCGACTCGGGGTCGGACAGCGGTTCCAGCTCGACGTCGTCGAGTTCGTCGGACTCGTCGGGTGGTAGCGGCTCACCGGAGGACCTGGAGAAGGCCCAGGCCGCGATCGAGCTGGTCGGCGAGCTCATGCAGACCCTCGGGGCCAGCAAGGACACCGAGGCCGGCAGCGTGCGGGACTCGGTGCTGCAGGTGGTCGACCGCGAGCAGCTCGAGAAGCTCGGCGCCGAGCCTGCCGATCTGGACAAGCTCGACGAGCTCAACAACCTCGGCGACACCGGGTCGGACAGCTCCTCGACCTCGTCGCAGACCAGCAGTTCCGACACCGGGTCCGGGTCGACCGGTTCCGGTGGCTCGGGCTCGACCAGCCGTGACTCCACCAGCAACGACGCGGACAGCTCGGGAAGCAGCGACTCCGCCGCCTCGTCGGGGGACTCGGGGACCGACCGGTCCGACACCAGTACCTCCATCAGCCGCGACTCGGGTTCCGGCTCGGGCTCGTCACCGGGTGGTTCCTCGGACGGTCCGGGGTTGAAGCCCGCCGTCGAGGAGCTGACCGAGAAGGCCGAGGCAGCGGCCGACATCGACCCGACCGCCGAGAGCGTGCTGGAGAAGCTCGAAGGGATCGACCTCGACGACGAGCCGGACTCGGACTCCGCCGCCGACAGCGCTGGGTCCGAACCGGGCTCGTCCTCGGACGAGTCGACCGACCGCTCCAGCGACGACGAGGAGGCCGCTGGCGGGGGCGGGCAGGAGTCGGGCGCCCCGGCCGAGGACGATTCGGCACCGGAGGAGCCGGCCGACGACGGCGGGGGTGAGCAGCCCCGCGATCCTGAGGGGGCGCAGGCGACCCCGGCCGCCACGGGCGGCGAGACCGGCGGGACCGACACCTCGACCTGGGATAGTCTCGCCGAGTGTGAGGCCAGCGGTGACTGGTCGACCAACACCGGTAACGGCTACTCCGGCGGCCTGCAGTTCTCGCCGAGCACGTGGCAGGCCTTCGGTGGCGAAGGTCAGGCACACGAGGCGAGCAAGGAAGAGCAGATCGCCGTCGCCGAGAAGGTCCAGGCTGAACAGGGCTGGAATGCCTGGCCGTCCTGCTCTGCCCAGCTGGGCCTGAACTAGGCCGACGCACCCTGATGACGATCCGCAGGATGAGCGCGCTGCCGGTGGCCGCGGTGGTGGCCGTGGTGCTGGCGTGCGTGCTCCCGGCCTCCGACTCCCCGACTGGCCCGCGGATCGCGGGCCTGCAGGTGACCGCCCCGGGCCCGGCCGGTGACGGTCCGGGTGGGGGGCTGCCGGTGCGGGGGCAGGCGGGCCCGATCGTCGGCGGGCTCTCGGCGTCCTCGGTCGGGGTCCTGGTCGTCGACGGCGGCCGCCACCAGTGTTCGGCCGCGGTGGTCGCATCGCAGTCACGGCGGCTGCTGGCCACCGCGGCGCACTGTGTGTGGCTCGACGGGGCCTGGCGGCTCGACGGCGCGCACTTCATTCCCGGTTGGGCCGGCGGGGAGGAGCCCTACGGGCGGTGGGCGGTCGACACCGCCTTCCTGCCGCCGGCGTGGCAACAGGCCAACTCCCCGATCGAGGACGTCGCCGCCGACACCGATTTCGCGTTCGTGTCCCTGCTGCCGCGCGAGGGCCGCCTACCCGAGCAGGTCCTCGGCGCCCAGGGGGTCCGCTGGACGGTCGGCGAGCAGGTCGAGGTCGCCGCGCTCGGCTATCCGGCCCTGGGCAGCTACGACGGCCAGTCGCTGCGCGGCTGCATCGGCTCGGCCGCGGTCGAGGAGTTCGCCCGCGAACCCGGCCAGCCCGCTGGGCGGGTGCTCGCGATGGACTGCGACATGACCGAGGGTGCCTCCGGCGGGCCGTGGCTGGCCGGCCCGGACGCGCCCGATGGGCGCGGTCAGCTGGTCGGGGTGGTCTCTGGTGGCGACGACACGTCGCTGGTCTCCCCGCTGTTCGACGAGGCCGCCCGCACCATCTACGACGCCGCGGACTCGGCTTCCCTGACCGGTGGCGCCGGCACACAGTGAGCTCGCCCGGTCGCTGCTGGTGCGGTGCGGCTCAGTAGAGCCGTTCGCTCACGCGCCACAGGCCATCGGGCTCGAGGGTGAGCGCGACGGTGGCTGCCGTCTGCTCCGGGGGCGCCGTCAGCCCGTCGGCGACCTCGCACCCGGTCCGCACGGTCCCGGTCACCTGGACATAGACCTGGCGGTCGGTGCGCGGGGCCTCGGGAGGGATCACCGCGCCGATCTCGCTGACCGTGGTGCTGCACCGGTCGGCGACCAGCTGCTCCCAGCCCGCCCCGGTCGCGGGGTTCTGCGCGGTGGCGGTGTTGTCCGCCGCGGCGGCCCCGGTCAGTACCGGGGCGACCCGCTCGGTCCAGGTGACCGGGCGTGGGTCGGTGAAGCTCACCGTCCGGGAGGCTTTCAGCCAGCGGCGCGCGGTCGTCAGCGGGTCGTGGTCGGGGGCGGCGTGGGGCCCGGCGGTCTGTGCGGCGCCGGGCGCCGCCTCATCGGGCGCTGTGGGGTCGGTGTGCTGGCCGGGCACACATGCCGCGTACATGCCGCCGACGAGCAGACCGACGGCGATGCCTACGCCTGCCCAGCGTGCGAGGTTGCGCAGCCGCCCCGGCGGTGCGCCCTCCGGGCCGGACTCAATCAGAGACACGTCGGACCCCCCACAAGATTCGTATCATCTTGCCACCCAAGAAGATACAAAGTGTAGTCTATCCGCGGCCTGAAAATCGTCAGTCTGAGGACGGTGACAGACGTGCGCGAACCTCCGATCGTGGCGGGTGTTCTGGGTGGAGTCGGCACGACTCTGCTTGCTGAAGCGCTCCATGGTTACGACGCCGGGATCTACCGCGCCCACCGTCCCGTGCACGTGCTCGTGTGCCGTTCGACGTCGAACTCGTTGCACTCCGCTCAGCGTGCGCTGCAGTACACCCCGGCCGCCGCTCCGCCGCCGGTCCTGGCGATCGTCGACGACGTGCCGAACGCGGCCTGGGGGCCGAACACGCAGAACAAGGTGCACATCACCGAGCCGTACGTGAGCTCGGTGGTCCGGATCCCGCTGGTCGCTGACTGGCGCGACGTCGAGTCGCCCCACGACAGGGCCGCGACTGTGCTCACCGAGGCCGAGCAGGACCTCCCCAAGGGGGTCCGCACCTTCGCCAAGGCCCTTCGGGCGCTGGTCGGAGAAGTCATCAAACAGAACAGCGGCCACCGATCCCGCACCGCCTGATCAGCAGCCACCTTCACTTCCGGAGCGCCTTGCCGTGTCTCAACTCCTCAGCGTCCTCGACGTCTACTCCCTGCCGCAGAGCCCGCCACCGCTCATCCCGGATCCGGGCCCTGGCCAGCTGCCCGGAAAACTCGGGGAGAACGCCAACACCATCATCGCCACGATGAAAGCCGTACTGCTGGTACTCGCCGCAGGTGCCGGCCTCATCGGTGTCGGGCTGATCATGACCGGTTCGAAAAACCGCAGCGGCTACGCGGTCAGCGGCATCGAAAAAATCGGAATGGTACTTCTCGGGGTCGCGGTCATGGGGGCACTTCCGTCGATTTTCGCGCTCGTCGTATGACCGCCTTTACCTGATTGACGGGGATCGCGCACACGCATGTTCGTAATCGACTTCTTGGCCGACGACTTCGGGGATGCGGCCGGCGAACTTCTGGGCATGTTGATGACCTGGTGGCTGCTGGTGCCGTCGCCACTGCAGCAGGTCACGCAGGTGCGCGCGGTCAGCGATTTCGTCGGACCTATCGCCATGCTGATTCTGGCGGTGTCGATGCTGGCCCAGCTCGGCCGCCTGATGATCTCGGGGCGACGGGAACCACTGGTTGAGGTCGGCCTCGGCCTGTTGAAGTTCGCCGTCGTGAACGCCACGGCCCTACTCGCCCTCAATCTTGCGCTCGACATGGCGGACGAGCTGTCACGAGCGCTGCTCGAAAACACGCTCCCGGCGTTCGGCGAGCAGGTCAACAGCACGTTCGGGAACGCACCGATCGTTCCCACCTTGAAACTTGTCGTAGCGCTGGCCGTGGTAGTTCTGGGGTTGATCCAGTGGCTCATTCTGCTGTTTCGGCAGGCCGCGATCCTGGTGCTTGTCGCGTTGCTGCCGCTGGCGGCGGCGGGAGTGCTGACCAACGCCACGCGCCGCTGGCTGCCGACGATGGTGGCCTGGCTGATCGGCTTGGTGATCTACAAGCCGCTGGCGGCGCTGATCTATGCGATCGGGCTGGGGTTGGTCGCCGAGGGCGAGGACTTCGTCGCCGTCCTGACCGGGATCGTGGTCCTGCTCATTGCCGTGGTCGCGCTGCCCGCAGCGTTGAAGTTCTTCAGCTGGGCGCAGGTAGCGGTCGGCGGCGGGGGCTCTGCCGGCGGCGTGATCGCCGGTGCTGCGACCGGCGCGGTGTCGATGGGTGCGGTCGGTTCCTCGCGGCGCCAGGAGATGACCGGCCCCGGTAGCGCCCCGGGATGGGCCCAGGGCGCCGCCACCCCGACGGGCGGAGGCAGCCAGAAGGCGCTGCCCGCCGGTGGAGCCGGAGGCGGGGGCCGACAGGGCACCGGTGGGCCGCCGGGGGGCGGTGGCGGTTCGACCGGCAGCCCACATCCCCATTCCTCGTCCTCGTCCAAGCAGGGCGGTGGCACACCGGGCGGTGGGTCGTCCGGGGCTGCGGCGGCACGAGGAGGGCCCCCCGCAGGAGGGGCCGCAGCAGGCCAAAGCGCCGGTGGAGCCGCCGGGGCAGGTGCCGCCGGGGGCGCTGCAGCCGGGGGCGCCGCCGCAGCGGCCGGCCCCGCGGGCGCCGCGGCTGCGGTGGCCGGGAGCGCGGTGCAGAAGGGCCGGGCAGCCGCCGACAGCTTCGCCTCGCAACCACAGGATCTCGGCGGTGCACCACCGAGTAAAGGACCGGACGGTGCCGGACCGTCCGGGCAAGGAGGTAATCAGTGACCGCGCCCCGCACCTACGGGAACTGGCGCCCGCCCCGCGGGTTCGGCATCGGTCAGCTCGGCACGGGCCAGACCATGACTGTCTTCCTCGCGATCGCCATCCCCGTCACGGTGCTGAATTTCTCGGGCCGGGCAGGCGCGGTCGCCCTGGTCCTCGGTGCTCTCGTGATCGGCGCAGTGGTTATCAAGATCGGTGGTAGCTCACTTTCGGATGTGGTTATGCGACGTCTGCGTTTCACCCGCAGCAAGGCGGCCGGCTGGACCGAACGCACCGGCGGGATGGTCACCGACCACCTGCGCCGCCACGACCTTCCCGGCCCGATGGGGCCGATCGTGCCGTTGTCCACCGATGACGGGCGCGGCGGCAAGCAGGGCCTGCTCTGGGACCGCCGCACCGGATGGCTGACCGCGGTGTTGCGGGTCTCGCCGGTCGGGCTGGACCTGGCCGATCAGGGCCAGGCGGACGCCTGGGTCGCGAACTGGGGCGCGTTCCTGGCCGACCTGGGATACCAGCCGATGATCCGCCACGTCGCGGTCACCATCGACACGTCCCCGACCGGGGGCACCACCCTGCGCGACTACGTCAACGATCGCATCGACCCGCGCGCCCCGGCCTCCGCGCAAGCGGTCATGGCCGAGCTCGCCGCCACCGCCCCGTCCTCGTCCGCCGAGGTCGACTGCCGGGTCTCGGTGACCTTCGACCCGGCCCTGGCCACACCCCGACCGCCGGATCTGGCCGCCGGTGTCGCCGAGGTGACACGCTGGCTGCCCGGGCTGGAGTCCCACCTGGCCATGGCGGGCGTCGCGGTGCGCGGCCGCGCGACGGCCGCCTGGTTGACCGGGCGGCTGCGGGTCGCCTACGACCCGGCCAGCCGCTCGGACCTGACCGACTACGACGAGCACTCCGACGAACTGCTGCGCTGGGCCGAGGCGGGCCCGGTCAGCTTCCAGGAGAGCTGGGATCATTGGCAGCACGACTCGGGGCTGTCGGTGTCGTGGGCGATGGTCGAGGCACCTCGCCAGTCGGTGATGGACCGCGTGCTGGTGCCGCTGCTGGCCGCGGGCCCGTTCGCACGACGGGTGAGCCTGCTCTACGAGCCGCTCTCGGCCGGGGCCGCCGCCGACGAGGTCGAGCGCGAGATCACCAACACCCAGGTCCGTCGGATGTGGGCGCACAAGACCAAGCGCGACGAGACCCAGCGTGACCGCGACGATCTCTCGCGCGCGGTGCAGAGCGCCCGCGAAGAGGCCGAGGGCGCCGGCGTCGGCCGGTTCACCCTGTACGTGACCACCACCGTCTTCGACGCCGAGCAGATGCCCGCCGCGACCGCCGACGTCGAACAGCGCGCCGGGCAGGCCAAGGTGCGGCTCCGGCGCCTGCGCGGCGCGCAGATCACCGGGTTCGTCGCCTCCCTCGGGCTCGGGATCAACCCTGCCGAGCTGGCCCGCCGCCCCCGCAAATGACCCACCGATGCGCCTCGTCCCACCGCTCGACCAGGAGCCTTCCGTGACCACGATCTCCCTGCCCCCGCAGCAGCACCAGCAGCTCGACCCCGGTGAGCCGTATCGCGGTCGCCCGGTACCCCGGGCTCTGGGGTGGGCGCTGCCCGGCGGCGGGCGTGCGGCCAGCGCCGAGCCCGGGGTGATGTGGCAGGGCACGACCACTCAGGTGTGCGGGATGTTCCCGTTCGCGGTCAGCTCGGGCGCCGCACCGCCCGGGGTGCCCATCGGCCACCACATGCACACCGCCGAGCCCGTGGGACTCGACCCGGCGGAGTGGCTGCGACAGGGGCTGGTGTCCAACACCGGCATGTGGATCCAGGGCCAGCCCGGCATCGGCAAGTCGACGATCGTGAAACGCCTGATGACCGGGCTGGTCGCGTTCGGGTTCACCGCCGTGGTCCCCGGTGATGTCAAGGGCGAGTACACCCGCCTGGTCGAGCACCTCGACGGGCGCGTGTGGCGGATCGGGCGGGGCCTGCACTCGCTCAACCCGCTCGACGCCGGCCCCCTGCGGGCCGCACTCGCCCAGACCAGCGGCGACGAACACGCCCGGCTCTCGGAAACCATCCGCGCCCGTCGGCTGTCGCTGCTCGAAGCGCTCGTGGTCATCGTGCGCCGCGCCGAGATCAGCGTGACCGAACGACGCCTGCTCGGTGCCGCACTCGACCTGTGCGTTGATGGCACCACCGACGGCGAGGAGCCGATCATCCCCGACGTCGTGCGGATCCTGGTCAGCCCGCCCTTGCTGCTGCTCGACATCGCTGCCTGCGACTCCACGCTGGCCTTCCGCCGCGACGCCAGGGACCTGGTCAACACCTTGGAGCTGCTCTGCGCCGGCGCGATCCGGGGCCTGTTCGACCGCCAGTCCTCGATCACCGCCGACCTCGACACCCCGGCGCTGTCACTGGACATCTCCGCCCTCGACGACGACGAGGACGAAGTCGTGGCCGCAGCGATGCTCTCGTCCTGGGCGTGGGCGGCCGCGGTCATCGACGGCTCGGCGGCGACGGGCCGCCACCGCAACATCTTCCGCATCCAGGACGAGCTCTGGCGCGCGCTGCGCGTCGCCCCCGGGCTGGTGGAACGCTCCGACCGGGTCACCCGCCTGGGCCGCCACCGCGGCGAGATCTCCGCGCAGGTCACCCACTCCCTCGACGACCTCGAAGCGCTGCCCACCGAGGCCGACCGGGCCAAGGCCCGCGGCATGGCCCAACGCAACGGCGTCATGGTGCTCGGCGGCATGGCCGACAAGGAGCTCGCCGCGATCAACGAGATCAGCCCGCTCACCGCGTCGGAGGCCGCAATGGTGCGGGCCTGGGCCGCGCCGCCGACCTGGATGACCGGCAGCACCCACCCCGGCCGGGGCCGGTACCTGATCAAGTCCGGTGAACGGATGGGGTTGCCCGTCGCCCTGTCGCTGATGCCCAGCGAACGCGACCTCTACAACACCGACACCGCCTGGCAGCCCCGCACCGGACACGCCTGATGAGCACGCCTGCGGCGCCGATCCCGTGGCAGCAGCTCGCCGTCCCCCTGGTCGGGTTCGGGGTCCTCGGTGCGGGGTTCGCGGCGATGACGTGCTGCTGGACGGCCGCCGGCGCCGCGGCCGAGGCTGTCCCGGGCTTCGGGGGGCCGACGCTGCGGGCGATGGTCTCCGCAGCCGGGACGGGCACCCTCGACCCCCTGATCGGGGCCGAGGGCTCGCGCCCGGTGTTCTGGTCCGTGCTGGCCGTGGGGCTGGTCCTCGTACTCGGGCTCGTCGTCGGCGTCGGGGTCTGGATCGGTTCCCGCAAGGGTGGGCGGGGCGAACCGCGCTCGGCGATGGCCGGTCACCGCGACACCCGCGACATGCGCGGTCGTGCAGCGCAGAAGCGGGCAGTGCAGCTGCGCCCGTCCCTGGCCGGGCAGGACCGCATCGACAACCGGGACCTGGGGCTGTGCCTGGGGCGCCGGCTCGGCGGCGTCGGCGAGTCGCGGCTGCTGTATGCCTCCGAGGAAGACGTGATGCTCGAGATCGCCGGGCCGCGGTCGAACAAGACCTCTGCCCAGGTCGTGCCCGCGATCCTCTCCGCGCCCGGCCCGGTCATCGCGACCAGCAACAAGGTCGACGTCTACACCTTGACCATCGGGCTGCGCGCCGAGTTGGGCCGTACCTTCGTCGCCGACCCGCAAGGCATCGCCGGGGTCGAGCAGAGCTGGTGGTGGAACCCGCTCGCCGACATCAAGGACCTGGCCGATGCCGGGTATCTGGTCGCTCACTTCTCCCGCACCGTCGGTGCCGGCAACTCCAACGACGCCAACCCCTTCTTCACCAGAGGCGCCGAGCGGCTGCTCACTCAGCTCGTCCTGGCGGCCTCGTGCAGCCCCGACCGGAGCCTGCGCGACGTCCGCAGATGGCTGGCCACCCAAGCCAATGAACCGGTCGACCTGCTGGAGGACGGCGGCTTCACCGAGATCGCCGAGGGCCTGCGGGGGCTGCAGGAAGCCCCTGCCGAGACGCGCGGTGGCCTGTTCGAGACCGCGCTGACAGCCCTCGGGGCCCTGGAGTCCGAGGCTGTCGCCCGCCTGGTCACCCCGCCCTCGACGTGGCGGGACCCGCCCCGGGTTCCGGTGGAGGAGTTCGACCCGTGGCGGTTCCTGGTCGGCTACCGGACCGACAGTTCCGGCGACCCGGTCCCCCGCGACACCCTCTATCTGCTCACCCGCGAAGGCGCCGGCAGCGGTGCCCCGGTCGTCGCCGCCCTGGTCGATCACCTGCTGCGCATCGCCGCCCAGGCCGCCACCGCCCAGGGCGGGCGGCTCGATCCCCCGCTGCGCCCGGTGCTCGACGAGGCCGCCAACGTGTGCCCCATCGCGAACCTGCCCGACCTGTACTCCTACTTCGGGTCGATGAGCATCCAGGTCCTGTCGTTTCTGCAGTCCTACCAGCAGGGCGTCGCGGTCTGGGGCAAGTCCGGGATGGACAAGATGTGGTCGGCGGCCACGATCAAGCTGGTCGGTGCCGGGGTGCAGGACCCCGAGTTCGCGCGCTGGATCAGCGACCTCATCGGGCCGCTGGAGGTGCCGACCTACTCCCACCAGTACGGCCGTGGTGGCGGCTCCACCTCGACGTCGATGCGGGAGAAGCCGGTCATGACCGTCGCCGACGTGGGCTCGCTCGACAAGCGCCACGCCATCCTGCTCTCCGCCGGGCGCCGACCGGTGCTTCTGGAGCTGATGCCCTGGTACCGCGAAGGCGACGCCGAGACGATCAGCGCTCACGCCGCCGAGGCCACCGCCCAGGTCCGCCAGTCGGCGGTGTCCGCGCTCGGGCCCCGCAACCCGCTCGCCCAGCGCCTCGCCGCCCGCGAGCGCGACCCCCGCGGTCGGACGACATGACCGACCCGGAGCCCAGCGGGGACATCGCCGCCGGTGACTGGCCGGCGGTACTCGCCGAACTCACCCAGCTGCGCGCCGACCGCGCGACCCTGTCCGCTCGGCTGCGGGAGCTCGACGACCGGGTGGAGGACATCGCCGGTGCTCTCGATGCGATCGAGGACGCCGTGCCGGAGCCTGCCGAGTTCCTGCCTCCCGACGGTGAGACCCCAGAGTCAGACGACACCGCCGCACCGGCCGCAGCGCAACCGGAAGAACCCGACACCGGTCTGGACATGCGCGAGCTCGTCCCGTGGGTGCGCGACCACATCGCCCAGCTGCTCGAACGCCGGCTGCCGCAGAACAAGGGCCAGCTGCGCTGGTGTCGTAGCTGGTGGCTGCACCCGGAGGCGATCGCACGCTTCGATGCGCTGCGCCGGTCCTGGACCGAAGCGATCGCCACGGGTGAGGGCAACGCCCTGGCGACCTACTACGACCACCTCGACCGCCAGCTCGCGACGCTGATGGACGAGCACGGCCCGTTCAGCGCCTGCGAGGGCGGACGCCACGGCACCGAGCGTTTCGTGACCAAGCTCGGGCAACTCGACCCGCCCCCGGAGTACTTCTTCGTCCTCGACGAGCAGCTCGACCAGCTATAGCCAGCCCGATTTCGGGCGGCTCAGACCCCGTGTCGCCGGATGCGCCAGCGTGAGCAGGGAGGACAATCAGTGCCCCGACCAAGCCGTCGCCGCTCCATGAACCAGGAGCCGCTTCCGCTGGAGGCCCTGTTCGGCGGACCCGACCCCACCGAGCCCCCCGTGTCCGCGGCCGAGGTGCCATCGACTGATCAGGAGGACACCGATGAACCGCTACGGACGCCAGGCGATACAGCACTGGCAGACGCACCTGCCCAACCGGTACGCCCAGATCACGAACCCGCAGCAGCACTTCACGACGCTGGGCCTCGAGGTGCAGGAGGAGATCGAGACCCTGGCAGCGGACCGGGCCAACCAGGAGGGCCCAGCGGGGACCTACCTGGACCAGGTGGGCCGGCTCAACCGGATCCAGGCCCAGGCCCAGGAGCAGGTCCTCGCCGAGCGAGTTCTGCTGCCCCCGGAGGCGGACGACCCGACTCCGACCGAGCCGCACCGGTAGAACCAGGCCCAGCCCCCGCACCGGCACCGGGCCCGGGCCTGGTTGGCGAGTCGCCGGTGCGTCCGGACCCTGAGCAGGCCGAGCGCATCTCGGTCCAAGCACGCGCCCGGTTCGACGCCGGTGAGCTCGTGACCGCCCGCTCCCTGATGGACCAGGCAGCACGTCTCGACCCGGGCCGTCACGAGTACTGGGACCGGGTCCGGTCCCTGATCGACGGCCACATCGCCGCGCAGGCCGCGACCACCGCGCCACGGCCGCAATCGGCCCCGCCGGTACCGGCCGAGCAGGCGACACCCGCACCCGCCGCACCGGAACCCGTCACGGCCCCGCAGAGCAGTCCCCCGGCGGCCGCACGCGGGCCGGAGTCCGACGACCCGGCGCGCTTCCCCGACGCCGCCGAGGTCGCCCTGACCGAGGTGACGGCAAACCTGCTGCGGATCCGCATCACCGACGTGCTCGACGACGACCCCGAGCAGGACGACCTCTACGGCGGCTACCCCACCGCCGACGGCGCCACGCTGCGGGTCCACGACAAGCGCGCGATGCTCGCCACGCTCGACAACGAACTCGGCATCACCGCCACGAACCTGCGCGGCCCCGGCCGCGTGCCCGATGCGGGCGACCGACGCCGCTACGCCGCCGAGGAACAGGGCCTGTTCGCGCTGCGTCGGCGGGTCGCGGCGCTGCCGGACCCGACGACCGGCGACGGTCCGAGCCAGACCGTGCAGGCCACGATCACCCCTGCCGAGCCACAGACGGCGAGCCCACCCGAGCCCGAGGCCGACCGCGGCCCGGCCGCCGAGACTTCCGGGCCCCGCCCCGAGTCCCCGGCCACGCCGCCCGCTCCGGCAGCCACGGGCTCGGAGCTCGACGATCGAGTCGACCCGGCCGGCCCAGTCGCGTTCGTCAACGGCTACGGCATCCCCGCCGGGGACTACCCAACCGTGCCCGCGTCGGCGCTACTACCCGGCGACTTCGTGTCCTGGAATCAGGGCGACCGCGGATTCGTGGTGTCGGTCGACCCGGGTCGCGCCGGGCACGTCGACGTCGCCTATCACGATGCATCCGGCAGGACGCCCGTGCGCGACAAACGCAACGACACCCCCGTCCCGGTCATCAACATCGGCGGCGAGACGCTGCAGGACACCCGCCCCGACGGTCACCGAGCCGACCTCCAGCGCGTGGTCGACCACGACCTCGACCCCCGCGTGCTGCCCCGCAGCCTGCAGGCCCGAGCCCGGCAGATGATCGCCGACAAGCCTGTCGAGCCGGGACCGCTGCCCGACGACCTGGCCGCGCTACCGGTCGCCGAGATCAACCGGCTGGCCGCGCTCGATCAGCGGTGGCGGGCCGAGCTGCAGCGCACGAAGCCGTTCGGCTGGACCGACGAGATCGACCAGCTCGACACGCGTCAGCAGCAGCTCGACCGCGCCCGACAGGCAGCAACCGGGTCCGGCCCGGCGCTCGCAGAGGTCGAGGCGAGCGGCGGGCCCGGTGTCGAGGACCGTGTCGTAGCCCGTATGTCCGGCGATGTCCGGATGCGCCGGACCGCGGACGGCCGAGTGTGGGTGCGCACCAGCGACGCCCACACCTGGCGGGTCGCCGGCCCCGGGGAAACGGCCGCGTTCGACATCGAGACCCCCGAGTGGCGCGAGACGCGCCGCCACGAAGAAGCCGAGCACAGGCAGCGCCGGGAGGCCTCCCGACGCGAAGCCCGCGAACGCTACGAGAAAGCGCAGCAGGACAAGGCTGCCGCCCAGGCCACCACACCGGCCGCCTCCCCCGCTCCCGAGAACCGGGAAGAGTCCGATGAGCTCGCGGCCCTGACCCGCAGCCCGCAGGAGCGGGCCGCCGAGCTGGCCACGACCACCGTGTTGCGGCTCTACGCCCGCGACGAAGGGATGCAGACCCCGGAGCAGTGGTCGGCGACCATCGCAGCGCTCCCGGCACCGGCACGGCAGGCCGTGCTGGACCGGCTCGGCTTCGACCAACTCGACGCGATGCTCGAACCGGCCATCATCGCCGACGAGCGCACCTGGCGCGACGAGCTGATCGCCCGCATCGGCCAGCTCAACCCCGACATCGGCCGCCGGGCCGGCGAGGCCGCGGCCGAACGCGACGCCCGCAACAGCGAGACCTCCGCCCGGCAGCTCGACCCGGGATCGCCGGGCACCGCCGAGACCGCCGCCGAGCCGCCCGCGCCGACGGTCCCGGCCACGCCGTCGGAGCCTGCCGTGACCGAGCAGGAACAACAGCCCGCCGCGGCGGGCCAGTTCCGGCCGGGCTCGGTGCGCCCACCCACCGGTGCCAAGGCGCGGGTACAGGCCAACCTCGCCGCACTGTCCACCCTGCGCTCCCTCGGCGACCAGCCGGCCACCGAAGCCCAACAGGCAGAGCTGGCGCGCTGGTCCGGGTGGGGCGCGGTCCCCGAGGTCTTCGACGACCTGCGCCCCGAGATGTCCTGGGCCCGCGACCAGCTCGCCGAGATGCTCGACGCCACCGAGCTCGCTCGCGCCCGCTCCAGCATGCTCAACGCCCACTACACCGACCCCGACCTGGTCGAACAGGTCTGGACGGCGGTGAGCGAGCTGGGCTTTGAGCGCGGGCGGGTCCTCGAACCCGGCTGCGGGACCGGCAACTACATCGGGCTGGCCCCGGCCGGCGCGCAGGTGGTCGGGGTCGAGGTGGAGCCGACCACCGCGGCGATCGCGTCCGCGTTGCAGCCCCAGGCCCAGATCCGCAGCGAGTCCTTCGCCGAGAGCCGCTTCCCCAACGGCAGCTTCGACCTCGTCGTGGGCAACGTCCCGTTCGCCCGCACCGTGCTCAGCGACAAGGTCCACAACACCGGCCGCCACTCGATCCACAACCACTTCTTGATCAAGAGCCTGCACCTGACCGCCCCGGGCGGTCTGGTCGCAGCGATCACCTCCCGCTACACCCTCGACGCCCGCAACCCCTCCGCCCGCCGCGAGATGGCCGAGCTCGCCGACCTCGTCGGCGCCATCCGACTGCCCCAGGCCGCCCACCAGCGCACCGCCGGCACCGACGTCATCACCGACCTGCTGGTGTTCCGCCGCCGTGAACCCGACCGCGCGCCCCAGCCGTTCGACTGGGAGCTGACCGAGGTCGTCGACATCGGCGACGAACAGGTGCGGATGAACTCCTGGTTCGTCCAGCACCCCGAGATGCTGTGCGGGACCCTGACCAGCGGGTCCGGGCAGTACAGCTCCGCTGAACCACGGGTGGTCTCCGACCGGCCCGCGGCCGAGTTGCTCGCCGAGCGCCTGGCCCAGGTCGTCGACCGCGCCCGCCGCGACGCGCTGCTCCACTCCCCGACCCTGCCCGAGGTTCCTCAGCGCGCAGCCCTGCCCGGCCCGGAGCTGGACCTGGAGGACGGGCACCTGCTCATCGACGCGGACGGGCAGTTCCAGCAGGTCACCGACGGTGCCGTGGAGCCGTTCGAGGTCCCCAAGAGCCGTCAGGCCGAGCTGCGGGCGCTGCTCGAGCTGCGCGACACCACCGTCACGCTGCTCGAAGCCGAAGCGGCGACCTTCGAGCACTCCGAGAGCATCGAGGAGCTGCGCGCGGACCTGAACCGCCACTACGACGCCTACGTCGACCGCTACGGCCCGATCAACCGGTTCAAGTGGCGTCGCACCGGCCGCGTCGACGAGGCCGGCAACGACATCCAGGCCCGCATCGTCGACAAGCTCGGCGGCTTCCGGGCCGACCCGCGAGCACCGATCGTGCTCGCGCTGGAGGTGTTCGACGCCAGCACCGGCACCGCGACCAAGGCCGACGTCTTCAGCGACCGGGTCATCGCCCCGCGGACCCCGGCCCGCGGCGCCGACACCCCGGCCGAAGCGCTGGCCATCTGCATGGACACCCACGGGCAGGTGGAGCTGTCCGAGATCGCGCGGCTGCTCGGCGTCGACGAGACCGAGGCCCGTACCTCGCTCGGCGAGCTGGTCTTCGCCGACCCCGCGCGCGACGGCCAGCTCGTTCCCGCCGCGGAATACCTGTCCGGCCACGTGCGCCGCAAGCTCGATCAGGCGCTCGCCGCCGCGGAGGACGAGCCTGCCTACGCCGCCAACGCCGCCGCGCTGCGCGAGGTCCTCCCACCCGACATCGCCCCCGAGGACATCGTGGCCCGCCTCGGGGTGCCGTGGATCGAGGCCGGCTACGTGCAGACCTTCCTGCGCGAGACCCTCGACGAACCGCGGCTGAGCGTCGAGCACACCTACGGCACCAACTGGGAGGTCAAGGGCAACGAGTTCTCCGTCGCGGCCACCAGCACCTGGGGAACCGAGCGCTACCCGGCCCCGAAACTCGCCGCCGCGCTGCTGGCCCAGAAGTCGATCGTGGTGCGCGACGAGATCGAGACCCTCACCGCCGACGGGTCCCCGACGACCCGCCATGTGCTCAACCCGGCCGCCACCACCGCCGCGCAGGCCAAGGCCGACGAACTCGCGCAGCGGTTCTCCGAGTGGGTCTGGGAGGACCCGAAGCGCGCCACAGAGCTCGCGCGCGTCTACAACGACCGCTTCAACTCCACGGTGCTGCGCAACTACGACGACGTCACGCTGTCGCTGCCCGGCCTGACCCGCACCTTCGAGCCGAACCCACACCAGTACGCCGCGGTCGCCCGAATGATCTCCGAGCCCGCCGTCGGGCTCTACCACGAGGTCGGCGCCGGTAAGACCGCCGAGATGGCGATCGGGGTCATGGAGCTGCGCCGCCTGCAGATGGTCCGCAAGCCCTGCATCGTCATCCCGAACCACATGATCGAACAGTGGTCCCGAGAGTTCCAGCAGCTCTACCCCCGGGCCCGGATCCTCGCCGCCTCCTCGGCCGACCTGCGCAAGGACGCCCGCCGCGCCTTCGTCGCCCGGGTGGCCACCGGTGACTGGGACGCGGTCATCATCACCCGCGGGGCGTTCGAGCGGATCCCGATGCGCCCCGAGGCGCAGGAGGCCTACCTCGACGCCGAGCTCGAGACGCTGCGCGAAGCACTGGAACGAGGCCGCGCCGAAGGCAGCAGCAACCGCGCCGTCAAGCGGATGCAGCAGCGGCTCGACAACGCCCAGGAGCGCATCAAGGAGAAGATCGCCCGCGACTACGACCCCGCGGTCACGTTCGAGGCCACCGGCATCGACTACGTGGTCGTCGACGAGGCCCACGACTACAAGAACCTGCGCACCGCCAGCAACATCGCCGGCGCAGCGATCGACGGCTCCAACCGGGCCCAGGACCTCGACATGAAGCTGCACTACCTGCGTAACAAGCACGGGCACCGGGTGGTCACCCTGGCCACCGCGACCCCGATCGCGAACTCGATCACCGAGGCGCACGTCATGCAGCGCTACCTGCGCCCTGACCTGCTCGAACAAGCAGGCGTGCTGAACTTCGACGCCTGGGCGGCGACGTTCGCCGCGACCGTGTCGGACGTCGAGCTGTCGCCCGACGGCAGCAGCTTCCGGATGAAGGGCCGCTTCGCCCGCTTCCACAACGTCCCCGAGCTACTGCGCATGTGGTGGGTCTCCGGTGACGTCAAGACCGCCGACGACCTCAACCTGCCCCGCCCGGATCTGCTGCCGCGCCCCGAGGACGGCCAGCGCGCACCCCGGACCTTCCTGATCCCGGCCACCGAAGGGCAGCAGCAGCTCATCTCCGAGCTGGGCGACCGTGCCGAGCAGGTCCAGGCCCGTGCGGTGCTCCCGGACGTCGACAACATGCTCAAGATCTCCAGCGACGGCCGCGCCGGCGCGCTCGATCTACGACTCCTGGGCCGGGACATGCCGTTCGGGGAGTCCAAGATCGAAATCGCCGCTGACGAGATCGCGCGGATCCACCACGCCCACAGCGATGACGAGTTCCTCGACGCCGACGGCGAGCCTCATCCGCGCCGCGGGGGCTTCCAGCTGGTCTTCTGCGACCTCGGCACCCCCGGCGACGGCGCGAAGCGGCCGGGCTGGAACGTCTACGCCGAGCTGCGCGACCAGCTCGTCGAACGAGGCCTGCCCCGCGAGCGGGTCCGGTTCATCCACGAGGCCGCCAACGACCGGAAGAAGGCCGAGCTGTTCGAGGCCTGCCGCGCAGGCGAGGTCTCGGTGCTCATCGGCAGCACTTCCAAGATGGGGGTGGGCACCAACGTCCAGAACCGGGCAGTGGCGCTGCACCATCTGGACTGCCCGTGGCGCCCGGCCGACCTGGCCCAGCGTGACGGCCGGGCGCTGCGCCGGGGCAACCAGTACAGCGAGATCGCCTTGAACCGCTACGTCGTCGAAGGCACCTTCGACGCCTATATGTGGCAGGCGCTGGCGCGCAAGGCCGCGTTCATCTCGCAGCTGATGAACGGCCGGCTCGACGTCCGGGAGATCGAGGGCGATATCGGCGACACCGCGCTCAACTACAACGAGGTCAAGGCACTCGCCGCCGGGAACCCGCTGCTGCTGGACAAGGCCAAGGCCGACGCCGAGCTGACCAAGCTGGAACGCCTCGAACGCTCGCACGTGCAGACCCGCTCCCGGCTGCGCTACACGATCGAGGTCAACGAGGGCCGGGTCCCTGGCCTGGAGGCCGAGATCGAGGCGCTGCGCGCGGCGATCGAGCGCCGCACCGACACCCGAGGCGAGCAGTTCGCCATCGAGACCGGGGGACGACGCCTCACCGATCGCAACGAAGCGGGCACCGTCCTGATCGGCCAGCTCACGGCGGCGGCCACCGGCCCGGAGAGCACCCGGCCCACCGAGATCCCCGGCATCGCCCGCCTCGGCGGCCAGAGTTTCGACGCGTTCGTGTGGTCCGCCGGGCCGCGCGCGGGCTACGAGCTACGGGTCTCCGGGACCAGCCACGGCGGCGTCGTGGAAGGCTCCAAGTCCCAACTGCTTGAGCTGTCTACCAGCGAGAAGCCCGGCTCGCTGGTCGTGCGCATGGAGAACCGGGTCGCCGGCCTCGACGAGAAGCTCACCCGCGTGCAGGACGACCTCCAACGCACCGGCGAGGAGACCCAACGCGCCACAGAACAGCTCGAGCGTCCGTTCGCCCACGCCGCGGAGCTGGAACAGGCACGTGCCCGCGTGCGGGAGATCGACGCGGAGATGGCCGGGCTCGCCGCCCCCGAGCCGAGCAGCTCCGACGCCGCCGGACCCGCCGACACGGGGGCGGCCGATCCCGAGTCCCCCGCGCCCGAGCCGCCCGCGTCCGGGGACTCGTCGCAGTCCGTCGCCGAGGCCGAGCAGTCCGCCGCGGCGGTGGCTGCCGCTCTCGCCGCGCACCGCCCCCCGGCCGGGTCGCCCCGAGCGGCACCGAACTCGGGCTCGACACCTTCTCCCACGGGCCCGCCCGCACCTGGCCCGGCTCCGCAGCCGGAGCGTCACCCGGTAGCTCGGCGGCGCCTATGAACGCACACGCACACACCGGACAGCGTTTGGTCACTCGTTTCGGCATCGTCGATCCGTGCAGTTCTCGCTACGCTGACGCACAATCCCGACCAGGAATCGACGAGAGCGCCCCGGTGCAGTCGACTCCGTTTCCCACAATGAAGAGAGGTTCATGACGTGGCCCAGGTGTTGACCGTCCGACTCGTCGACGATCTCGACGGCAGCTCCGCCGATGAGACGGTCGAGTTCGCCATCGACGGGAAGCAGTACGAAATCGACCTCACCTCCGCTCACGCGAGCAAACTCCGCGGGGTCCTGGCCGATTACGTCTCCGCCGCCCGACGGCACTCGGCCCAGCTCCGCCGTGGACAGCGCCGGGAGGAGACCGCTGGCGCGCGGCCGACGGCCACGGTCAACCGTGAGCAGAACCAGGCGATCCGTGCCTGGGCGCGCAAGCAGGGCATCTCCGTGTCCGACCGTGGACGCATCCCGCAGAGCGTCCTCGACGCGTTCCACAAGAACGCCTGACCGCGGCCGGATGCGCAGCTGTGCCCGCCATACAGAATGTGGCGGGCACAGCATCGGGCTCGGCTACGCTGGCGCAATGAACGAGCCGGAGGACTACTACAACGGTGATTTCCTCCAAGATATCGCCGAAAGCCGCCTGCTCGAACTCGGCGGCCGCGAACTACTCGCCCACGCACAAGACTATGCAGGCGAAAGCGCCGACCTCATGCATCCCTGGGACGGCACCGGCCCGGAGCCCGAAGCTCGGGTGTCCGAGTACATCGGCTCTCTGTGGCGCTACATCGAGTTGATCGAGTCACGCCAACGCCCAGCGTCGTCGTAGACAGCTCCCGATCATGCGTCGCCGCTACTCGACAGCAAGCGACGACGTGACCACGATACGTATCAACTTGAAGCACGCGAATGATACGTTTTGCTGGTGCGTGCAGCTGCGACCAGCGGGGCCATCGCGCTCGGTCTGGTCCTGTTTCTCGGGTTCCTCCTGATCGTGGCCGTGGCAGGTAGCGGCGCCGGCCGACCCACCCCTGGCCTCCCCGGTGTCGTGTGCGCCCCACCGGGAGCCGATCCGGCGCAGTTAGTCGAGGGGATCGGCCCCGAGCAGGTCAGCAACGCCGGCCTGATCGTTGCCACCGGCGTCGAGATGGGCGTCCCGCAGCACGGGTGGGTCGTCGCCTTGGCGACCGCGATGCAGGAGTCGAACCTGAAGAACCTGGCCAACTCCAACGTCCCCGAGTCGCTCGAACTGCCCAACCAAGGCGTCGGCAGCGACCACGACTCGGTCGGGCTGTTCCAGCAGCGCGAGGCAGGGTGGGGCGACGTCGCCACCCGCATGGACCCGCGCCAGTCCGCCCGCCTGTTCTACGACGCGCTCCTGCAGGTACCCGGGTGGGAATCGCTGCCCGTCACCCGGGCCGCCCAGCTGGTCCAGGTCAGCGCGTTCCCCGACGCCTACGCCAAGTGGGAGCAGTCGGCCGCCACGCTGGCCGGGGCGCTGGAAGGGGTCGAGTGCGGCCCCGAGACCGGCCCTGTGCCGGCCGCCGATCCGCAGATCCAGCGCGTCGTCGACCGCGCCATGTCCCAACAGGGCCAGCCCTACGTGTGGGGCGGCGGTGACGCCAACGGGCCGACCAGTGGCGGGTTCGACTGCTCCGGGCTCATGGTCTACGCCTTCGCCGAGATCGGCATCGGCGTGCCCCACCAGACCCAGGCCATCTGGAACTCCTTCCAGCCCGCGATCACCGACCAGGCCGCGATCCAGCCCGGCGACATGGTGCTGTTCTCCTCCAACGGCCAGCCCGGCGGCATCCACCACGTCGGCCTCTACCTGGGCAACGGGCAGATGCTGCACGCCCCCGAGAGCGGAGACGTGGTCAAGGTCGAGCCCGACATCTGGTCCAACTCCTACTACGCGGGGGAGTTCATCGGAGCCGTCCGCGCGACGAACCCCACCGCGGCATGACCCCACGCCGCGCTCGTCGCCTCGTCCGTACGCAGCGGGAGCTTCCCGGTGTGCACCCCCTACGAGAAAGTGAGTACGTCCGTGGCGAACATCAACAATCCCCCGTTCTGGCTCGTCCTGGGCCTGCCCTGGCCGGACGGGTCCCGCAACGACACCGAGGAATGCGCCCAGGCGATCGCGCCGACGTTCATCCCGCGTGAGGCGCAGTCGCGGCCCGTTCAGGCCATCCTCGACTTCGCCATCGGTCTCCACCGCAAACACGGCATGCGCGTCATCTTCCTGTCCGAGCTGACCGGGTTCCTGCGCCGGGCGCAGGCGAACTGGGCCGAGATCGGCGTCCCTGACTTCGACACGGCGCTGAGCGAACTGATCGAGGTCCCGACCCCGACCCTGTTCATGAGCCTCACGCAGTACGCGCACATGCTGCTCTGCACTGCCGGGAACGCTCAGACGATCACCCACTCGCCGGAGAATCCGGCCGGCCGCACCGTCGACCCCTCCGAGTACGCCGAGCTCAAGAAGAACCTGCAAGGCGCGCTCGACCGCGACTGGCCTGCCTACATCGACAGCCTCACGCGATCGGGCCGCCTGCGTGTGGACTAGAACGGCTGCCCTGGTGGGGCCAGGGAGTCATTCGCGTAGAGGCGTCTCGAGTGCCTCGCGCACCTGATCGGCCAGGTCGTCCTCGTCACCGAGGAGCGCCGTGGAGCGCTCGACACCGGGCGGCCTGAGCGTCACCCCGCCGGTGAACTCGTCACCGTCGAGGACGACCGGGTCGGCGATCGCCCGGGACAGGTCGACCGCTCCCGCGAACAGTGCCGCGCCCGCGGTGCTCTGTAGGCGCAGCCCGCCACTCCCGACCAGATCGCGCAGGTTGGTGTGCTGGGCGACTTCGCTCCCCGACATGTCCAGCTCACCGAACACCGCGGCTCCCTGCAGGTCGAGTACGCCTTCGATCAGCGCGCCACGTAGCGACAGCTGGCGCTCCACCCCGAGGTCGATGGCGAGCAGGTCGCCGCCGAAGTACGCCTCACTGGCGTCGAGTCCGTTCCAGGAACGCAGCGCAAGCCGCGTCGTGCCCGTCAGCCGCGCGCGGGCCAGGCTCAGTCCTCCGAGTGCGATTCCGTCGAGGTCCAGGTCGTGGAGCTGGGCATCGCTGAGATCGAGGTGCAGGGTGGCACGCCGGTTCCGGTCGCGGGCGACCCGCTTGAGGTGAGTACACAGCCGCTGCTGCACCGCCCGGGCCACACGCTCGTCTCGCCCCGCCGGCGCTGCCCGCAGGAGTTCGCACCACACGGCGATCACCGCCGCCGAGCTGGCCCCATCCCGCTGGGCGATCGCGCCGAGCTCCTCGAGGGCTGCGAACGCAGCAACCAGGTCCTCGCCGGTGAGCCGGGCCGCACAGTCGTCGATCCTGTTCGACGGGCCGATGCCCAGAGCACTGGTGTCACCCCCCTGGACCGGGGCCCCCAGAGGGACATCCGCCCGCCCTCGTGGGCGTAGTGCGACGAACCCCGACACCACGATGGCCACTGCGGTCGCCGCGATCGCAGGAAACAGCCACGCACCGGCGCTGTGCAGCCCAGCAGCCGCGGCGACCCCACTCACCCTGCTCTCCTTCCCCTGATGGCTGGGTCGGCGCCGTCGACGGCGCCCACCTCGCTGTGTCGGCTGGGTTCAGCGACGTGGGCGCGGGGCGCGCGTCGCCTGCCGAGTCGGCGCCGGCTGCGGAGGCGACGAGACCTGCCGGGTCTCCGAACGCACCGCCGCGCCGGGCTCGGTGGTCGGGGGGCGGTGGGCGACCTCGGCGCGCAGCGCCGCCGCGGTCGGCACGCCGGACTCCTCGGCATGGGCGATCGCGCTCTCGCGGTCGGCTCGGCGCCGGTCGATGCCGGCCTCGTCCTGCCCGATGAGGTCCTCACGCGGCCGGGTGTCCAGGTCATCCGGCGTCCGTGCATGCGCGGCGGCCTGTTCCTCAGCATCGGCCGCGCGACCCCGCGCCTCGGCAGCCCGGTTGAACTTGCTCCAGACCTCTCCCGGGTCCGGCGCAGCGAGAATCTCCGCGATGTACGCGTCGTCCTCGACCGTGCCGGCGCCTCGCGACATCTCCAGCGCGGTGCGCTCGACGGCGTTGGTCGGATCGAGCTCGCGGACCTCGAACGGCGACGGGGGCACACCGTCCCGGACGGCCTCAGTGACCGGACCCGGCCTGCGCGACTCCTCAACCTCGGTGAGGTTCCTGAGCCGCGCCGCGTGCTGGGCATCGCGTTCCTGACCCGACACCTCGCCCGCCCTGCGGGCCTCGTTCTCCCGGAAGTCGACCCCCCGCCGCAGCAACGTCTTCAGATAGCCAGCAGGGGTGACGGCGCTGCGGATTCGGTCCTCCGGCAGCCGCGCAAGCTCCTCCGCGACCGGGGCACCCTGCTCCTTCCACGCCAGCAGCTGCTTGGCCAGTCCCGGCCAGGCGCGGCACCCGATCACCGAGTCCGCGGTCTCCGGCGCGAGGTAGCGGCGCATCATCCGCTCGGCCGGCCCCAGGTCGGGCCCCGTCCGATACACCCCGGTCTCCGCTTCGGCCGCCGCCCGTCCCGGCTCAGCTGTCGCCTCGGTCGGCCGCGACGAGCGCGCCCGCTTCTCCAGCACCGCACGCAGGTACGCGGCGGGGTCACCGGCCGCGTTGATCTTCTTGCCAGGAAGGCCCGCCAACAGGGGGGTGAGGTCATGGCCGTCGGACCGCAGGTCGGTCAGCTGCGCCTGCACCTGCCCGAAATTGCGGCTGCGGTACACCCGGTCGGCCTCCACACCGGCCTCGTGCAGTCCCTGCGCGAGCGCCTGGTCGACCTCGCGGGCGACGACCGGGTCGACCTGTACGGCATCGACCACCTGTAGCCGGTCGGCCACCTGCGACACCAGACTGCTCGTGTAGCCCGCGAGGTTGCACAGCTCCTGGTCCTGCTGGTCGTACCAGGCACGGATCGCACCGGTATCGAGCCGACCGAGGACGTCCTCGATCGCGTAGCCGCGGTCCTCCAGACGACTCAGCTCGTGAGCCAGCTGGTCGATCGAGGAGTAGTCGACATCGTTCTCATCGCGGCGGGGGCGAAGTACCCCCGCAACGAGGCCAGGGTCGTGCGCCCACGCCGTGTGCAGGCCATGGGCCAGCCGCTCACGCAGCTGCACCTCGTCCTCACGCACCTCGGTGCGGGCGTGCTCGGCGCGCAGGAAGCCGTAGGTACCGAGCTCGCCGAGCGACTTGAGCGTGCGCTGCTCGCCGCGGGTCACCTCATCCTGCAGCCGCAGCGCGGACTCCCGGTCGGGGACGACCACGAACACCGACAGCGACTTCTCGTGGTACGAGCCGTGCGCCCACAGCCCCCACCCTCCGCGCGTGCCCGACGGCGAGTTCTCCGGCATGGGCCCGGCCGTGGTGTGCACCGTCCAGCCGAACTGCGGTTCGCTGCTGGTCCTGTGCTCGAATCCTTCCGCCCCGTTCGCGCTGCTCTCGCGGAAGGCTGCCTCGTCGGCCGCGGCCATCGCGCGAACCCGGGGGTCGAGGTCGTTGGCGTACTGCTGCGCCGTGCGGGCAGCCGCACGCTGCTGACTCCAGGCGGCCTGACCCAGTTCCATCCGGCGCTGCCGCAACGCGTTGGCCGTCACCAGCATCAGCTGCGTCCAGGCCTGGACCTGCTCCCGCCCAGGGCTCAGCAGAGGAACGTCCTGGTCGATCTGACCCGTCATCGGCCTCTCCCTCGCGTCTGGTTCTCCTGCCGCCGAGCCTGCGGAGCCCGGGCCGGCCCCGGCGGGGGCTGCTGCGGCCGCTGACGGCGCGTGGTCTTCGTCTGGCCCCGGCCCGGGCCGTTCGACGTCGTCCGCGCCGAGGTGGCCTGAGCCGAACTGCGCAGCGCGGTGCAGCTGCGCTGCGCGGCCTGCGCCTGGGCAAGGCGCGCCTGTGTCTCCCGCAGGGCGGCGATCTCGGCGACCAGCGCTGCCAACGCCAGCACCAGCCGGGCCCCGTCGCCCGCGCCGTGGCGGCTCACGGTCCGCGTCGCGGCCAGCCGCCACGCCGACTGTCGCAGCGCCTTCGCCACCGGCGACCACCGCGACGGCAGGACCTGGCCCGGTACCCGGGTCGCCCGGTCCAGGTCGTTGCCCGCGTCCCGGCGCACTCGCTCGCCCTGGTCCTGGCGGCCGGTCACCGCGCCCACCGCGGCGAGCATGTCGCCGGCCGCGTGTGCGACCCCGTCCGCGCTCGCCCCGGTCTCGCCGGCGGCGAGGGTGGCCGTGGCGTGCTCCATCGTCGAGACCGCATCGTCGATCGCGGCCGCGCGCTCCCGCGGGCTCACCGTCGCCCGGTGCGTCTCCTCCGCTGCGCCGGACACCGGCACCGGTGCGGGCGCCGAGTCCCACCGCAGCACCAGGTTCGGCAGCGAGAGGTCCCGGGCCAGCGTGCGCCCGGAGAACCACACCGGCTGACCAGCCCGTGTGACATCACCCGGCGCCGCCACGGAGTACCCGACCATCGGGGCGTGCTGCTCCCCCGACTCCGGGTCCTGTTCCGGCGGCCCGTAGCGCGGCCGGACCAGCACACCCAGCTCTCCCAGCGCCGCCACGAACGCTTCCGGGTCGCGTGCCTGCACCGCCGCGACCCGTGCCGTCCGCCGCAGCCACTCCCGCGAGGACTCGTCCAGCTCCCGTCGGGCCGCCTTCTCCTGCTCGGCCTGCGACGGCCCGGTCACCGAGCTCCGGTCGGCGCCCGCCGTTGCCGCCAGCCCCAACTCCGCCTCCGCGGCTTGGCACGTCTCCCGAGCCCGGACGAAGTCCCGGTACGGGTACACCCGCTTCCCCGACTCCTGACGCACCAGCACCGCCGCGACGTGCACGTGGTCGTCGTCATGCCGGATCGCGACCCATCGACAACCGTCCGGATCCCCGCGCTGTGCGATCCCCGTCCGGTCCAGCAGATCCTCGACCACCCGCGCCCACTGCTCGTCGCTCAGCACCGGATCCTCCGGTGAGTTGCGCAGTGAGCAGTGCCAGACCGGGCCCTGCCGCATCCGCTTGCCCTGCTCCACCACCGGCTCACGCAGACCCACCCCGGCCCCGACCGCCGGCGCGCTGAGATCGTCGACCAGGGCGCGCACATCGAACGAGCCGTCCGCAGCCTGCGCGGGCTGATGCGTCTCGGGTGCCCCGTCCCAGGTAGCCACGACCCGCTGCCCGGTGTGCTCGTTGAACCGCCCCGGGCCCATCAGGTAGCGGATCAGCCCCTCAGCGCGCCACCCGCGGCTGATCTTTGCGATCACCGCCGGCTCCTGCTCCGCCGCGCCTGCGGCATCGCCTCGGTCACCTGCTGATCGACCTCAGTGACCGTGCGGTCGATCCGCTCGACCGCCCGTGCCACCATCTGCGCGACCTGACCGACTGTCGACTCGAGCGCCCCATCGGTGTTCGCGACCCTCGCGATGTCGTTGAGGTTCCCGCCGATGTTGCGCAGCACCCGGCGGTCCTCCATCAGCTCCGAGCGCAGCCCCATCAGCCTCTGCATCCGCGAGCCGGCCGCACCTGCCGAGACCCGAGCACCGGGCACCACCGGTTCGGGCAGCTCCGCAGCCCGGGCCGCCGAGTCCCCCACCCACGCACCCGGGGCCATCGCCGCCCGGGCCGCCGCCGCTTCGATCGCCGCCCACTCCGACTCGGAGAACGACACGGTCGTGGTGTGCGGCCGTCCGCCCTCGGCACGAGGGCGTCGAGTCCGGGTCATCGAAGATCCCTCCCCTCGGGTTGGCGTGGCGCCGGCAGGACCGGACGTGGCGGGCCGAGATCACCCGGACCCGACGCCGACGATCTCACACGCCAGCCTCACATCGGTGTTTTCCTTAGGAAAACACCTAACTTGCTCCGCCGATTTGTGGGGCGACGCGTGCGGCGGCTCGAAATCGGCGGGACCCCGGCGCCCCGTCGGGCGTGCGGTCGCGCGCATCGCGCGGTGCGGCCTCATGGCGGCGCGCTTCGCTCGCGGTCGCGAGTACCAGCGTGTATCAGAGTGCATCGCGGGATTGATACACATCGCGGTACAGTCCGCCCTATGAACGCGCGCGGGGCGACAGCGCAGGCCAAGACGCAGGCTCGTAAGGCGGCCCAGGACCTTCTGCAGGCACGGATGCGGCCCATCACCAAGCTCGCCGAGCTGGGGGTCGAGGTGGACAACGCACGCGCGGAGTCCGACGCCGCGCGGGAGCGCCTGAGGACCAAGCAGGAGGCCTACGCCGACGGCTACCGCGATGCGCGCGACGCCGGGTGGAGCCCGGCCGAGCTGGAGGAGATCGGGTGCGGCACGCAACCCGCCGGCGCTGCCCTGCGCACGACGCCCCGTCGCACGGACCACGACGGCAGCACGAGCAGCGCCACGCCCACCGACCGCGACGATGACTACAGCGCCCACGACTCCGCCACTCCCACCCCGGAGCCGACGGACCTCGACGCCGCACACACTCAACCGTCCTGAACCGTCCTCCGCCGCATCGTCGGTAACCAGGCGGCCGGCACACGCGCGCAGCACGAAGGCGCCGTACGCGGATGCGTACGGCGCCTTCGGTGTGTGTAGCTCGTTCAGGCTCTCGACCTGGGCAGTCGCCGATGCCGCCGGGACGCGGCCAGCACCATCCCCGCGAGGGGCCGGGTACAGCTGCCAGCGCGCCCAGCAGGGGTCAGTGGCAAGTGATCACGGAGCGCTAGCGCAGTGATCGCGCGGCAGCCGGGGAGCGCAGCGACCCGTGCAGTTCACGAACGACGCGGCGGCCTGGTGGCCAGCTCACTCACCGGTCTTGGCGTGTCCGGCCCGGCCGGGGCGGCTCCGCCGGTCGCCGAACTCCCACAACGCGCGGCGGTGCCAGAGGGCCCGCCCGTCGGCATCGGTCTGCTCGGGCGCCGGGAAGTAGTCACGGTTGCGCGAGAGGAAGCTGCGGATCGTCGACTCGTTGCGGTAGCCGAGCACGCGGGTCGCCTCGGTGATGTCGACGAGCTCGTCGGGCTCGCCGGTGTAGTCCACCGGTGTCAGCGAGCGACGCTTGGCTGCCTCGCGCTCGTCGTTCCACGCGTCGGTCTCCTCGAGGTCGAAGTAGAGGAACCGCTCGAAGCGCCGCACCGGCTCGGGATGCTCGTTGTCGGCTCGCTGGTGGTACAGCACGGCGAGCCATTGCGCGTCCAGGCGGTAGCGCTCGGCCATCCCGGGCCGGTTGATCAGGGTGCGCCCCTCGTGCTCGATCGTCGCCGGTGGCTGCTCGCGCCGCGCGGCTGCGTTCCGGACCGTGTCGACGAACGCGCGCATCGCCTCCAGGTCCCACCACTGGCGGCGGCCTTCCCGATACACCAGCTCGGGATGGTCGTTCGTGTCCCGGTCCCGCCACCAGGTCCGCGCGGTCGACTCGCCGATCCCGAACTCCGCGCAGAGCGCGGCGCGCGTGACGAGCACGCGCCCGTCGCGCTCGAAGCGGTCGGGCGTGCGGGGACTGGCCTGTCGTGCGGGTGACACCAGCACGATCCTAGGCCGCGTCATCACTCCTCCTCGCCGGTGCAGACCGCCCCGCACGACACCGGGCCCGACCCGCGCGGCCCGGACGGGACCGGCTCCCACTGCGTCCGGGGCCGGATGCTCCAGCCGGCCGTCCGGTGCCCGCCGGTGTGTGACCGGGCGGGCACCGGGTCGGCGGGGGCGTTCATCGTCGGTCCTGCAGCTCGGCCTCGGTGATGACGCGAGGGCGCTTCATGCCGTAGTCGAGCCCGTTCTCGATGGTGGTCGTGACTTCCTGGGCGGTCGTGATGCTGCGGACCCGACCGGCGGAGTCCGTGGTCGTGCCGACGTGGGTGAGCGCCACCTCGAGCAGTCGGGCGAGAGCGTCGGCCCGCGTGAGGTGCTCCCCACCCACGAGGTTGCCCACCTTCAACGCGGCGTCGCGTCGCGCCTTGTGCCGCCTGCCCACGCCCTTCGGCACCGTCTTCAGCTTGTCCAACTCGGCCTCGACGATCCGGTCGACGTAGGCCTGAACGCGCTTGCCCCGCGTTGCCGACGTGCCCGCATGGGCTGCGCGCGGCACCGGGATCGGCTCCGGCTGCGGTGCAGGGCGCGCGGCGCACATGGCGTCGAGCAGCCAGCGCGGCAGCGGCGCGATCGGTCGGCTGTTCTGCGCCCGGTAGACCCCGTCACTGCGCCGCGACGTCGCGGCAACGATGTAACCGCCCCCCGCTCGGACGTCCAGCAGCGGCGCGAGGCGGCTCTCCGAGTTGCGCAGCTCGACGTCATCCGGCGCGCGGAAATAGAGATGAACGCCCTTCCGCGGGCTCTGAACCCGGTAGGTGTCCAGCGGGAACCTCTCCCCGGCTGCGTCGGCCATCCGCTGAAACACCTGCAGGCCGTGCTTGCACCCCTCATACGGCTCGGCCAGCTCCGGCGCCCCGGGCTTCGCCGGGTCGAGGTCGACGACCACAAGCCGGGAGGGGAGCGTCGCTATGGCCAAGTTATAGGGCCGCTTCGCCCACCACTGCATGATCTTCTCCGGGTCACGGGTGGCCTCGTTCTCCCAGTCCTTCACCGCGGGCATGTTCTTCGTGCCCGGGTACAGCGGGAACACGTACAGCCCTGCCGCTGCGGCCTCCAACGCCCGCCGTCCCCGCTCCCCGAGCGTGCTCCCGTGGCCGGTCGTCGGTGCGGGCTGCGTCTCGTTCGTCATCTCCGCTCCTTCTGCTGTCGGACCCGACCCCGGGACCCGCCGCGCGGCGGGCCCCGGGATGCGGTCGGTCACGCGGGGTCGGTGGCCCAGGACGGGCACCACGGCTGGCAGAGCTGCCCGGCGGGAGCGCCACACAGGTCGTCGGCGCCCTCGCACGGCACGGCGGGGCGCACGATCTCCCAGGACGAGCACGACGGCTCGCACGACTGCCCGGCGGGGGCGCCGCACGGCTGGTCGACTCCCCGGCACGGCTGGTCCCGGTGCTCGTTCAGCACCGCGGTGACCGGGTCGGTCCCGACCCGCTCGCGCACGGGCCCATGCAGAGCTCCGCGGATCGCGGCGCTGATGGCGGACATGCCGCCCGACTCGGGGTTGCGAGGCGTCGTGGTCATCTCGGACTCCTTCGGTCGTTCGGTTCGCGGTGGTTGTTGGACTCGCATGCCGTACGCTTCCAACACTTTAGATTTTACAGCGCTTCCTGGTGGTTCGCTACCCCCTACCACCATTGACCTGCGATTTTTCCTGGCCGGGCGCGTAGCTGGCCGCGTAGGCGATGTCGACGCTTCGGTCCACCGGACGGAAGCCGGCGACCGGGTAGCCGAGGTTCTGCAAACGCACTCGCCTGTGAACATGCGCGTGCGCGCGGTTTCAGTCTACTCCCATCTGTGGACGGTGACCTTGCCGACTGTGCGGCCGTTCTCGACCAACTCGTGCGCCTCGCGGAGTGTGGTCGGTGAGATCGGCGCGAGTGTCGTTGTGGCCGTGGTGCGGATGCGGCCCTGATCTACAAGGTCAGCGACAGTGTTCAGGAGCTGGTGCTGTTCAATCATGTCCGGGGTCTGCCTGAGCGGGCGGGTGAACATCAGTTCCCAGTGCCAAGCGATGCTCTTGCCCTTGAGCGGGAACACGTCGCGCGGACCGTCGTCAATGGCGACAATATGCCCGAACGCTCGAACGATCCGCGCATAGGTTTCGATCTGCCCCGCGGAATGCGCGGTGAACAGCCAGTCCACGCCATCCTGCGCGACGGCGAGCACCTGCTCAGCCAGGTCGTCGCGGTGGTTCACCACATGCTCCGCGCCCAGGTTGCGCACCCAGGCGGAGCGTTCATCGTCGGAGGCGGTGGCGATCACGGTGACGTTCGGCAGGAGCGCGTCGGCCAGTGCCAGCATGATCGATCCGACTCCGCCGGTCGCGCCGATCACCAGCAGGGTGCCGGTCGAGTCCTCGGTAAGGGCGAGCCGCTCGAACAGGGTCTCCCAGGCGGTGATCGCCGTCAGCGGCAGCGCAGCAGCGTCGGCAAACGACAGCACCTGCGGCTTGCGCCCCGTAATCCGCTCATCCACAACATGCAGGCGCTGGTTCGTACCTGGCCGGTCGATGCTGCCCGCGTAGTACACCTCGTCACCCGGAGCGAACAGCGTCACCGCTGAGCCGACCTCGCGCACCGTACCGGCGGCGTCGAAGCCGAGCACCTTGAACCCGTTCGCAGGAGCGCCTTCCCGCAGTTTCACATCGACCGGGTTCACCGAGACCGCCTCGACCTCGACCAACAAGTCATGCGGTCCAAGTTCGGGCACCTCGACCTCGCGGGCGGTCAGCGCCTCGGGGTCGGTGGCGGGGAGGTTCTTCTCGTATCCGATCGCAGTCGTAGCCGTCATGCCAATTATGGTTCCCCAGACCTACTGGTTACCGTCAAGGCAACCTAGTACCCATCGGATACCATGAACGTATGAGTCAGACCGTGGATGAGTGCGACCGGAACGACGTGTACGCGGCCATGTGTCCGTGCCGCGACATGCTCGACCTGCTCGCCAACAAGTGGAGCGCCCTGGCCATCGGTGCGCTCGAAGACGGGCCGCAACGCAACGGGCAACTCAAACGACGCTTGGAAGGCGTCAGCCCCAAGGTGCTGTCCCAGACCCTCAAGCGTCTCGAAGACCACGGCCTGCTCACTCGCACCGTCTACCCCGAGGTTCCCGCTCGCGTGGAGTACGAACTTACTGACCTCGGACACAGCGCAGCCGCCCCGTTGAAGCATCTGCGCGACTGGGTTGAACACAACGTCGGAACCGACCAGTAGCGACCCCCTCGGCGCTACATCGAGCCAGGAGTCCCGGCCTCCGCGTAATACCGCGTCAACACAGACGAGGCGTCGCGGTCGCCGTCACCGGACACGACAGAGTTCAGCAGGTACCGGTACCCGTCACCGGTCGTCATCACCCTAATTGATAACGTCACACCTAGAAGGTGCGAAGTAACCGACGCGCGAGCACAGGAGCGCTTCTGTCATTTCGAAGGCGAGACTTCGCGCGATTGGGATTCGCCGGGCCATCCTTCTTCTCTTTCGTCGAACGTCACCGCAACACCGTGTCGCTGGGGTTCGTGAAATCTTCTTCCGGAAGCGAAACCCAGGTACTGCGCCATGAGGAACTCGCCGCAGCGATGCACAGGCGTTCGACAGTTCGGTCGCACGAACCGATCGTTTGTTAACGGACGGCACTGTACGTCGATCGAAAGTCGCGCCGACACCCCCTGCGAATTCGCGTCGCGGGATAGTTTGCCAGGATCCGGCGATCAGCGTGGTGCGCATCAAGGAGGTGCGCAGCGGCCTCAGCACGAGGAGCCTGCCCGCGAGGCCGACCACCCCGCCCCTAGGAACGGTAGGAGTGCGACGTCGGGGCGAGCTGGGGGCCACCCCCCGAGACCGAAAGTAGCACCGCAGCGACGATAAGCGCCACGCCAACCAGGGTGGTCGTCAGCTCCCCGACCAACGAACCGATCCATCCGCGTTCCTGGAGGTCTCGGAACATCCTTATGCTCAGCCCGAACGTTCCGTTCGAGCTGCGAACCGATCGTCTCGATGCGTCGTGGCAGACGCCTCAGCTGTCCACCGATGACCTGGAGTTGCACGCGGCCGTCGGCGAACATCTCCCTTGAGTCCATCGCCAGACGTATGAAATGAGGAGTTCGAGCAAGGGCCCGATCGACCAAGTCGTAGTCGGCAACGAGCTGGCACAGCGTTCCCTCGAGTGACACGAAGGAAACGACTGGCGTTCTCCTCCGCTGTTGGGGACGTCGGGTCGGCTGAAATAATGGCCGGGACGATACGGTGGCGAGTCAGAGCGCCGTGATCCACCGCGCGATCTCGTCAGCGAGCTCGTCGCTATTGTCTTCGACCATCAGCATGTGGCCGTTCCCAGCGAGAACAGGCAGTTCGGACGACCAGAAGGTGACGGCGGCGCCCTGATCGGTGAGCCAGGCCACGATGTCCTGATCCAGCTGCGAGGGGTGGTCGGTATCGGCTCCACCCGTGAAGACGAGAATCGGCTTGTTCGTGAACGCGTCGGTCGGCCCGATCCTCATTTGGCTCCCACCGATGTTCTGACGCTGATAAAGCATCCGGGCCGGGATCGGCCGAAGGGTGCGGCGGAACACCTCGATGCACTCGCGGGGGAACCGCCGGCTGGGTCCGATGGCCTTGTCGTTCACGAAGGCGCTTGTGGGTTCCCAGAAACCCATCTTCGGGATGGTCCAGTCGATGGCCGCTCCACGGATGGAGACCTCCTGGTCGGACTCCCTCACGATCTCGGGCACCGCCTGTACATTTCCAGGCGGGCCCGGAGCGACGGCTACGAGCCCGTCGATGAGATCGCCATGCGTCTCTAGGAGGCGGAAGCCAATCGGACCTGCCATCGAGTGCACGACCAGCACGACGTTCCGGCCGAGACCAGAGAGGAACACGCCCATCCCTCGGCACACGCTCTCATAGTCCAGCCGCGCAGACGCCGCACGATCATCGACGTGTTGGGCCGCCTCATAGGACAACCCCAGCCAGTCCACCACCAGCACACCGTAGCCAAGCGATACCAATCGTGCCGCCCAGCCCTGTCGGCCGTCGGGCGTCTCGAGATAGCACTCCTTCGAGACACCACCCCCGTGCACGAGGACGATCCACCGAGCAGGCGCACCCGACGGCGCCAGTTCGGTGTACGAGATCGGCGCGACGTCGTCTGGGCGTGAAATCGAATCCATAGCTTCCCCAGGCCTGTTAGGCAATGACGGCGTCGAGGGCCCGTGCGAGCCTCTCCGGATGCGTGAGCATCACCAAATGGCTTCCGTCGATCTCGATCGTGCGCGGACTATCAAGCCGCCCGGCCGCGGCCTGGTAGATCTCAGCGGGAACGGCCTGGTCCTGAGCGAGGAACACATAACTTGACGGGATGCTGCTCGCCCAGAACTGGTCGAGGCGGATCGGCTCATAGGACCAGCCTGCCGGCGTTGGGACGAGCCTCGGCTCGAGCGCGGCGAGCTGCTGCTGCTCGAACGGGGACATGTCCTGCATAGACGCGGCCCAGAGCTCAGGCGGCATGACGACGGTGTTGTCGTCGGACTGACTCGCAAGCGCCTTCATCGCTGCGACCAACGGATCGGGGAGCACGTCGTTAATGGTCTCGCCGTCGCGCAGCACCCAGGCGTCGACGAAGACGACCCGGCCGATGCGCTCGGGCATCGCCTCAGCGACGAGTTGGATGAGCGGACCTCCGCCGCTATGACCGACGAGCACGATGTCGAGCTGGGTGAGCTCTCTTACCTGATCGATCAGATCGCGCGCCATCATGCTCATCGTGACGCCGGAGCGGTCCACGTCACCGTCTTCGAGACCGCGCAGCGTCGGCGCGATCACCTCGTGCCCCATTCTGCGCAATTCGTCGGCGACGCCGTCCCACGCCCAGCCGCCTACCCATCCGCCGTGCACCAGTACGATCTGCATTGATCATCCTCTTCGCATATTTATCTGCTGAGCAGAACTTGTTTCTAACTAGAAGACACAATAGCTTGCGCGGCGCCAACAGTCCAGCATGGCTCGAGCTCTCTTCAGAACGCGCCGAACGACCCCTGCACCAGGTCGCAGGGGAAAGAGACGACGAGCCTTCAGGAGGTCAGGTCGGCCAGACGTACGGCTGCCTCATCGAGGAGTGCGACGAGGGTCTTCACCTTGCGGGGAGGCAAGCGGAACACCGGGGCAGATGCGTTGATCGCCAACCGCAGCCCGCTCGCCGAGGGAACGGCCACGGCCACCGAGGCCACGCCCTCCTCGCTCTCCTCCCGGTTCGTTGCATAGCCCTGCTTCGCGACAAGATCCAGTTGTGCGAGTAGTCGCGCAGTGCCTCCTGGGGCATGCCCCAGTGGGTGTCCTGCTCCTCGTTGTCGGCTGCGGCGTGCCCGCGCAGCCAGACCTCGGCTTCGTCGATGTAGCGGGCCCGGGCGAGCGCGGCCGTGATCGCGTCGGCTTCCATGCAGGACATCGCCGGACCGACGTCGCTGGCTGTCCAGCCGTTGCCGAAGACCCACGCCAGATGCGCGAGGCCCTCGTTGCCCGCGGTCTGCTGGTTCATGGTGGTTCCTCTCGTGTCGATGTTCAGCGGTTGCTGAGGTCGGTGACCGCGTCCAGAACGGCCGCGACGAGTCGGTTGCCCTCGTCTCGTGCGGTGTCCCGCGCTCCGGCGTTGTGGAAGGTGCGGTAGCCGGGGGTCAGGGCTTCCGTGGCGGCGAGCTCGGCGCGGTGGCGGTCACCGGCCTCCAGGTGCGGGCGGATCGCGCGGAACGCTCCGCGCAGCTCGTCGGCACTCATGGGCATCCCGGCGACGATCCCGTGTCCGTCACGTCCGCCGATGCCGCGCAGGAGGCGCAGCAGTACGGCGAGCAGGACAGAGGTGGTGGGGGTCGACTCGATGCGGGCGAGGGTGTCCATGGCGAACTCCTTGATGGTGAGGTTGTGCGGGGTCACGCCTCCAGCCGGGCCAGCTGCAGGGTGACGCGGTGCCCCTCGGCAGCCAGGACTGCCACATCGGCCCCTGACGGGGTCTGGCGGCCGAGCCCGTCGTCGTAGGCGCGGAACTCGGCGCGCACCTGCTCCGGGTCGAGCCCGTCGATATCTCCCTCCCCGGTCAGCGCGACCAGTCGCCGCGCGGCGCGGCGCATCTCGGACCGCAGGTAGGCGGCGGCCCGCTCGTCCGCGTTCTCCTCGGCGCGCATCCACGCCGCGCTGAACTCCCGCTCGGCCTGCCTGATCTGAGCCTTGGTCATCGCGTCCGTCATGGTGATCTCCTTCGAGCCGTACCCCTCGGCCTGGTCAGCTCGAGCCTGCGCGATCCGCGCCGTCGCCCGCGGGGGAACCCCTAACTCAGAGTTAAGGGTTGCGATCCGGGCGAGGATCTCCGGGGCACCCCACCGGGCGATCCCCGACGGCCGGGGCAGGCCGAGTGCGATCCCGATGTCGACGAGGGCGGCGCCCATCCCCTCAAGGGCGTCCAGCAGCTCGACCGCGGTCGGACCGTCCTCGACGTCGGTCAGGTCCCGCCCGGCGGCCGGGCGGGCGAGCACGGCACGCACGATCGTCTCGACGTGGCTGCGCGTCTTCGGCGAGGCGTGCATCCAGGCGGTCAGGTCACCCGGAGCGATGTCGCAGCTCTGGACCCACGCGATCGCGTCGGCCAGCTCGGTGTCCGGCCCGTCAGGCTCGGTAGCGCTCACGGCTCTCGCCTCCATACCTGTCGCTCGGTTCGTCCCGTGAACTCGCCCCGACGGCATGGGGCTCCGCCGTCGCTGTACGCGCACCGGCGGCAGTACGCGGACAGCAGCCGCCACCACGCCAGCGTGCAGCCGCACCAGCGGCACCGGCGGGTCATGACGCTCTCTCCGCAGCGACCCGCCGGATCGCGTCCCGGTACTCGCGGTCGTACCCCTGCACCTCGGGAGTCAGCTCCTCGAACGGCACCAGGGCCGGGTGATCGGGACGGGTGTCAATCCGCCACATCGCCCACGCGTCGTGGACGTCCTCCAGGCTGGTCGCGGTGCCCTTCACCAGCACCAGCAGCACGTAGTAGCGCAGCAACTCGACCGGGATGGCGGGGATCATGTGGTTCAGCGCGTCGGTGACCGAGTCGACGTAGGTCACGCGGCCGCTGTCCGGCCCGTCGGGCACAGTCGGGTTCTCAGCCACAGCGGCGCTCCGTCCACTCGGTGTGGAGCGCCAGGTCGTAGAGCCGCTTGTACTCGGCCTCGCCGAGGTACCGAGCGATCGCCCGGTCACCAGGCTCGCCCGTCAGCTCCTTCACTACCTGGGCGGCGTGCGAGCAGGCGTCCCGCTTCGTCAGCGCCACTAGCGCCGGGGCGTCCCGGTAGGTGCACGGGTAGTTCTCGCGGGCGTAGGCGAAGCTCCGCTCCCAGTGGACCTTCCACAGGAACATCAGGACGGCGCCGCGGTCGAGGTCGGTCATGTCCTGCCACTGCGGGAGGCGGCGGGTCTGGATCCACGTCTTGCCGGGGAGACCGCCGCCGGGGCAGCGGTTCCCGCGCGGGCCGTGGCTGTAGATCGGCATGCGTCGTACCCCGGGCAGGGGGCGGGTACGGACGGGGTGGATCTCGTCGCAGACGGTGCACGCGAAGTGCAGCGGCGGGACGTCGCGCGGGGCGAGATCGGGGACAGCCGGGGTCACTGTGGGTCCCTTCAAGTGGTAGCGATCGGGAGGACGCCGTTCCATGCGAGCGGGCTGGCCGGTCAGAGCCCAAGCAGGGCGGCGTCGCGGATCGCGGCGGCCATGCGGGCGTGGGAGTCGAGTACGTCCTGGCGCCACCCGGCCCAGCCGCGGGCGTTCAGGTCGGCGAACAGGTGCGGGCTGTAGTGGTAGACGTGCACATTCCGCTTGTAGGCGGCGACGTCGAGGTCGGTGCCGGCGGGGGCGGCGTCGGCGGTCCACCCGCGGGCGGCGAGCATCCGGCGGGCGTCGTCGGCGCGGGCGATGGTGTCGCGGTGGGCGGCGCGGGCGTCGTCGAGGACCTTGCGGGCCCCGCCCCGGCCGAGGGACAGGGCGCGGGCGGCGCAGCTCGACCCGTAGTAGGTGACGGCGTCGACGTTGCCGTCGGCGTCGAGGATGGCGAGGACGACGGTCGACTTGAGCTCGGCCTTCCCGCACCGCTCGCACTTCACGCACTCGTCGGTGATGCCGAGGTAGCGGAACGGGGCGGCGGGGGCGGAGGTCGTCGTCATACACCAAACTGTATAGTCTCCCTCTGCACTTGTAAGGGGGGGATGTACATTGATTGCATGCGCCGCCCCAACACCATCCGAGCCATCCCCGACACGACCGAGCGAGCCAAAGCCGCCATGGCCGCGACCGCCGAAGCGCAGCGCGCCATCGTCGAGTACCGCACCCTCACCACCGCCGCCGTGCAGGAACTCCGACGCACCATGAGCCTCGGACAGGTGGCCGCCGCGCTCGGCGTCAGTCGCTCCCGCATCCAGCAACTGGAGAAGTGACTCCGGCCCGTCGGTGGGCCGCTCGACGGCGCTCACCGGGTCTCACCCCGAGCAGCCTCGATCGCAGCGACCACCGTGCGGCGCGCCACCGGGCGATAGACGTCGGCTCCGGCGCGACCCGCGACCGTGACCCGCTCGACGCCCGACTGCCACGCCTCGCAGCGCACGACTGCCTTCGTCTCGGGGTCGCGCCACTGCGTCCAGCCCGGCCCCGACGAGCGCACGGTCAGCCCGTGAGCTTCCGCGACCGCCGCGACGTCGTCGACCGACGACAGCGTCACGGGCAGCTCGACGGCCGGGGCTGCGTGCTCGCACTGACGAGGGCCGTCCGGGTCGCCACCGCAGTTCTGGCAGCGCTCCGCGCAGTTCCGGAGGTGTTCGGTCCCGCGCTGGACGCCACACCGGCAGCGAGCGGCCGGGGGCTCTGCCGGTGCGGGGGCGTCACCGCGGCCCTCGGTCCACATGTCGACGAGCGGGCACAGCATCGTCTTGCCCATCGGCCCGTCCGGGCCCTGGGTCAGCCAGGTCGTGACCCCGGTGGCCAGGGCGTCGCCGACTATTATCCGCTCTCTGTTATTTTAGAGTTTACAGCGCTCATGGAGTGGTGGCAAGAGGTTTCGGGGTTGATTTGGGGTTTGACCTGCGGGTTTGGGTTGGGGACTCTCCGAAGCGAGGCCGGGTCCAGGGCAGCGCCCTGCCCCCCCCGGAGGGGGCGGCCCGGCAGGGCCGAAGATCAGCTCGGGCGTCGGGCAGGGCGGTCCCCGCTGAGGGTGGGGGTCTCTCCTTGCGTCGGCAGGACGGCGCTCTGCACGAGGTTCTGTGGAGCGGTCAGCCTCGCGATAGCGATCGCGGAGCTTGCGGAGCGGCCGGAGCGCCAGCGGAGGGGCTGTTGAGCGGAGCAGGTTCTCGTGCACCGTCCTGCTGCCGACGCAAGGAGAGATCCTCACCCGGGGCCGACCGGCACGACGCCCACCACGATGCCAAGCCGCGAGGCGCTGCGGACTCGGGTGCATTCCTACGTCGTCGCGCATATCGGCTCTGTCCGGCGCCGGCCAAAAGCCTCCCGCTCGCCCCGCCCGTGGGAAGTCGTCGCCGATGCCGTCGGGACGCGGCCAGCACCATCCCCGCGAGGGGCCGGGTACGGCTCTCAGCGCGCCCAGCAGGGGTCAGTGGCAAGTGATCACGGAGCGCTAGCGCAGTGATCGCGCGGCAGCCGGGGAGCGCAGCGGACCGTGCAGTTCACGAACGACGCTGCGGCCTGTGCACTCGTTCCGACGATGGCGGGGCGAGGGCGGCTCAGTGGGCCGTGCTCTCGAACGCGGGCTGCCGCTCGACCACGAACGCTCGCCATTGTTCGGCGGCCTCGTCGTGCCAGAGGAAGTCCTCGGTCGTCGCGAGCTGGAACAGGTAGAACCGGCGGCCCCGGACGTCGTGGCCCGGGTAGCGCGGCTCGAACCCGGCCGCCTGTTCCTGGCGCCCCCGCTCCTCCTCGGCCTGGTACGCCTCGGCCAGGGCCGGGAACGCCGCCCCGACGACCTCCTGACGGCGCTTCACCTCGGCGACCCGCGCCGCAATCCGGGCGCCGCGCTCGGGCTGTTTCCACCCGGTCGCCCGGACCGCGCAGCGACGTCCCAACTCCAGCTCGCCGTACTCGGGGTGGTTGACCTGGAACGCGCGGGCCCGGACCCGGCGGGTGCAGCACTGGCATGCGGTGTCGGCCTTGACGATCCCGGTCAGTGTCCACTCGCCTGCGGTGGCGGAGATCAGCTCACGGGTGGTGGCGGTCATGACGGGTCCTCCTGGGGAGACGGTGTCGATGCGCGAGGGCCTGGTCTGGTCGGCGGCGACCGAAGATCGTTGTCGGCCCCGATGGGCCGACCCGCTTACCGCCACGGCTGGTGCGTGACCAGCCGGACGGATGACGGGCCGGCTCAGGCGAGTACGTCGACCCGCATGTCGCCGCGCACGTCATCGGCGACGGTCCCGTCGGCGAGGGTGAGCCGGTAGTACGGGTCAACGTCGTCGCACAGCTCCACGGCGACGATCGGCTGCGTCGCGACAGGCGCATCCCACTCGCCCGTCATGCGACGAATCGAGAGTTCAAAGAGGAAGTCGCCAGTGGCGAGGCGGTCAACGTAGGTCTGTCGGGTGCCGGTCATCGTGTCCTCCGTGTGTTGGTGATGGAACGTGGCCCGGTCGGGGTTCGGTCTAGGCTCGGTGGGCGTCGCGGCGCTTCGGGCGCCTTCGGGCCCTCGGTTCGCGGGCCGTGACGCGGATGGCCGGTGGCCTCATGCCGGGCGCCTTCGGGCGTCGCCCTTCGGGGCGAGCCACCGGCCATCACCTGAACTCGCGGCCGTTAGCTGACCTCCTCGGCGTCGCCCGTCGGTCCGACGGGCGACGTCGAGGCTCAGGCGCGTAGCCCCTGCCTATCGGGGCGCTGGTTCGTTGATGCTCGTGCCGGTCACGGCCTCGACGACGCAGGCGATGATGTCGCGGGAGACCGGCGGGGTGACCGCGTTGCCGCACATCTTCACGTTGTCGCGCGAGCTGGTCCCCAGCAGGACGTATCCGGGCGCGAAGGCCATGCCGAGCTTGACCTCGTCGGCCATCAGCATCCGGAATCGGCAGTCCTCGACTCGGATGTCGGTCTGCATCACCGCGTCGCCTTCGACGGCGGTCTGGGTGGGCATCGGCCGGTTCACGCCGCGCAGGGATCCGGTGTCGTAGGCGTAGAGGACGTCGGGGTCCCAGGAGACCAGCGACTGGTGTCCGGCGGTGGTCAGCGTGCGCGCGGGCTCGTCGATCGGGGTGCACATCTCGGCGCCGCCGGTGTTGTTGCGCATCAGCATGGCCAGGCCGTGGTGGTTGCCGTTCGCGGCGAAGGTGTCGAGCGGGTCGTGCACGGTCTTGGCGCGGTTGTTGTTGCGCAGCGGGACGACCACCACGGCCTCGGTGTCGCGGGTGGTGCGGGTCCGCATCGGCTCGTCGGTCGGGCGGGCCTCGGTGTTCCAGGTGCCGCCGCAGGGCACGAGCAGCCCGTTCTCGTTGCGCGCGGTCTGCACGCGCATCGGCCGGCTGGTCGGCTGCGCGACCTTGCCCTCGCGTCCTTCGACCGGGATGACCAGACCGTCGAGCGCGGTCGCGGCCCGACGCTCGGCGATTCGCTGCAGTCCAGCGGTGCCGTGTGCGCGCATCAGGGGGGCGTGTGCGATCGCCTTGGAGGGGGTGGTGTGCATGGTGCGCAGCGGGTCCTCGACCGGCCAGGTCCGCACGCCGGGGCGGCGCTCGAAGGTGTTTCCGGCGGCCTCCAGCACGATGGCTCCGGCGTGGCGGCGCAGGCCTGCCTCGATGCGCGCGTAGGTCTTCGGCTTGAGCGGGCGTGCGCGGTCGCCGATGCGCTGGCCGGGGTTGGCCAGGTCGATCGCGGCGGCGGCCGGGAGCACGTAGGGCTGGACGATGTCGTTACGGCAGGACACGTGCGGGCAGCGGAACACGTACTGCTGGCCGTAGGCGCCGTGGGGCTTGCTGGGGTTCTTCGGGGCCCGCATCGCGGTCACGACCTCGCCGCAGGTCGGGCACCAGGCGCGGGGGCGGGTCCAGCGCTCGAAGTCCGGGCGCCGGTAGCGCTCCTGCCAGAAGACCACATAGACCCGGTCGCGCAGCTGCGGGGCGGGTGCGCCGAGCTGGTGGGCGAACGCGCTGTTGAGGGTGAGGACCTCGTGGCGGTAGCCCTGCGCCCTCATCCGGGCGATCCACTTCGGGAAGTGCGCCCACTTCAGCAGCGGCAGCACGTTCTCCACGACCACGGCCTTGTAGCGGTGGTGCTCGGCGAAGCGGGGCACGTCGTGCATCAGCGCGCGGGACCGCTCGCGTGCCTCGTCGGCCAGCGGGGGCTCGTCCTCGATGTCCTCGGTGGTCGCGAGGTCGAACAGGGTCGGCTCGGTCGCCTGGTCGGCGAAGTCCTGGCGCTCGCCGCGCGCCTGTGACCAGAACGTGCACGACGGCGAGGCCCACAGCCCGTCGGTGGACGGGTACCGGGCGGGGTCGATCTCGGCGATGTCGGCGACGTCGTGGTCGACGTGCGGCATGTTGTGGTTGTGCGTCTCGACCGCTAAGGCCCAGTGATTACAAGCTGTAATCACGGTGTTGCCCGGCACGCTCTCGATGCCTGACGACGACCCTCCGGCGCCGCAGAACAGGTCGGTCCAGCTGAACATGTCCGACGCGCGAACACGGTTGATCAAGCGCATGGGTGTCCCCCATTTCCAGGTGTTTCGGCTGCGGTGTCGGGCGGGTTTGCCGTCCCTCCCAACATGTCCTACTTTACAGCGTTTATGGATGGTTGGCAATACCGATCTGCGCATTTTCCCTGGTGAGAAGGGGTGCGCTACGACGGGTGTGTGCGGTGGCGTGAGCGCCGGGACCGGCCGGTTACCGCGTCCCCGGGGCGGGCGGCCCGTGCTGCGAACGCGCGCAGCGTGCTGCGCTTCCAGCGGCGCCGGACGCGTCCGGAAGGCAGATCCTCGCAGTCGTCGGCTTCGGGGAAGTAGCCGTCGTTGCGGGCGAGGTAGCCCCGGATCGTGGACTGGCTGGCGTAGCCGAGAAACCGGGTGGCGGCGGGGACGTCGAGCAGCTCGTCCGCGTCGCCCGCGTCGTCCTGGGGCGGCCGCCGGTTGGCCTGCTTGTGCTCGGCCCAGGCGGTGTACCACTCGATGACGCGCTGCTCGTCGAAGAAGGCCTCGCGGCCCTGCAGGTGCGCCTCGGGGTGGCCGTTCGTGGCGCGCTCGACGTAGAGGTTGCGCTGGGTCTTGGCGCTGATGCCGGTGCGGTCGGCGATCTCGGCACGGTTGATGTGCGGGCGGCCGTCGACGTCGATGCGGTTGGTGGTCGGCACGGGCGTCTCCGGAAGCGACGGTGGTGGGATGTGGGCTGCGGCGCGGCGAGGGTGGGGTCGGTGGCCGAACCCCGCAGGGTCCACCCCCGGACGTGCCGAGGACGTCGGCAAACAGCCACCGACCCCGCCGACCGGCCGGCAGCCCGGGTCACCTGGAGCGCCCGTGTTCGGCCGTGTCGGCTCGGTCTCACGGTAGCGGAGCTCGAGGTGCGGACTCGCGCACCGTTCCTCCTGCTGCGGTGCCGCTTCGTCGTTGTGCGGCTCGACTGTGGTCGTGCTGAGGTGCGGATACAGACACAAGGGCCGCTCCTGACCTAGGCATTTCGCCGCCCCGCGGCTCATTCGGCTTGCACTTCCACCGGCACCGCGGTGAAGGGGCTCCCTCAGCCCCAAGCTGAGTTATCCGCAGCTTGGCGTGGCCCCATTGCCTGGCGGTGCCCGCGCGGTCAGGCTCGAAGTCATGACCGATCTGGACACGCCGCTGGACGGCGCCCCGTTCACTTCGCGGTCGCTGGGGCACCTGCTGCTGGCCGAGCGGGCCTACGCCGCCGGTGACAGCGACGGTGCGTGCGAGCACCGAGCCGATGCCGCGGGGCTACGCACCGAGATCGCACGCTGTGAGGCCCTCGTCTCGGTGGCCGGCCGGTGACCGGCGGCCTCGATCCTGACCCGCTGCTGACGATCGACGCGACTCCCGGTGTCTACGCCGCTCATGATCGAGGCGGCGCTACCGCCGCCGCCACGCTCACCCTCGTCCCGCGCCTGCAGGTGCTCACCGGCGACGGGCACCCCGGTGCCGAGATCGTCGACGCGGTGCTCGCCGCGCTGCTCGGCGACGGATTCACGCTCGTCCCCGCGCTCGACGTCGAGACGCTGCTCGAGCTTCCGTCCCCCTCCGGCGGGGCGGCGGTGTTCACCGCTGCCAGCGGGACGCTGGAGCTCACGGCCGGGATGCTGGGGTATGACGGCGATATCGGCCCGGGGGCGCCCGCCGGCTGGGCCGAGATCGCCGCCCAACGCGGGACGCTGGCCGTGCTCGTCGCGACCGGTGTCGACCTGCATGCCGAGGATCGCACCGCGCGCATCGACCAGGCTCGTGCCGATGGCCGGCTCGTCGGCGCCCAGGTCGCATTCAGCGCTGCCTGAGCTTGCTGCTCAGGTGTGGAGGCCTACCTGGCTGCCCGCCGTCGAGAGCCGCGCCACGATCGGCGATGGCGGCAGCCCCGTCGGCGCGGCTGGGCTCGGTCGAGGGCGCATGATGAGGCGGTGACCGACACCGTCCAAGCCCGCGACCCGGATGCCGAGCCTCTTCCCTGTACGCGGTGCCCCGGCTCGTCTCTGTTGGTGATCGCGGGTCTCTGCCCCGACTGCATCGCCGCTATCGGCTTGGACGCAGACCAGACTGACTACGAGGCCTGGCGGGGCGGGTCACCGAGGTCTACGGCCGGGGGAAGCCCGCCTGAGCACCGTTTCCTGGAGGTCGGCCACGAGGAGCGAGTTAGGGCCGGTCGGCGAGCACGGCGGGGACCGGGGAGTGGTCGGCGATGTGGTCGCGCAGTCTCGGCGACAGGAGGCCGGCGACCGCGAGGAGGTCGCGGTGTCGAACCGCGAGGGGCAACTGCAGCAGCGGCTCGTGGTGGGCGACCCGGTTGCGGAGCGAGTGGAGTTGGTCGACGCGGTCGCGGACGTCGATCCGTTTCGTTCCCTGGGGGAACGTACGGTGTAGGTGCGTGCGCCACAGCTGGTCGTGGCGGTTGACGGTGAGGTACCGCCAGAAGCCGAGGTTCAGCTCCGCGATGACCTTGCCCGGGGCCGGCTGATCGGTGCCGGAGTGCTCGGCGGCCGCGGAGACGGCCTCGGTGATCTTCTTGCGGGTCGTGTGGTTCGCATCGTAGGGGCCGCGGCGCCCCTTCCTCATCTGCCTCGGGAAGTGTCGTTCTGGGGCGTGCACCCAATGCGGGTCACCCGCTCGATCGCGGGAGCTGAGCGCGCGGTCGTAGGCATTGCGGAGCGCGACCTCCAGGTGGCCGAGGTCGTGGTGGAACGCAGCAGCTGCCCGGGCGTTCCATCCGTAGCGGGCGAGGGCGAGCGTGGGGTCGCCGTCGGCGTCGGCGAGGTAGACGGCGAACCGGGGTCTTGACAGCCAGTCCTCGATCCAGCGGTCAGGTTCGCTCATCATCGCCTCTCGCTGCTGCAATCCTGGTGTCGGGTTGTGCCGAGTCGTGTAGCATGGTCTGTGAAGAGCCCCGGAAGCCTCTGACCCCTCGGCGGTCACGCGACCGGGGCTTTGTATTGACGAGGCTCGTCCCCGGTATCCGGGGACGAGCCTTCGTCGTATCGCGTCATGGGACGTTACCGGTGGTCGGGACGGCGAGACCGTCAGCCGTCAGGCCCAGGTCCAACCGCCGATAGTGCGGTGGAGTCCGGTGTGCCCGGCGAGCCCGGCGGTGCAGTCGGAGCCGTAGACCGGTGTCGTAGCTGGGCAGGGCGGGAGGTTCCTGGTCAGCTGCGCCAGCCGTTCGGCGAGGCGGTCCCGGTCGGCGGTGCGTTCGGTGAGCTGCCCGGCCCGCTGTGTGGAGGTCGCCTCGGTGAGGGCCAGGTCGTCATGGAGCTGGTCGTGCTCGGCGAGTAGCCCGCGGACGTCCGCCCGGCGTGGCGTCCGGCCCTCGCTCAAGGTGTAGCGCACTCTGGCGGCGGCGGTGTCCTCGTTGCCGCCGTCGTTGTTCTTGCCACGGTCGTCGCCCTCAGCTGGCGTGCGGGTGGGAGTGTCGCTCGAAGACATTGGCGCGCTCTCCTTTCGTGGAGCCGTTCAGGCGGGTGTCGACGGCGTCGTTGCTGGCCTGGAAACGGGTCAGGGCTGCGGGAAGTTGGTCTCGTGAGACCTCGTCGGCTGCGGTGAGCAGCGTCAGCAGCACCGCGCCGGCGTTTGTCTCCTCGGCGAGGGCGGTGGCGAGGTCGGCGCGTCCGGTTGTCCGCACGGCTTGAGCGATCTGCCCGAGTCGTTGTGTGTAAGCGGCTGCCTGGGCGGGGTTCTCGGCAGCGAGGGCGCTGCGGTAAGCCGCTTGCTCGGCGCGGTGTGCGCTGACCAGTGCGGTGAGCCGCTCGTCGGCCTCGACGGCGTCCACGATGGTCACCCCTGGTCCGCGGTGGGCCGGTATCCGGCGTGCAGTGCACGTTCGGCGTGCTTGCGCGCTGTGCCCTGCCGACAGATCTGGTCCCACACCTGGCCGAGGGTGGGGCTCTGCGGGAGCGGTTCGAACGAGATCGGGTCGAGTATCTGCGCCAACATCTCGACGTGCGCAGTCGCAGGTGTGTTCTCGCTCGGTATCAGCTGAGTTGTGGGCAGGTCGCTCTGTGCGGATCGATTCATCATTGCGGGTAGCTCCTGTCCGGTGCCGGGCGCCGACGACGTATTAGCTGCGCAGCTCGGTGGGATCTACCACGTTCCTCCGACAGTCTGTGTTCTGTAGCGCAGCGCCGCGGCGAGACTGGGCAATCGCGAACTGCTCCATTTCCCAATGCAGGGCAGAGTCGAGAACCTCGTATGCCATCCAGATGCCGACGATAAGCATCAAGCCGCCGACAAGGCGTTCAGGCGCCATGTCCGGTAGCCCCGACCCGGCGTTGCTGACGATGATGTGGATGCTCATGCCCAGTGTCAGGACAGTGGTCAGGAGCACACAGAGCCAGTTGACCTCCGGCCGCTGAATGAGCGGGAGGGCAGCCGGGTTCTCGTCGAGGTGAGGCCGCTCGCCCCGGTCATCGGTGTGGGTGGAATGCGAGTCTGCGTCTGTAGGCATGGGGGCCTTCCCTGGCTGGGGGTATCTGGGCATCGGTCGCCGCGCCGCGCTGGAAGCGGTTCCGGCGCACGGCTCGGTGCTGCCGGTGATCACCGACGTGCGGGCGCGGCGCGGCGGGTCGGTGAGCAGTGAGGCCAGGCGGGGCGCGGGGTGCAGGCAAGCGTCGACCGCGCCCCGCCTGGGGCTTTGTGATGGCCGGCTGGGTCAGTACTTTCGCAGGCCGAGCAGAGAGCGCAGCAGCTGTGCGCGCCACAGCCGCGTTCCAGCAGGGGGCGTGGCCGATCGCTGGTGCTCGTTCAGGACCATCCGCAGCTGCCTGATCCACTGGTAGGGCAGATCGGTGTCGCTGTATCCGAGGTTCGTGAGGTCGGCGGTGAAGAGCGTCCGCAGGCAGGCGTGGACTGTGTCGAGGGCCAGCGGATCGCCGCCGCCCTGGGAGGGCCAGGTTGTCCAGGTGAGATGCAGGGTCGAGGCAACGGCAGCGGCCTGGGTCAACGACTTTCCGGCCGTGCTACCGACTCCGGCCGCGGTCGCGGCCTGACACAGCTGACGGTGGATGACCACCAGGTCACTGGGTTCCTCGACGGCGGCGATGTCGAGCTTGCCGGTCCACACATCGGGCTGCGGTGTCGATGTGGTCATGGAGCGTGCTCCCTCGCGGTAGGGGTTTGAGGTCAGGGTTGAGGCGAACTGGGTGGTCAGCTGGGGTGCTCGCCGCGGGCTCGTGCGAGCGGGTTAGTGCGGCCAGCAGAGGCCGGCTCGGCGGAGCTGGGCCAGAACGCGGACCTGGGTGTGGCGGTTTCCGGTGCCGCTGACGGTGGTGACGCGTGTTCCGTCGGCTCTGGTGATGACGATGTGTCCTCGTCGGGTGGGGCGCAGGGCGAAGCCCTGTCGTCCGGCTGCGGTGAGGATTCGGGCGAGGTCTTTACCCACGCGGGTCCTGCGCCGCTCGTCGTCGACAGCGTCGGCGGGTACAGGTCGGTGGCGGGGGTGCGCCCTGGCCAGCGTCGGAGCTCGTGCCGGCGGGTTCCGGTCGCGCTGTGGGGATCGGACGGCGGCAGTATCGGCACCTGGGCCGTACTCGGATCACCGCCCGGTTCCCTGGCGCAGGAGACGGTCGATCTTGTTGTGCAGTGCGCCGAGATGCTCGGATTCGCTGCACGGAGCGATGACCTTCTCGGTGTCGGCCATGAAGTCGATCAGCTCGTAGGTCGGCAGGCCGATGTCGGCTCTGCCGGTCGGTGACTCGACTGTGATCACCGTCCAGTCGCCGCAGGCGAGGCCGTGTGTGCTGACGCGGACGTCCGGCGCGGGATGGCCGGGGACGATGTCGGTGCTGCTGGTGCTGGTCTCCAGCCCGCGGCAGAGCAGCGCGCGATCGACGATCCAGTCGACCCTGTCATGGGCGTCGTCCGTTCCCTGGGTGAAGGACACCGTGACTGCATAGGGATCGTCGGAGCGGTAGCTCAGTGCCACGCCTAGGGGCAGTGTGTACGTCCCGGTGTCCAGGTCGACGTGGTAGATCCGGCCTTCGACGTGGGCCTTGACGGTCGTGGGGGTCACCTCAGACCGCCCTCCGTCCGAGGTGGCGGCGTTCCTGGCGCGTCAGTCCACCCCAGATGCCCCACTTCTCATCGCGCTCGAGGGCCTCCTGGAGGCACTCGCTGCGGACCCCGCAGGACATACAGATCTGCTTGCCTGGACGGGCGGTGCGGCCCCCGTGCTCTGGGAAGAAGGCTTCCGGATCGGTCTGGTTGCAGATCGACCACTCGCGCCAGTCGCGCGGGGCGTCGAGGTTCTCGTCAGGTTGGGCGAGGACCGTGGCGCTGTCGCGGTCTCCGGTGACGTTCTGGGACACTTTGGGCCTCCGATCTGTCGGTCGGATGACGGCCCGGACGTGTGACTGTGCAAGGTTGAACGTCCGGGCCGTCGTGAATCCGTGCTGGTTACTGCGGGATCTCCTGGTGGTGGCCGTGGGCGGTGCGCTCGATCAGCTGGTGGTTGTCTCGCAGCACGTCGAGCGCCTCGTGGACGGTGGAGCGCGCCGCGTCTACCGCTGCGACGATCTCTCCGGTGGCGGTCGTGCCGGCCCGCACGACCTTGAGTACTTCCTGCTGAATCGGCGTGAGCGGCTTCGAGGTCTTGCCGGTCGCCGCGTTGGTGCCGCGTTCGCCCCATCGACCCCGCTGGGGCGTCTTCTGGGTGGCAGGAGCGCTGGCGACGGGACCGGCAGGGTCGTCGCTGTCGAACTGGTGCGTCGCACCCGGTCCGCCGACCTGCCAGCGTCCGTTGACTGCCGGGCCGAGGACGCTGGTGATGGCGGCCTCGTCGAGCGGGTGCAGGTCGGGCTGGTTGAAGAACTCGTCGAAGGCGGTGGATGTGGTGTAGGGCGCCGCCGGCAGGCCCTTCTCCGCCATGCGCTTGGCGTCGGCGTCCGAGGGCAGGAAGTCCCACCGTGTCGGCGTGTCGTGGTGGGCGTGCACGGCCATGCCGGGCACTGGTCGGCCTCGCTCGTCGACGGGCAGGTCGTTCGGGTCGAACGACAGCCCCGGGACCAGGTCGGACCCGGACTTGGAGTTGATCCGAAATGCCACGACCTGGGAGGCGAAAGCCGATCGTGCGTGGTCGGTGCCCCACTGTGGCTGTCCCATGGACTGGTTGAGCGCGACGGCCCACATGCCGTAGGCGCGCACGATGTTGGCCGTCTGGGTCCAGGTCTTCTGGGCCTTCGGGTCGCTGGCGATCAGCGAGTACTCGTCGTGCAGGAGCATCCAGCCGGGGATCTCCCGGCTTGGGAAGATCAGGTCGGCTCGGAGCTCGGCGGCCAGTTCAGCACGCGCGGCGAGCATCGCGGTCATGAGCTGGGGCAGTTGCAGCACGTTCGCGTTGCCGATCACGGCGACTCGGGCGCGTGTGGCGAGGGCGGTGGAAGAGTTGCCCTTCGGATCGGCGTAGAGCAGGTTCAGCACCCCGGTCGATAGTGCCGATGCGGTGACGATGTTGGCTGCGCCGGACTTTCCGCCACCGGTGGAGCCGACGATCATCGTGCCGACGGTGCCGTTGTCGTCGTACATGGTCACGTCGATCTCGCCAGATCCGTCGACGTGCCGGGCAACCTTCTTGATCACACCGTCCTCAACGTGCGGGCCGGTGAAGAATCGGGTCTCGGCAACTGGGTCCTTACGGATGATCGTGAGCCGGGCCCAGTGAGCGCCCATCCCGCGTGCTGCCGGTTTGAACAGCACACGCTCGGTGTCCTCGCCCAGACCGCCGGCGAGCTTCGAGCGGTTGGCTCGTAGGTCGTCGATTGTCTGCGCGCCCCGCTTGAGGGCGATGTCGAAGCTGGTCGTGAACTCGTCGTCGATGCGGTTGGTCAGGCGTGACCCGGGTGCCTTGCCTTCCTTGCTGGCGTTGTTCTCCGCCCAGGCCACGCAGTACGGGTCGTGCTCGGGGTCGGGGGCCGAGGGCTCGAGTGGAGGCAGCTCGGCCGGCACCAGGCGCTCGGTTCGCGGGCCGAGTGGGTGGGCCCGCCACCAGCGCTTTCCTGCGATGAGGGTGGACACGATCGCGAGGATTAGGGTGGCTGGCGAGGGCCCGTGCACGGCGGTCCAGTAGGTCAGTGCGGCGCCTCCGGTCCCGGCTGCGAGGAGCTCCGGCACCCATCGGCCAGCCGATGCGCGGTGTCGCAGGGCGAACAGCAGGACTCCCGCCAGCGTGATGATGGTGGCAGGGATGGCCGGCGCTGTGGGGCTTATGCCCATGGCAGCGTGCAGGCCGGTCCCGGCGAGGTGGGCGACGGTCCCCGCGCTGGTTGCAGCGAGAGCGGGAATCCAGGGCCACCGGCGTCGCCGGTTGCGGTCGGCGATCATCCAGCGACGCTTGTTCTCCGAGCGTTGGTCAGCGGTACCGCCCTCGTTCTCTGCCGGGGCGTCTGCCACGACCGCGTCCCGCAGCCGCTGCCAGATCTTCGAGCCGTGCTCCCTGGTAGGCGTCTCGTCCTGTTCGGGTCGGGCCGCAGTACTGCGTCGGCTGACCTGGGGGGTGCTGGTCTTGCTGGCCTCGCGAGCTCGAGCACGTGCGCGGGCCTTGGCGTCGGCGTGCTGGAAGCGGGTCTGTCGGGTCGCTGTCGGACTCACTGCCGATGTCCTTTCTCATCCTCACGCCGGTCGCCGAGGCGTAGCCGTGTCAACGCGGGCTGGGCATGCCCGGTCTGCGGTGGTGAGCTGATGGGTCGGGAAAAGCGATCAGCCCCTCCCCCGCGGTGTGCGGGAAGGGGCTGATCGCCACCCGGGCGCCATCAGTGCACTGGTTGGTGCAGTCGCTGCGTGGCGTCTGGTCAGCCGTGGCCGAGGGACTGCTTGGACGCGTTCGTGATCATGTGGTTGCCGAGCAGGGCATCCCGCACGATCTGGCCGCCGACGCCGATCTTGTCGGCGGCCGCGACCAGGTTGTCGGTCACGGTCACCATGTGCTGCTGGGCGGCTTCGAGGCCGTCGAGGCCTGCCCATCCCTGGCCCTCGAACTCTTCGGTGATCTCGCGGTGGGTCTGCCCGATCTGTTCGAGGTCCCCGCCCGCATCCCGCAGGGCCGCGGCCAGGGCGTCGGTGTTGCCGTCGACGTTGAGGTCGGTCATCGGTGGATCTCCTTGTCTGGGAGGAACTGCAGGACTGGACGGTGCGAGCGGGTCGGCACGTCGGTCAGCCGAGAACGGCGTGGGCGCCGGGTACGTAGGGCGCCTGCTCGTAGGCGGCGGCCCCCTGGTCACCCTGGGCCTTCATCGCCGCGGCGGTGTCGCGGTAGACCCCTTCCCAGGCGTCGAGCGCCGGGAGGCTGTCGGCCAGTGGGCCGGTGGCCTCGGTCCCCCAGCCGTCGCCGGCCAGGCGGTCGGCGAGTGCGCTGACGTTGCCGTGGAACTCGTTGACCTGGTCGGCGGCGTGGATCAGCTTCTGGACTGCCTGCTCGTACACGGTGGTGCTCCCTTGGGTCGGCGGGGCGATGCTGCTGCGGTGAGTCGCGCCGTTGGTCGGCGCGGGCCGGGAATCCGGCAGTGGGTTCGCGACCGGTGAGACCGGCTCGGGAATCGCCGGACCCGTCTCGGCGTCGGGCTCAGGTGTCCGGGCTACGGGGCCGGACTCGGTCACCACCGGCCCCGACTCGGTCCGGGGCTCGCGGGCCACCTTGTCCGGTTCCTGCCCGGGCTGGGTGTCGTCGCCCTCGCCGGGCGGATCGGTCGGCGTATCCGGTGTGTGGTCCTCGGTCGGTGAAGCGTCGACGTTCTTGTCCGACGGCTCGGTGGTGTTCGGGTCGCGGTCGGGCTGGGCGGTGTTCGTGTGCCGGCCGCTCTCCCACGGGGCGGGGCCGGTACCGGTCGACGTACCGGTGAACAGACCTCGGGCCTGAGCCCATCGTTCACGCGCCCAGTCGCTGCGCTCGAGCTTGCGCTGCTGGCGGTCTCGCCACGCTGCGTCCTTGCGCGGGGCGGTCTCGTCGTACCAGGCCCGTCGTCGTGCGGCCCGGTGCTCGGCACGCTGCTGAGCAGCCTGGCAGGCGTTGGCCCAACGAGAGGCGAGCATCAGGCCCAGGGCCCCGCGGCCGGTGGGCCGGCCACTGGGGGTGCGTGCACCGCCCCCGCTCTCGTGCTTCATCCGGGCCCGGACGACGCCGGGTGGTTCCTTGCCGTTGCTGTAGGCAGCGGTGTCGACCTTGCCCTTGGTCAGGAAGAAGGCGACGACCATGCATGTCAGGAAGAACGGTTCCATCCGGGTGCTCCTGTCTGTCGCATACGAAGGTCAGGCCAGGGCGGCGGCGAACGTGGAGGCGAAGGCGCCTACGAGCTGGTCAGCCGTGGAGTAGAAGTTCGGGATCATGGCGACCAACGTGCCTACGAGCCCGAGCATGGCGACGACCCCGAGGGACTTGAACTTGGTGGGTGCGGAGATTCCGTTGCTCCGCGTCCGCGCGTAGGCCCAGAGCGCGAATGCCATGAACGCGGCGCCGACAACGCTGACGCCGAGCAGTTGCGCGGTGACGCTGGCGGCTCCGGAGACAGCACCAAGCGACAGGTAGCTGTACAGGTCTCCGACCATGCCGCCGCCCGCTCCCCCGACGCCGAACCCGCCGATGAGTGCTGCGACTGCCCCGACCTTGTCCCAGGGGACGCCCTTGCCGGGGACGTCGAGGTAGACCAGCACGACGGCCAGGACCAGCAGGACGGCTCCGAGAGAGAGCATCGAGCTGGGGATGAACAGGGACCACGACATGGTCGGACTCCTTGGTAGACAGTGCGCTTCACAGCGCGAGCAGGACGAGGGCGACGAGGACGGCGGCGACGACGAAGGCGATCGGCTTGTCCTCGACGACGTTGGTGGCCCACCGGACTGGGAAGGTCACGCCGAGCGTGATGAGGACCAACAGGCTGTGGCCGACGCGGCGGGCGCTGTTGTCGTCTGTGGTCCAGTCCCCGCTGGTGGAGTACTGCCAGATCTGGGCGAACGAGGGCGGGGGCTCGTTCCATCGGGGCCGTTGGGCGATGACCTCACTGATGGCTTCCAGCGCGCGTTGGTCCAGCGGGGCCTGCGGCGTGACCGCCCGCTCCCACAGCACGGTCTGCTCCGGCGCCGCAGCGGCACCCCCCGCATCATCTGGCTGTGAGTCATCAGTGAGGTCGGTAGCCGTCTCGTTGGCCTGTAGGTCGGGTTCCTCGGCCGCAGGCTCTGTCGGATTCAGCTCGACGTCGGCGTCTTCGACCAGGTAGAGGTCAGGCCGGGCCGCCCGCGGTTCGCTCTCGTCCGGTGTGGGGCCGGTCGGGTTCGGTTCCGGTGCCATTCCGCCTCCTCTGGTTGCGGGCGATCCGGCGTTCGTCATTGCGGATGGTCGAGGTGGCCGCGTGTTCTTGAGCGCTGTGGAGCTCGTCGAGCAGCGCGGCCAGGGCATCGGTGATGCGTTCCAGATGGGAGTCGATGGCATCACCGGGCTTTCGGCCGGTCTCTGCCCGCGGCAGTACAGCCCGTAGCGCGGTGACCACGGCGGTGAGGCGCTCCACCGGCGAGCTGGCCCGGCCGTAGTTGGTGGCGAAGCCCTCGCGTTGCCGAGCCACTCGGCGCAGCGTGGCCTGGGCCCGCCGGACGCGTTGGCGGACCGGTGCTGGGGTGGGCTGGTCGGTGTCGGTCGTGGGTTGGGGGTCGGCGAGTCTGGCTGGCAAGGGACGTCGGACCTTCCTCGTCGACATAGGGCATGGCCGCACTCCGAGCGGGGACGATCAGGGCGCGAGACCGTCCTCGCCGCGCGCACCGTCCGGCGGTGGCGTCGCTGGTTCGGAGCGGGTGTACTTCTTGATCTCGGTGCACCAGGTTTCGATCGTTGTCGCCGACTGCGGCAGCTTCAGCCCTGCTTCGAGGAGGGCCCGCTTCAGTGGCGCCGGGGTGTCGACTCCGGCCTGGCGGCCGATGCGCAGTGCGTCGGCCTTGGTTGCCTTCGGCGATTCTGCGGCTCGACGCGATCCCGGGGACCGATTGGGCGCGTTGGTCGAGGTAGCCCGGGTACGGTCGGCACTCTTCGTGACGTCGACCGAGGTCGTGCTGGTCGTTCCGGCAGCCGCTGGGGTTCGACGTCGTGGGTATTGCGATGTCGGCGACGTCGTCAGCTCGCTCTCCTGCTCACGTCGCTTCATGAGGGCCAGGCGCTCCTCGTACTCGCGATGTTCCCTTCGAGTGCGGCGCTCGATCTCCTGCTCGATCTTGGCCTTCTCGATCCGCCACGCGATGAGCAGGGCACGGTGCTCGAGTTCGTCGTAGAGGTGGGAGAACACGTGGGCCGCGTAGCCGAGACCGCTGACGGTTCCGGCTGCGATGCCGAGCCACAGTTCGAAGTGGGTCACGTTCATCAGGCAGGCAAGGGCTGCGGCGATCGTGCCGATGAGCAGGAACGGCACGACTTCGGTCCAAGCTCGGCCGAGTCCGATCGCTCGCAGGCCTCGTGACGAGCAGGCGACCATCATGAACTCGAACGTTCCGCCGAGGACAGCAGCGGCGATCCAGGCGCCTGGGGTGGAGCCGAACATCTCGGCGAACCCGTAGACCTGACCGGCCAGGCCGGACACGACCGACAGCCACACCACGTGTGGGAAGGCCTTGGCCCACCAGTTCACGACGCCGTTGTCCGGCCGGAATGGCGGGTCCGGGATGGTGAGTGCGGGTGGCGTGGGAACGGCCGACGACTCCTTGTTGTCGTCCGTTCCCGGCGTGGCTGCGGGTTCGGTCGGGGCCTGCTGTGTGGGTGCCGCGGCGCTGGTCGGCCCTGGGGCCGGCTGCGGCGGCGCGGGTGCTGGGGAGGCATCGGTGCTTGCCTCTGTATCGGGCGCGGGGGCCTCGGGCTGCCGGGCGAGGGCGAGGGGCGGTGTCGTGGTGCTGCCATCGTCGTGCGCCACGCCGCCCTGTTCGCTTTCGCTACGCGGGCCCGCTGCGAGCAGCGCGACCACTGCCCCGCTGCCGGATCGTGCTTCGTCGTGGGCTTCCACGGGTGTTCTCCTCACTGGGAGCGGTCGTCTGAGGGGCCGACGGGCGGGAGCGCTCGTGCGATGCCGGTGCCCTGGCCGCCTGGGGTGTCGGTCGCGTGTCTCTCACCCCTGTGCCGGCGCCGTGTGCATCGGCTGGGGTCAGGCCGCGTGCGCCGGAGCAGAAAGGTCGTCCTCGTCGTCGTCCTCGTCGAGGGTGAGTGCCAACGGGGACAGGGCCGCGCGCAGATCGAGTAGCTCACGGTGGCGCTGCTCGTAGGCGGCGAGCGTGGCCGCGGCGACGAGGCGATGCTCGATGGCGATGTCGTCCTGGCCTTCGATGGCTGCGAGATCCTGGGGGGTTGGCTCGTACTCGGGGTACTCGGCGGCGGGTCGATCGGAGGGTGGGATCGAGATGGCCGCGACGACCGGCGATTGCCTCTGCCGATGCGGCCACGGCTCGGGCAGGTTCTGGTACGTAGCGGTGTCGGGGTCGTAGTTCTTCATGCCGATGGTCCTTCCGAGGGCGCGGGGCAGGTGAGCGATCAGCGACGAAGTAGGCGTGATACCTCCCGGAAGCCCTCACCAGGTCGGTGAGGGCGACCGGCAACTGTCACGAGCGTTCTGCTGCTCGCGTGTTCGCAGAGTGTTGGGTGATGGGAAGGCACGTCGGAGCGACGCGCCCCCGTTGTTGCCTCGACTTTCGCGTGAGGCAGGCGGTCCGACCTTTTCGCGGAGCACGTCAGGGCCCCGATGAGGGGCGGTCGACGTCAGGTCGAACGGTTGCTCTTCCTCTGTGGAGTTCTCTGCGATTCGTCGAAACGCTCGACGTCGGGCACGTGCTCTCACCTGCCCTCGCCTCTCGGCGATGCCAGGCGCCGCACCGGCGCAGACCGGGAGCTTTGGCGCGACCCCTCCGTGGTTCGGAGGTTCCCCGCCGTGGCGCAGCACAGACGATAACGAGAGCAGTACAAAACAACAAGCCCGTATAGCCAACTGGACGGGAGTGGCATCCCGCTCGCGCTCGCACTCTCCGCTGTGACCTGCGGCAACAGGTTCGAAGGGGCTTCGCGGTCTTCGCTCGATCGGCGCAGCGCCCTGCCCGCTCGGGGGGCCGCCGTTCAGACCTGCGCTCTAGCAACCAAGCTCGTCGAGCCCGTGGGCTGCGACCGACTGGTGCGGCCCGACCTCACCCTCGCCGCGACTGCGCTGCCGGCTACAGGGGGTGCCGTTAAGGAGCATGTCGCCAGGGGCGAAGTAGCTCGGGGAGAGGCGTCGCATCTGCTTGTCGCGGGCGCGGAAGTGCAGCGGGCTGGCGCAGGCGGCTACAGCGACACGTACTCGCGGAGCTTGCCGCGCACGTGCGGGCGCTGGTCGCCGAGGCTGATGCCTAGGGTCGGGAGTTGGCGGGCGATCTGCAGGTCGGTCAGGGGCGGGCCGACGGGCACGTCGGCGTATCCGCGGTCGTCGTCGTCCCACGCTGAGAGGTCGCCGGTGACGGCGCGGACGCGGGCCACGACACCGTCGACGACGTAGACCATCGCCTTGAGCCGCGCCCGGCGGGCGGGCGCGATGGGAAACCACTTGCGGTCGGCCTCGAGCTGGGCTTTCTCGCCGGCGCCGGTTTCGCCGTAGCGCCGATTGGTGTGGTCGATCTTCGAGCGGCCGTTGCGGTAGATGATCAGCGCACAGTCGCCGCCGTCTCCGTAAGCGTGCAGGGCCCGGTAGAGGGTGCTGCGCCCGACCCGGAAGGTGTCGGCGATCTGGTCGACGGTGTGCCGGCCGGAGTCGTACATCTGCTGGGCGGTGTCGAGCTGGCGCTGCGACAGCGCCGCGGGCCGCCCGCCGACGCGGCCGCGGGCCCGGGCGGCGGCCAGCCCGTCCATCGTGCCTTCGACGATCATCTCCCGGTCGTACTCGGCCAGCGCGGCCAGGAAGTGGAACACCAGCCGCCCGCCCGGGGTGGCGGTGTCGATGCCCTGCTCGAGCACCACGAAGTCGACCTCCTTGTCTCCGAAACCGCGGACGAGGTCGAGCAGGTGCTGCTGGGAGCGCCCGATCCGCTTGAGCCGGGTGACCACCACCTGGTCGCCGGGTACCAGCCGGTCGAGCATTGTGTCGAGCTTGGGGCGGGAGGCGAGCTTGCCGGAGACCTTCTCGATGAACACGTTCTCCGGCGCGACCCCGGCCGCGGCGAGCGCGTCGATCTGATGGTCGGTGCTCTGCTCGCGGGTGGAGACCCGCGCGTACCCGTACCTCGTCACGGCGAGAGTCTCCTTAACCCCGTGCGGAGCGGTTCCGGGATGATGATTCCGGTACCGGGATCAGAGACTCATCGTAGCTGGGCCTTCAGCCGCGGCTACATGGGTGCCGGAAACGATCGTTTACTGGATCCATCGAACCGTCTTCGCTTGCCGCTCGAAGCGGTCCGCGAGTTGAGCTTTGGCCGGTCGGCCGCGTCCTACTGCCCGACGGTCTTCTCGACTCGCCGGAGTCGGAGCGCCACTGCGAGGGTCGCATGCAGCTGAGCTCGGGCAAGGTGCGCTGTGACGTCGCTCTGGTGGCTGGGACTGCCCGAGCCGAGCCGGACTGCCTGGGCTTCGTGCCAGGCTGGGTCGGACCAGTTGTCCGTCGGGTCGGTTCCGGTAAGGCGTCCCGCCGGCAGCTGTGCTGCCTGCTCTACGTCCTGTCGGGTGATCAGCCCGTCCGGGCCGGTACCAGGGACGGTGGTGAGGTCAAGTCCCGAGCTGTGGGCCAGGTTCCGCACGGCGGGAGACTGCACTGCCGGCCGGGCAGACGGAGGCGCAAGCTCGTCCTCCGGCGGCGATATCGCGGAGCCTGGCAGGCTTTCGGAACCGGCGGCCGGTCGACGGCGGCGTCGCGAGGGCGCCGTTCCCTGGACGCCATAGCCGATCAAAACGGGACCTGAGTGCCCGGATGCCTGAGAGCCTGGGGTGTCCGTCTCGGTTCCCGGCAGGTCGGCGTCGTCGGTGAAGGAGACCATCGGCGCGCCGACTGCGATCGTGTCGCCCTCGCGGCTGTGTAGCTCGCTGACGACGCCGCCGTATGGCGAGGGCACCTCGACGGTCGCCTTCGCTGTCTCGACCTCAGCCAGCGGCGTGTCGACGGCGACGTTGTCGCCTGCGCTGACCAGCCATCGGACCAGCTCCGCTTCGGTGAGCCCCTCACCCAGATCGGGCAGGGCGAAGACATTGGTGCTCATGCCGCGGTCGATCCCTCGGGGCGGTTCCACTGCAAGGAGTCCACGGCGTCCAGGATCCGGTCGGGATCGGGCTGGAAACGCTGCTCCAGCTTCGGCGGCGGGTAGGGGATGTCGAATCCGGTGACCCGTCGGATCGGAGCCTCGAGCTGGTGGAAGCAACGCTCGGTGACCCGGGCGACGATCTCCGAGGCGACTGAGGCGAATCCCGGTGCCTCGGCGACGACGACCGCGCGCCCAGTCTGACGCACCTCGGCGCAGACGGTCTGGTCGTCGAACGGCACGATCGATCGCAGGTCCACGACACCGACGTCACGGCCCTCGGTGGCAGCTATGTGATCGCCGAGCCCTGCATCGACGTCACCGACAAGTCCTGCATCGAGGAGTGCCCGGTCGACTGCATCTACGAAGGGGGCCGGATGCTCTACATCCATCCCGACGAGTGCGTGGACTGCGGCGCCTGCGAGCCCGTCTGTCCGGTCGAGGCGATCTACTACGAGGAGGACCTCCCGCACTCGTTCGCGGCCTACGGCACCGCGAACGCCGAGTTCTTCGCCGGGGTCGGCTCGCCCGGTGGCGCGGCGAAGACCGGCCCGATCGACCGAGACGCGCCGCTCGTCCGCGGGCTGCCCGGTCGCTCCACCGACTGACGCCTACCACACCGAGTACCCGCTGACGGCTCGGCGATTGCTCGACGTGATCGCGACCATTGGATCGGGAAAGTCCGCATGACATCGCGGTGTCGCCAGGGAGGATTCCACCCGTGAACGTGACTGTGCTCGGATGCCGGGCGGCCATGCCCGCCGACGGGCAGGCCAGCTCGGCCTACCTCGTCTCGACCGACTCGACCCAGATCCTGCTCGACTGCGGGCCGGGTGCGGTGACCGCGCTCACCGCGTCGACCACGCCCGCCGCGCTTGACGGGATCGTGATCAGCCATCTGCACACCGACCACTGCTACGACGTGCTCCCGCTCGGCAAGGCGGTGCTGATGACGCGGCACCTCGATGCCGAGTCGTTTCCGACCCTGCCCGTGACCAGCACGCCGCCCGACCGACCCATTCCGCTCTACGTGCCCGTCGGTGGTCGGGAGGCGCTCGGCAGGCTCGCCGGCGTCTTCCCGATCCCCACCCGGCCTGAGCTCGACCTGGCGTTCCACGGCGCGCTGGAGATCCGGGAGTACGAACCGGGCGACGACCTCGTGATCGGCGACTGCCGGGTGCAGCTGCGTCCCTTGCAGCACACCATGTCCAACTGCGGGATGCGCGTGACCGGCCCCGACGGCTCGAGCATGGTCTACAGCGGGGACACCTGCGACGTGGAGCGGCTCACCGAGCTCGCCCGCGGGACCGACCTGCTGCTCTGCGAGTCGACCCTGGAGCTGCCGGATGACGTCTCCGACGGTCACATGAGTGCCACCCGCGCGGGTCGGGTCGCTAGGGACGCAGGCGTGGGGGAGCTCGTCCTCACGCACTTCGTCACCGCGGACCCCGACTGGCTCAAGGCCCGCGGCGCCGAGGCGTCCGAGTCCTTCACCGGGCCGGTGCACCTGGCGGCTCCGGGGCGTGTGTTCCCGGTCTGACCGGCAGTACCGACCGAACGGGGGACGGTGGGGTCTCGGGCCACCACCGTCCCCCGTCCTCATGCGTCGAGGCGGACACCCGTGTCGGGGTCGAACCGGTGCAGGTCCCCGGCCTGCACGAGGACGTGCACGTGGTCGCCCACCGCGCGCGGCGTGGCGATGGGCTCGGTGAACGACCACCGGCCGTTGCGTGCTCCGCGGCAGTGGACGAGGCGCTCGTGCCCGGCGAACTCGACGATGTCGACGGTCCCGTCCAGGACTAGACCCCCGGTCGACGTCCCCGAGCCGCCGCTGTGGACCACGCCGTCCGCCGGACGCCATCCCCACCGCGTCCCCTCGTGCTCGAGCACGTTCATCGCCGGACTACCGACGAAGGTCGCGACGAACTCGTCGGCCGGGCGGCGGTAGACCTCGTCGGGGGCGGCGGCCTGCACGACCCTCCCGCCTCGCATGACGATCAGGTGCGTGGCGATCGAGAGCGCCTCGGACTGGTCGTGGGTGACCATCACGACGGTCGCGCCGAGCTCGCGGTGCAGTCGGGCGAGCTCCGCGCGCGCCTGGGCACGGAGCTGGGCGTCCAGGCTGGAGAGCGGTTCGTCGAGCAGCAGGACCCGGCGCCTGCGCACGATCGCCCTGGCCAGCGCGACCCGCTGGCGTTGCCCACCGGACAGCTGGGCGGGCTTGCGGCCGAGGAACTCCGACAGGCCGAGCTGCCCGGCGACGTCGCCGACCCGGCGGTCGATCTCGGCCCGGCCGGGTCCCGCGCCGCGCGAGTGCCGCGCCTCCAGCCGCATGCCGAACCCGATGTTCGCCGCGACCGTCAGGTGGGGGTAGAGCGCGTAGTCCTGAAAGACCATTGACAGCCCGCGGGCCCCCGGAGCGGCGTCGGTGACGTCGACGCCGCCGACGTGCACGCGCCCCTCGGTGGGGGCCAGCAGCCCGGCGACGATCGAGAGCATCGTCGACTTCCCACAGCCGGACGGTCCGACGATCACCGACAGCGAGCCGTCGGGGACGGCCAGGTGCTCGACGTCGAGGGCGAGCGCGCCGGTCGAGGGGATCGTCCCGTAGCGGTGCCGGATCCCCCGCAGCTCGATGCCCGCGGCCCCCGCCGTGGGCAGGTCCGTCAGCTCCTTCTCCAGGGTCACGTCAACGCCTTCCGGCTTGGAGGAACGCAGCGGTGATCCGCCGCGAGAAGATCGCGTACACCGCCAGCACGGGGGCACACGCCAGGACGGAGGCGGCCAGCAGCGGGCCGGGGTTGCCGCCTTCCTGGTTGTTGAACAGCGCGAGCCCCTGCTGGATCGTCGTGTTCGTGGGGCTGGGGGCGATCAGCGCGGGCCAGAGGTACTCGTTCCAGGTCGTGACGAACACGAGGATGCCGACGGCACCGAGGCCGGGGCGGAGCTGGGGGAGCACGAGGTGCCAGAGCGTCTCGGCGGGCCGCGCGCCGTCGATCGCCGCGGCTCCGAGCAGGTTCTTCGGGATCGACCGGGTGTGCTCCCACATGAGGAGCACCGCCAGCCCGCACGAGGCAAGCTGGGGCACGATCAGCCCGACGTAGGAATCGCGCCACCCCAGACCCGTCGCGATCAGGAACTGGGGGATGACCATGGCCTGCAGGGGCACCACCAGCGAGACGGTGACCGCGCCCAGCACCCAGCGCAGGCTGCGAGCGCCCAGGCTGAGCATGGCGTAGGCGGCGAGCACCGCGACCAGCAGCTGCAACGCGGTCACACCCAGGGCCGTCACGAACGAGTTGAGCAGCAGCCGCCCGATCGGGAAGAGGGTCACCGCGTCGACGTAGTTCGCCACCGACACCGGGGACGGCCCGATCTCGAAGATCGCGTTCTGCGGCCGGAACGAGGTCAGCAGGGCCCAGACCAGCGGGAAGGACACGGCCAGCCCGGTGACGAGCAATGTGGTGTGCCAACGCAGCTCACGCACGGGAGCGCCTCCGGTTCCACAGGGCCGCGGCGCCGAAGAGCAGGGCCAGGGCGAGCGTGATCGCGACCGCGAGGGCGGACGCGGACCCGGCGTCGAAGAAGTCGAAGCCCTCGGTGTAGAGCCGGTAGTAGATGTTGTCGGTGGCGCCGTCGGGGCCGCCGCGGGTGAGCGCCGCGACGTTGGTGAAGACCCACTGACCGGCCACGATCACACAGAGCGCGGACAGCAGCGCTATCGTGCGCAGCAGCTGGGGGAGCACGATGAACCGCGTGGTCTCCCACTCGGTGGCACCGTCGATGCGGGCGGCGTCGATGGCCCGGCGGTCGACCCCCGCGAGCGCGGCCGAGAACAGCAGCATGTTCAGCGCCACGATCTTGCCCGCCGTGACCAGCACGATCACCGGCAGTGCGGTGCGCGGGTCGCCGAGCCAGTTCGGCGCGGGCAGGCCGACACCGCTCAGCACCGTGTTGACCAGGCCCTGCTGGGGGCTGAGCAGGAACTGCCACGAGATCGCCGTGGCGACCGGGGCCAGCACCACCGGGGAGAACAGCAGCGCCCGGTAGCCGTCGGCGGCCCGGCCGGGCCTGCGCCACAGCAGGATCGCCAGCGTCATCGGGATCACCGTGGCGAACGGCAGCATCCCCAGCACGTAGTACCCGGTGCGGACCAGCGCGTTCGTCGTCTCCGGCCTGCCGAACACCGCGACGAAGTTGTCGACGCCGACGAACTCGGGGTTCGGCGAGATCAGGTTCCAGTCGAGGAGGGACAGCACGCCCGTCCAGAGCAGCGGGCCGTAGACCCACACCCCGAGCGCCAGGACGAGCGGGACCAGATAGAGCCACGGGCGGCCCCGCGGGCCGGGTTGCGCTGCCCGGGCCCGCGGGGCCGCCCTGTCGAGGGTGGACGTCACCGCGTCGACAGGGAGCGGATCTTGTCGGCCGCCGCCTTCAGCGTGGTGGTGGGGTCGGCGCCGCGGAGCACGATCGGCTCCACCGCCTCGTCCTGCAGGACGACGACGGCGCGGTTGGCCTGGCCACCGGGGAAGACCTGGTAGGGCGCGACGGTGTCGAGCTGGGACAGGGCGGGGAGCAGCCGCGGGTTCTGCGCGAAGTAGTCCTTCAGGTAGGCGGGGTCGTTCGCCAGCGCCGGACGCAGCGGCAGGTAGCCGATCTTCTTGGCGTAAGTGGTGTAGGCATGGGGGGTCGACATGAACTTCACGAACTTCCAGGCCGCCTGCTGCCGGGCCTTGTCGTCGCCCAGCACGGCGAGACCGGCGCCGGAGTACGTGGGCTTGGCGGTCTTGCCGTCGATCGTCGGGAACGCGGCGGTGCGCAGCTCGAACTTGCCGGTGGAGGCCTTCTCGAATGAGGCCAGCGCGCCGGTGCTGGCCAGCAGCATGCCGAGCCGTCCGGAGCCGAACAGCGTGATGGCGTCGGCGGTGGAGATGGCGGGCTGGGCCCCCGACGTCGTCAGTGCCTGGACCTGGGCCAGCGCGTTCACGGCCTCGGGCCCGTCGACGGTCACCTGGCCGTCCGGGCCCACCAAGGAGCCGCCGGCGGTGTTGATCAGCGACTGGGTCAGGTAGTCGGACTTGCCGACGTCCGCCGCCGCGATGTAGGTGCCCGCGGCACCGCTGCGCGCGATGGCCTGGGCCGCGGCGCCGATCTCAGCCATCGAGGTCGGCGGGGTGTCCGGGTTCAGGCCCGCGGCGCGGAACAGGTCCGCGTTGTAGTAGAGGGTGGGGACGGACATGGTGAACGGCATGGCCTTAACCACGCCCTCGTTCGCCACGGCCTCGAGAAGGTTCGGCGCGATCGGGGTGGGGCCGCCGACGTGGTCAGCCCACTCGTCACCCGCGAGCTCCTGCACCGGAGCGATCGGCAGGTCGGCGTAGGCCTCGGCCATCTTGCTCCAGCCGATCTGCGCAACGTCCGGCGGGCTGCCCGCCGCAGTGTCCGCCTTCAGCTTGGTGAGGACGTCCGCGACCGCCACCGGCTGCGTCTTCACGGTGATGCCGGGGTTCTGGGCCTGGAACTCGTCGATCAGCGCCTGCATGGCCTGCCCGCCGAGGTCGGGGGTGCCGACGCTGTAGCCCAGGAACGTCAGCTCCACCGGCGTGGTGGGCGAGGCCGTGCCTGCGTCGGTGGAACTGCCACCACAGGCGGCGACGGTCGCCAGCCCGAGTGCTGCGAGGAGCGCTCCGGCACTCCGTGCGATCCGGTTCATGGTCCATCCTCTGTTCGGGAGGCGGGGGTCCGCCCGGGCGTCATCCTTCGATCACCGGGCACCGGTGACCAGGGACGACGGGCCACTTCCGATCGGCCCATCGACATCGCCACTCATGCCGCCACCCATGCCGCCGCTCACGCGGCCACGAGCTCCGCGGCGACGGCGGCGCCGAGCGCGCCGACCTGCCCGGCGAGGTAGAAGTGCCCGCCCGGATAGGTCGTCAGGGTGAACCGGCCGTCCGTCTGCGCCCGCCAGGCCCGTGCCTCGTCGACCCGGACCTTGGGGTCACGGTCCCCGACGTGCACGTGCAGCGGGATGGTCAGCGGCGGCTCACCGCCCGACCAGCGGTAGGACTCCGCGGCGCGGTAGTCGGCGCGCAGGGCCGGCAGCACCATCCGGCGGATCTCGGCGGACTCGAGCAACGCCCGGTCGGTCCCGCCCAGCTCGGCGATCTCGGCGAGGAGGGCGTCGTCCCCACGCAGGTGCACGCGGTCGGTCCGCATGCACGACGGCGCGGTGCGACCGCTGACGAACAGCGCTGTCGGAGCCCGCCCCTCGCGGCGCAGCCGGTGGGTGACCTCGAAGGCCACCGAGGCGCCCATGCTGTGGCCGAACAGCGCGAAAGGCCGATCGGCGACCCCGAGCACGGCCTCGAGCGCGGCGTCGGCGAGCGCGTCTCCGGGGCGGAAGTGTGGTGCGATCGCCAGTGATCGTCACCCACCCCGTTCGGGCCGACGGCGCGCCAGAGCCATGGGCTCTCGGCCGATAGTTTCGACAGTGGAATCGGTGAGCTCAGGCTCCGACAGCGCGTACGGCGGCGGCGGGCCTGCGCCCCGGCTGGCCGAACGGAGCGCTCGCCTTCAGGCAGCGGACGAACTCCTCGACCAGCGGGTTGTCCACGTCGTACCGCCACACGGCGTACAGCTCAAGCGCCGGTACCGGATCGACGAGCGCCACGGTGACGGGCCGGATGCCGACGGCCGAGGCGCAGACGGCCGCCGCCCGGGACGCAGAGCAGAACCCGACCACGTTCCGCATCGACACCACGATCGACGTCGCGACCGGGTCCTCGACCTGGTCGACGACGTCGAGCGTGAAGCCCGCGGCGCCGGCGGTGTGGGTGATCAGGTCGTACATCGCGGGGCTGCGTTCGCGGCGGAAGAGCAGACACTGTTGGCCCTGCAGCTCGGCGAAGCTCACCTGGCCGAGCGACGCCCACGGGTGGCGGTCACCGACGAGGGCGACCAGCGGGGTGCGCAGCAGGCGCTGGTGTCCCCAGTCCCCGTCGGGCGGGGGTCCGTACACCATCGCGACGTCGATGTCCCCCGCCTGCAGGGCGCGCAGCTGAGGCCCGGTCCACATCTCCCGGGGGGCCACCACCACATCCGGCAGCTCGCTACGCAACCGGGCGAGCACGCGTGGCAGGACACCTTGCGCCGCAGGGAGATTGCATCCGACTCGCACCGTGCCCGCGCGGCCCTCCGCCGCATGGCGGGTGGTCTCCTTGGCCCGGTCCACTCGGCTGAGCACGGCCTGGGCCTCGACCACGAAGGCTTCGCCCGCGGGAGTCAGGTGCACCTCGTGCGACGATCGGGCGACGAGCTGGGTGCCGAGGCTCTGTTCGAGCCTCTGAATCTGCTGACTCAGTGACGGTTGGGCCATGTGCAGACGTTGGGCGGCACGGCCGAAATGAAGCTCCTCGGCCAATGTGAGGAAGGAGTGCAAATGTCGCAGTTCCATGGAAGGGGTCTCCTCGCCTAGAGGATCCGACCGTAAGCGAGGAGGTGCAACGGTGTGTGAACGTTGACGGAACTCGACCCGGGGTGGCGGCCGATCGACCCTGTGACCTCTCTCGCACCTCCCTCAGTGAACTCAACCCTGAGGCACCGGAAACACCAGGAACGAGGCTCCTCCGTGAGCCACCAGCCTGCCGTCCGCGGTCATGACCCGGGCGTCGGCGGTCGCCGTTCTGCTGCCGCAGTGCACCACGTGGGCCTCGCAGCACACCTCGGGATCGTCGACCCGGAGCTTGCCGACCAGGGCGATCGAGAGTCCGGCCGCCGTGTACGTCGTTCGGGGCGGGAGCGCCGCATGGACCGCGCTGGCCATCGCCGCCTCCATCAGGGTCGCCAGGACGCCGCCCGCGACGGAGTAGTGGGCATCGGCGGCGCGGGTCGACGGCTGCATCGTCCAGACCGCGCGGCCTGCCCCGATCGCCTCGAGGGTGATCCCGAGCGAATGGCCCACCCCGATTCCGGCCGTCAAGCCGTACTCGACGAGGGCGCGATACTGCTCGGCGCGTTCTGCCTCGTGGGCCCGTTCGTCGACATTGGTCATGGGCACTCCCCTTCCGAGTCCGGACGCTGCGAGACGGTACGCATCGCAGCAAAGCGACGACGGGCGCGAAAGGCAGGGCTGATCGCCCGATCGCGGACGAAGGTCGCGACCCAGGTGCCGGGCGTCGTGCGCGGCCAAGTTGCCGGCGAACGCCATGAGCGGCCCTCGACCGGGAGGCCGCCGAGTACGTGCCGTTGTGGGTGGACAAGGGATGATGGCGGACCTGAGTCCCCGATACCTCGACCGGCACCGGTCAGGGTGGCGGCACCGCGGCCCGGTAGAGCCAGGCGCCGTCGGGGTCCGGGTAGTCCTCGACCCGGTGGTAGACGGCCTGTCGGCTAGTTCGGCCGTCCGACCAGTACAGGCTCGGCAGGGGAATCGACATGTACCCGTAGTGAGCGGTCACACCCTCGGCGGGTCCGTCGAGGAGGCGGACGTCGACTGCCATGATCGTTAGCGTCCTCCGGGTATGCCGCGGCGGCAATGGGCCGTCCGGACCAGCGGGCCGCTCCGGGGTTGTCTCCAGCGTCAGGTGGCGGGTCGTCGCGTCGGTGACCGGCTGCCCCGATGCGATCGGGTCGTCGGGCTCAATGTGGCGGCAGACCCACGTGTCGAGCTCGAAGAGCCTCTCGGCGATGTTCTCAGAACGCACGCCGAAGATGGGGCCCGCCGCACTCATCAGATCGGCGGCGAGCCGAGGGCTGTCGGAGTCGACGAGACGGGCGATGGCTGCGTCGTCCATGCCTTGAGCCAGTTCGTGACGGCTCGCTGCTGCGAGTACCTGTCGCGCATGATCAATGAGTTGGAGCGCGTCGCGCACAAGCGTTCCAGGTTCGTGGCGGCTGGGGTGACCGTTGGGCACCATGGCTCGGGCGAAATCTGAGGTTCGCCTCGCTGCCTCCGCGAGTTCGAGCTCCGCCACCACGAGAGCTCGAGCTGCCGGGGCCGCTGCATGCAGATGGACGATCAGGTTCTCGGGCACTGTTCGACGCTAGGGCAGATTCGAGGCTCCGAACGGGGTCAATGACGTCCTGTGGACAACTGCGAGGCGGGCACTGGCGTGCCTCGGACCGGCCTTCGGCCGGGCTGTTCTTCCAGGTGGGCCGCTTACTCCGCCCGGTCTCACGGGAAAGGGTGCTGCGCATCGGCTGCGCCGACGGCCTGCGGCCGCTCTTGCCCGCGAGCCTCGCCGGGCGGAGTCGGGCGGAGTCGGGCGGAGTCGGGCGACAGGGGCGGGCGCTTCGCACCGCGCCCCGCTACCGGCCCACCGGCTACTGCCAGCTTCTCGGGCCGGTTCCTTCCGGAGCAGAGGAGCCGTCGCCATGCCGTCCCCGACCCGCAACCACGAGGAGAACCCCAACGCCACTGACAACGACCGGCCGCAGTTCGGACGCGTCGGCACCGAGCCGCCGGTCGTCCAGCCCTGCCCGACCTGCGGCCACATTGCCGAGCAGGACCCGGAGCCGACCGTTTCCGTCGGCCCGCTGGTTCGGGACCTGATCCCGAGCAGCGACGCCGTGCGGACGGCGTTTCGCACGCTGGCTCTGCTGATGGAGGTGCTCGACGGTCGTCGTCCGTGGCGGCAGGTCGCGCATCTCGCGGTGCCGGAGGTCGGCCGCTATCTGCGGGCTGCCCCGGTGGATCCGCGGCTGGCTGCGGGTGCGGCGAAGGTGGTCAGCTTCCACCCGTCGCAGCCGCACCGGTGCCGGATCGAGACCGCGAGCTCACTGCAGGTAGGACACCTTCGACCCGTCCCGGTTCCGCCGGGTCGACGTACGCACGAACACGCCACCAGATCTTACACGGTCCGTAGCAGCTCAACGGCCCTATCTCGGGTTAAGTCGTGTTACTAGGGCTTTCGAACGACCGGACCAGGTCTCACCCCGCTGACCTGCACCAACGCCCGTGATCATGCACCAGATCACACGTTAGCTGCGGAACCCCGGCCGGACGGGAACCGTCCCGCCCGGATGAAGTACTTCAACAGCAACGCGAATCCCAGCCGCGTCGCACCGAACTTGTTGCGTAGCAACGCCGACTCGTCGGGCAACAGCGTGAAGTGCTCCACCAGCTCGTGTCAACGGCGGGTTAGAAGTGACCCCCTGGCGACGGTTTGGGATTGACCCCTGTGTGCCCGGTTCGTGCTAGTTGTCGCGGTCTTTGGCGAGGAGTTCGCGGCGGGCGCGTGTGCGGTAGGAGTCGCCGGAGAGGGTGAGGACCTCGGCGTGGTGGACGAGGCGGTCGATCATCGCGGCGGCGACGATCTCGTCGCCGAAGACCTCGCCCCAGCGTCCGAAGGGCAGGTTGCTGGTGACCATGACCGAGCCCTGTTCGTAGCGAGAGGCGATGAGCTGGAAGAACAGGTTCGCCGCGTCGTGGTCGAAGGGGATGTAGCCGACCTCGTCGATGATGATCAGCTTGTAGCGGCGGATCTTGCGTAGCTCGGCCTCCAGCTGCCCGGCCTGGTGCGCGGCAGCGAGGCGGGTGATCCAGTTGCCGGCGGTGTTGAAGAGCACCGAGTGCCCGGACTGGGTGGCTTTGACCCCGATCCCGATCGCGAGGTGGGTCTTCCCGATCCCGGGCGGTCCGAGCAGGATCACGTTCTCGGCCTTGGCCACGAACGTGCCGGTCGCCAGATGGGCGAGCAGGTCTCGGCGCAGAGAGGGCAGATGGTCGAGGTTGAACTCCTCCAGCGTTTTCACGGCCGGGAAGTGGGCGGTGCGGATGCGCATGGTGGTGCCGGCGGACTCACGGTCGGCGACCTGGCGCTCCAGGACCGCGGTCAGGTACTCCTCGTGCGACCAGTTCAGGTCGCGGGCCTGGGCGGCGAGGTCGTCCCAGACGCGGGCGATCGTGGGCGTCTTCAACACGCGAGTCAGGTAGGCCAGCTTCGAGCCGAGCTCGGTGCTCACGCCACCGGTCTTCGTGGCTTCCGTGGCTGCTGTCGTGCTGGTCGTCGCGGTCGTCTTCGGGGTGGTCATCTACTGCCCTTCAGCGGTGGCGGTCGGGTCGGGTGCGGGGTCGAAGTTCACGCCGTAGAGCGCGTCGTAATCCGGCAGCGCGCGCAGGGCCACGACGTGCCCATCGGTGTGGGAGCGCGTGTCATGGCGGGCGCGGTCACGGGCGGCGGTGAACGCAGTGCGCAGGGCGCGGGCGGTGGCCCGGTGCTCGGGATCGGTCACCGTGGCACCGCTGGCCCAGACCCGCTCGTGGGTGGCCGCGATCTGCCCGGCGCAGGTGACCGCGACCAGGGCGGGAGTGGCGATCCAGTCGACGAACCGGCCGATCGCGGCCGGGTTGACCGAGTAGTCGTTGCCGTCGACGCGCACGTAGTAGTCACGCGCCAGCCGAACCCGCCCGGTCAGCCCGACCTGCGGCGCCACCGGCGGCAGGGCGACCATCGCGGCCCGGTCGATCGGCCACCGCGTGGCGGGGGTGGTCCCAATCGAGCGCAGGTGCCGGGCGCCCGCCACCTCGGTCAACCAAGTCTCGATCTGGGCGTTGAAGTCGAACGGCGAGACGAAGCTGCGTCCGGGCAGAAAGGAGGTCTCGAAGTAGCCGTTGCGCCGCTCCACCAGTCCCTTCGACTCCGGGTCCCGTGCCGGGGTGAGCTTGATCCGCACCCCGAGCGTCCCGGCGAACGCAGCTGCCTCGACGCCGGGTCGCCCGGTGCCGCCGATCGCGGCCTCGCGGTCCCAGACCAGCGTGCGGGGACAGCGGCCCCACCCTGCGATGATCTCCCACATCCCGGCCAGGATGTCGCCGGCCTTGCGGGACGGGATCATCACAGCGTCCGTCACCCGGGAGAAGCCGCAGGTCATCGCCAACACCGGCAGGACCCGCGCCCCGCTGGCACCGACCGGGATCGGGACCGGCGGGAACCACAGGTCGCACTGCGCGAGCTCACCGGGGGCGTACTCGATCCGGTCCGCCGGGTCGGGAGGGGCGAACAACGGCCGCAGTTCACGCACCCGGTCCTTGAGGATGGTCAACGAGTGTGTCCAGCCGATCCGCTCGGCGATCACCGTCGCCGGCATCCTCGGATACTCGGCCAGCAGGGCCCGGACCTGCGGCTCCACCTTGTCCACCAACGACCCGCGCGGTCCACGCTCCCGCGAGGGCGGCGCGTCGGCCCGCAACGCCGCCCGCACCGTATTTCGCGCCAGTCCCAGCCGGCGGACGATCTCCTTGATCGGCACGCCCTCGGCGCGGTGCAGACGACGGACCTCAGCCCACTCTTCCAACGTGATCACCCCTCCAGCCTCGATGGAGGGGTCAGTCCCAACCCGTCGCTAGAGGGTCAGTCTCAGCGCGTCGTCGACAGCTCGTCGAGCTCCAGCACTCGCGCCATCCCGCGCCTCCCGCCCAGCGGCCTGAACAGCCGGAACGCAAGCTAGCGCTTGATCCACACCCGGCTACTTTGCCCCTGGTGACATGCTCCTTAACGGCACCCCTACAGGCGACCGCCGGAGATGCTCCGGCAGCAGCCCTTGGTCTGCGTGAGTCCAAACCGTGAGCGCTCGATCGCTGCCGCGATCAGCCGCGCAAAGCCGCGACTAGTTCGTCGAGTCGAGTTTCCGCCAGGGCCGCGGGATTAACCGAAACGACGGATAAAGATTCACCACGGGCATCATCGCTCAGCGCGTGGGCTGTCCACCCATCACGATCTTCGGATGATTCTCGAACATCCACGAACCGGGCATTCCCGCCTGCCTCGGCAATGCTATCCGCCACTTTCTTGCACCACCCCGAGGGTGTGTCCCCCTCGGCTGCGGGGAGTGCAATAATGCTGGACGTCTCGCATTCAACATTCTCGACAGCAGCCTGAATCAGGGCATCGGCCGCAACCGCGCTCAAGGAGGCAGCAGCGCCACGATTCTTCGATTCCCTGCCTCTTCCCAGGTTACCGGGCTGTTCATGAGCAGCTTCGATAATTGGGGCGCTGAGCGTTTCAAAGTTCAACAGGGCCCAATGAGTACGGCGAGCGAGTGCCGTAGCGACTGTTGCTACTTGTGAGCTGGAGACTCCGGCTACCAGCACGGTCACGGCCCTCGCCGGACCGTGGCTCCCCGGACTGGCCGGGGGGTTGTTGACCGCTCGTGCCGAACGATGAGCGGTGACGATGAGCCCCTCAGCCTTCAGCTGGTTGACCGCCTTCGAGACGGTGCTCGCCGAGACGTTGAACTCGCGGGCGAGAGCTTGGGTCGCAGGCAGCAGCGCTCCGTGGACCAGCTCGCCCGACTGGATCTGCCCGCGGATCTCGTGCGCGAGGCGCTCGCCGGCAGTGATCGGCGGCAGTTCCGTCACCCTCCCCTCCTTGACACCACAGCGTCCCGCCGTCCCTCTCGTGCGATCCGCGCACCGTACTTCAGACCGGTAGCAAACCAGGACCGACGCGCGAAGCGCCCACCGGAGCTCGCTTCTTCCAGCCACGCAGCGTAATTGTCCAGCACCGGACTTGTCTCGGACTGTCCGGCGAGTCGCGCTTGACCAGCGGAGTCTCTACGCGCACGCGCGTGCCCGCGCTACGCGTTGGGCCCGCATCGGAGCCGCGGCACCTGATGACCGGGCCGGACAATCCGACAGTCACTGACGGTAGCCCGTGTCGCGACGCAGCACACCGAGCCGCCTGACTCGGTCACGGCAGGAGCGCCGTTCCCGCCTGCACAACCCCGCCGGCCGGGTGGCCCGGGGATGCGCTCGACGAGGTCCGACTACGGGCGGGTCGCGCGGAGGGCGGCTCGTCACCAGCACTGGGACAGCCACACGACCCCGCTCCGTGGTCGAGCGGGACGCCACCAGGTGCTCGGCCGGTGCCTTCCAGCGACACGATCTCGATTCGTCCTCCCCCGCCCACGCCGCTTCGCCCGTGCCGGCGCAAGGTCAGCTCGGCGCGGCTGCGCTCGGCAACCCACACACCCCTCGTATCCGTCGCTGTCCATCCGACGGGCGCCCCGACGCTTGCGTGCCCCACCGACGCGCTGGGGAGCCGGCCCTAGGCGCGTTCACTCCTACTGCCCGCAGCCTCGGACTGGGGTAGCCGACGCCTGTTCGGATCGCCCCGCCTCAACCCCCGGCGTCGAGGCCTGGACCCACTGGTCATCCGTCGTTCTGGGGGCCCAGATGTCCACCCCTGGCAGCCCCCCGGATCCTGGTCTCGCGCGGGGCCCCAGGGGTGCGCCTCCCCTGCCCAGATCCCACGTCGACGAGTGGGGCAGGAGCGGCACCCCAGCAGGCACGCCCGTCGACAGCCGTGCACCTTGTCGAGCACCTTCACGGCTACCTCTTCGTGATACCCCGGCTCTAAATCGCGCCTATTACCGGGTATTACCCCGCCCCGGACCTGCCCGAGTGTCGGTCGGCTCGCCGATACAGGGGCCCTGGGGGACCGTCGCGCCGCGCCGGGTATTACCCGGTAATGGGGTGCGCCGGCAGGGCTCGCCGCACAGAGCCTCCTCGGACTCCCCCGCCACATCGCCGACTGAGTGGGCGCCACGCCGAGGCGGCGACTCCTGGTCCCGCTGCCTCGGATGGCAAGATGCGGAGCGACTTGTCCGAAGTAGCGTCCTGAGTTGAAGCTGCTGGTCGCGCGCCTTCTGAACACGACACCTGGCGCCTCAGCGCGCCATCGAACCGAGGGGCAACAGTGTCCGGGTGTATACCCGGTATACGTCCAGTCAGGCCGGGCTTCGCAGGTCGTCACCCGCTGGCCTGGGTTGCAGAGGCGGCCGCAGAAGGGCCACGCGGCCGCGTGCCCTGCACAGTCATTGACCTCGTTCCCGGTACAGTTCTGGGATCTGACCCGACTATCAGGACGCGGGGTTGTATGCGCGAGAGTTCGCTGGTCGCGCGGTCCAACGAGCATGGCCAGCAAGTGCTGGTCGCTTACCGGCCCGTGCAGTTCACGCTTGACCAGACAGCACGGGCGATGCACGCGGTCATCGACCCACATATGCGGAAGATCAACTCCCGATCCAGGGTCGGGCGCAGCCGGGTCCGGGAAGTGCTTCGCCAGATCGTCACCGACGGCTGGCCACCTGACTTCGAGCCCGATCCGGAGCGAGTCGCCCACTGGCGGGCCTGGCTCATCACCAACGGCATCTTTACCGACGACACGCAGTGAGGTCGATTCTGTCGTGACACCCAAGACAGCTCCCGCACACGCGGCCGTCACGCTGCCGCGCATCACAGCGATCCTGAATCAGAAGGGCGGCGTCGGGAAGACCGGCCTGACTGCTGGCACCGGTGGGGCGCTCTCGGAACGGGGCCGCCGAACGCTGCTGGTGGACCTCGATCCGCAGGGGCATCTGACTACTGAGGCGCTGGGGCTGGAGGAGGCGGACTCCACGCAGCCGAACCTGGCCGCAGCTTTGACCGGAGAGTTCGCGGGCCCGACCAGCGATCTCGTGGTTCAGCACTCGCAGTCCGCAGCCGGTGGATGCCTAGACGTGCTGCCGCACTGCGTCTCGATGTTCCTGGTCGTTCGCAAGCTGCATGCCGCCCGCTCCCCCGAACACCGCCTAACTCGTGTCCTGCGCCAGCTCGAGGGCTCTTACGATCACGTGCTGATCGACTGCCCGCCTTCCCTCGATGTGCTCACCGACACCGCGCTTGTTGCAGCGGACGGCCTGCTTGTTCCGGTCCAGCCCAGCAACACCTCCTTGCGGGCTCTCCGCCTCCTCATCGAGCAGGTCGCAGTCATCGAGGAGGAGCTGCAGATCCCCCGGCGTGACCTGCATGGGCTGGTTCCTGGGGTGTATCGCCGCCCCTTGTCAGGGATCGCGCGCTACAAGATGCAGGAGCTGGAGGAGTACGGCGTCAGCGACGGTGAGGTTCCTGCACTGCCCATCCTGGCGCACTTGCCGCTCGCCGCGGCGGTTGAGGAGGCCTGGCTCAGTGGCCAGACCTTGACCGACTACCAGCCGGCCGCGCCGATCGCCGATGCCTACCGTCGGATCGCGCTGCACCTCGACGTTGCGGCAGGCCTGGCCTCTGCAGCCGAGCTGGAAGGGCTGCCAGCTCTGGAAACCGTCACACCCAGCGCGGTAACGAGCTCGACAGCGGAGGGGAAGTAGACGTGGCCAAGAAGAAGGACTTCGGCGCCATGGAACGGGGGCGTCCCGCCGGCACAGGCGCCGAACGGGCCCGCGACGCGCTTCGGACCCGGCTCGCAACCCCGCCGAGCAAGCTGCCACTCGACCAGCTGCAACCCAACCCGCTGAACCCTCGCGGCCCCGAACACGACACGGGTCTCGAGGATCTGGCGGCGACCATGCGTCAGCACGGTCAGCTGCAGCAAGCCCAGGTCATCGCACGCGATGACTTCCTGGAGGCGTTCCCCGACACGGCTGACCGGCTCTCCGAGGCACCGTGGGTGGTCTACATCGGGAATCGCCGTCTGGCCGCTGCCCGACTGGCCGGCCTCGAGATGCTCGATGTCCGGGCTCCTGAGGGAGTGGCTACGCCCGAGGAGATCGAGAGCCGTGTTCTGATCGAGAACCTGCAGCGTAGCGACCTGCCCCTGCTCAAGGAGGCCGAGTTCTTGCAGCGGCAGCTCGATCGGGACGGCCAGACGTTGCGATCCGTGGGTGCCGCGATCGGGAAGTCGTTCACGTACGTGCAGCAGCGTGTCGGCCTGCTCAAGCTCATTCCCGAGCTGCAGGAGCAGTTGCGTCAGGGGAACGTGAACTTCAAGACCGCTCGGGCTCTCTACGCGCTCAGTCCCGAGGAGCAGGCGACGGTGTACCGCAGTGGCCCGCCGTGGTCAGCGACGGTGCTCGAGGCCCAAGCAGAGCCACTGCCCACCGAAACGTCGTCGGACGACGATCCCTCCGGACCAGCCGATCAGGCGGTAGCAGACACCGACCAGGATCATGACGTTTCGCACTCAGATCCCGAAGCGACGGCGCCCACGGGGGCAGCAAGCAACTCGTCGAAGCCCAAGCAAGAGTCCCAGGAACAATCAGGTTCGGGCATCTCGACCGCGACGCAGCCGATGGCAGACCGGGAGCTGGTGGCGCCCCTTGTTGGCAGCGTCAGCACGGTGCTCGAAGAGATCCGTCGCTCGGAGGCCGCGGCAGGCGTGGATACGCAGGCGGCGACGGTGCTCCAGGAGGTGGCACGACAGGTTGAGTCAGCACTGATGACTCTGCGGAGGATGTAAACCGGGTATACAGCGCCGCGCCGGAGCTTGTACCCGCCCGCGTATGGGAACGCTGGCCCGGGGTTCGTATACCCGGTTTACATCCAGGTCGCCGCGGGCTGCGCCCAGCAGCGGCGACGGCGATGTCTAGCGCGCGCGAGGTCGGAGAAGCGGCTGTAGTACAGCTGGAGCGCGACGGTGATCGTCGTGCTTGGGCCATTCCGGTGCTTGGCAAGGAGCAGGTTCGCATCCGCCTCGCCGGGCGGCCTACGCCTCAACAAATGGTCACCGTCGCTGCGCACCCGGATGCGGAGGATGTAAACCGGGTATACAGCCCGGCACCGGAGCTTGTGCCTGCCCGAGTGCGGGGTGCTGACCGGGCGCTTGTATACCCGGTTTACACCCAGCGGGCCGATGGCCGAGCTAGCTGTACTGCCCGGACAGGTTGGTCAACCTGCTGATCGGTGGGAGACCACCGATGGCGGTGTGGGGCCTGTGGTGGTTGTACTCGTGCAGCCACCCGGGTAGCGCCTTTCGGCGTTGCGACTCGCCGGTGTAGAGCCGGGCGAAGGCCCAGCCGTCGGCGGGAGTGCGGTGGAACCGTTCGATCTTTCCGTTGGTCTGTGGGCGGTAGGGACGGGTGCGTTTCGGGGTGATCCGCAGCGCGTGGCAGGTGTCGCGCCAGGCGTGGGAGCGGTAGGCCGAGCCGTTGTCGGACAGGACTCGGCGGGTGGTGACCCCGCGGGCGGAGAACCAGGCCACCGCGCGGCGCAGCACAGCGATCGCGGTGGCGGCGGTCTCGTCGTCGTGGATCTCGGCGTAGGCCAGGCGGGAGTGGTCGTCGAGCACGGTGTGGACGAACGCGGTGCCCATCTTCGCCTGGTGGTGGGCGTTGCGAAGTTTCCCAGGGGTCGCGGCCCGGTTGCGGTCTCCCTGGGCGCGCCCGACATAGCGCCAGCCGCCGCCGTCGGGGATGTTGCCCAGCTTCTTCACATCCACGTGCAGCAGATCCCGGGGGGCGGGGTGTTCGTAGCGACGCACCGGTTCTCCGGTGGCGCGGTCGACATGGGCGAGGCGGTTGATCCGACACCGCACCAGCACCCGGTGCACGGTCGAGGCAGCGACACCGACCCGGTCGGCGATCTGGACCGGGCCCAGGCGCTTCTTCCAGCGCAGGTGCACGATCCGGCGCACCACCGGTGCCGGCGTCGCCCGCGGCGAGTGGTGCGGCCGGCTGGAGCGATCGGCCATGCCGGCCGGGCCGTCGAGGCGGTAGCGGTCGGCCCAGCGTTTCGCGGTCGGCCAGGCCACCTGGAACCGGGCAGCGGCCGCAGCGATCGGCACGTCGCCCTCGACGATCAGACGCGCCAGGCGCAGTCGGCCGCGTTCGGACAGTGGAGCGTTAGCGTGGACCACGAGGACCTCCTGTGGTTGTGGGTGCGGGTGCCTTCGACAGCTCCACACCCTCCGCAGGAGGTCCTCACCCTTCAAGATCAGCTAGATCGTGTCGTCACACGAGTTCGACCAACGTCTCCGGTCAGTACAGCTAGCGATGGCGGCAATAGTCAGGCGTGGGCGAGGTCGGAGAAGCGGCTGTAGTGCAGCTGGTGCGCGACGGTGATCGTCGTGGTGGGTCCGTTCCGGTGCTTGGCCAGGATCAGGTCCGCCTCGCCGGCGCGGGGGTCGTCGTTCTCGAACGCGTCCGGGCGGTGCAGCAGGACCACCATGTCCGCGTCCTGCTCGATCGAGCCGGACTCACGCAGGTCGGACAGCATCGGGCGCTTGTCCGTGCGCTGCTCGGGACCACGGTTCAGCTGGCTCATCGCGACCACCGGCACCTCGAGCTCCTTGGCCAGCAGCTTGATCTGCCGGGAGAACTCCGAGACCTCCTGCTGGCGGGACTCGACCTTGCGGCCCGAGGTCATCAGCTGCAGGTAGTCCAGGATGATCAGCTTGAGGTCGTTGCGCTGCTTGAGCCGGCGCGCCTTGGCCCGGATCTCCATCAGCGTCAGGTTCGGCGAGTCGTCGATGTAGAGCGGTGCCTCGGAGATCTCCGACATCCGCCGCGCCATCCGGGTCCAGTCCTCGTCGGACATCCGGCCCGCCCGCATGTCGGCCAGCCGGATCCGCGCCTCCGCCGACAGCAGGCGCATCACGATCTCGGACTTGCTCATCTCCAGGGAGAAGAATGCGCTGGTCATGCGGTGTTTGATGGAGCAGGAGCGGGCGATGTCGAGGCCGATCGTGGATTTCCCGTAGCCGGGGCGTGCGGCGACGATGATCATTTGGCCGGGGTGTAGGCCGTTGGTGATGGTGTCGAAGTCGGTGTAGCCGGTGGGGACGCCGGCGGCGAGGCCGCCGCGTGCGGCGATGGCGTCGATTTCGTCCATGGTGGGCTGGAGGAGTTCCTCGAGGACCGTGTAGTCCTCGGTGGTGGTGCGTTCGGTGACCTCGTAGACCGCGGCCTGGGCGCGGTCCACGACCTCGTCGACCTCGCCGCCCTCGTTGCCGTGGTAGCCGAGCTGCACGATCCGGGTGCCGGCCTCGACCAGCCGCCGCAGGATCGCCTTCTCCCCGACGATCTCGGCGTAGTACGCGGCGTTGGCCGCCGTCGGCACGGTCGCGATCAGGGTGTGCAGGTACGGCGCACCACCGAGGCGCACCAGCTCGCCGCGCCGCTGCAGCTCCGCCGACACCGTCACCGCGTCGGCCGGCTCGCCCCGGCCGTAGAGGTCCAGGATCGTCTCGTAGACCGTCTGGTGCGCGGGCCGGTAGAAGTCCTCCGGCCGCAGCACCTCGACGACGTCGGCGATCGCGTCCTTGCTCAGCAGCATGCCGCCCAGCACCGACTGCTCGGCCGTGAGGTCCTGCGGTGGCTGGCGGCGGTCGTGGGTGTGGGTGGCCGGGGGGGTGGTGTCGATGGGCTGGGCGGTCATCGGAACCTCCGGGCGCGGAAGGGGCGGGGGGTGCGGCGTGGTCCGTGGGCGCGGTCGGCGCGGGCGCGGGCGAGGGCCCGCTCGTGCGCGCTGCCGGTGGTCGGTTCGTGCGGTTGGGCCGGGGCGGGCGTGGTGGGCGCGGGCTGCTCGGCCGCTGACGTGCTCTGGGCGGTGGGGCGGGTCCGCCGCCCCTCATCGAGCGTCTTGTTGATCTGGTGCAGGTGGCTGGTGCGGCTCTGCGGGGTGGCGACCTCGGCGTCGGGGCGGGCCGCGTTGCGGCGGGCTTGGAACTCGCGGGCCCAGCGGCGCACGAGCTGGGATTCGGCGGTGGTGCGCTCGGTGGTGGTGGCGGGCAGGTCGGTGGGGGACAGCTCGGTGGCGCCGTAGGGGAGCCGCTGGGCGGCGGCGTGGCCGCGGGCTAGGGCGGCGGAGCGGCGCTGGCGGGCGTCGACGGTGGGCGAGACGAGCGGGCCGTTAGTGTCGCGCCACCAGCTCAGGCGGTGGCGCAGCCAGCCGTCGGGGCGGCGCAGCTGGTGGGCGGGGCAGCGGTAGGCGGGTTCGGCGGGGCCGTCGTGGCGGGGCCGGTGTGCGAGGGCGTAGCGCAGGTCGTTGTTGGTCCAGCCGGCCTGCCACCAGGTGCGGGTGATGGAGCGGATCCAGCGCGGGGTCAGGCGGCGCAGTGCGGGGTCGGTGCGCAGCTCGGCGGCCGCGGCGAGCATCTCGGCGCCGGTGACCGGGACCCGACGATCGAAGTGGCCGCCCTGCTTCTCCTCCTGGCCCGGCCCGTCAGGGCCGTATTCGCCTCGGAAAGGTGGGCTGACCTGCGAACTGTGGACGCACGCCCTCGCGCGTGTAGGAACCCCTGTAGAAGTCTTAGAAAGATCTTTAGGTGTGTGGGTTGGGGTCCAAGTTGTGTCTGTAGTGGTCTGTGCGGCGGCGTGTTCGGTGCTCTGCTCGCGCGGGTCCGGCTTGGTCGGGACGTCCTGCTCGGCGGCCTCTGAGGCGGGCACGCGGAGCTGGTAGACCGCGGCCCGGTTGCCGGAGAGGTGCTGCAGGGCCAGCGGGCGGAACTGTGGGGTGGTGCCGCCCTCGATGCGCAGCAGCCAGCCGTGGTGCTGGAGTTCGGCCAGCCAGCGGGCGGTGCTGCTGCGCCGCCATCCGCTGGCGTGCTGCAGGCGCTCCCAGGTGGGCCAGCTGGTGTGGTCGTCCCAGTCGGCGCGGCGGGCGAGTTCGGTGAGCAGGCCGCGCAGCCGCTCGGCGGCGTCGCGGCGGACCTGCTGGTACCAGGACGAGCCCAGCAGGGCGCGGAACCACTCCAACGCGGTGCGGGGGAGCAGGGTCGCGACACCGGCGAGCAGCTCGTCGGCGGCCGCGGCGTCGGCCTCGGGAGAGTCGGTGAGCTCGGAGGGGGAGATGTCGCCGCCGCCGGCGAACCAGCACGGCGCGCAGACGATCGACCGGAGCGGGGTGTTACGCGCGATTCCCGACCGACGCAGGCAGCTGACGCACATCTGGGGGAGCTCGATCGCCCCCGGGTGGGTCGGCCAGGACGCCGGCAGCCCTGCCGGTAGCGGCAGAACGGGCTGCACGAGGAGCCGAGATCCCGCGTTGGGGTTCGACTCACGTGACGCACAGCGCGATGGTGCTGTGCGAACTTCGGGACGCGCGCTACTATGAGAGCGCGCAGGCAAGCGTTGCGCCTCCCTTCTGGGAGGGGCTGGGTGTAGGAGTTGGCGCTCCGAACCCCGTTACGTTGGGCCCGTTCCTCTTGGCCGGAGGGACGGGCCCTAGCGCATTTCAGGGGTATGCACTCAGCCCGGATGTTCGATTGTCGTGACGCCGCTGCGGGCGGCGACCGAGGTCAAGCAGACCGTCTGAGCGCCTCCTCGTGAGGTGGCCCCTCGGCGAGATGCAGCTGGTCGTTCTCAGGGCTCGTACGCCGGTTGGGGAGCATGTCTGCGAGCGTGGCGGCTGCGGCCTGGATCTCATCGGGCCGCTCGAACGCCACGAGCAACGCCGCGAACAAGTAGTCGTTGCGCGTCAGCCCGAGGTCGCTGCGCTTGGCGTCGACCCGGTCGGTGATCTCCGGCGGCACACGCGTGCCGACCAGCTCCCTCGGCCCCTTGTAGCGCTTCGCGGCCCCGTTGGGCCGCCGCCTCCGCTCGCTCATGGGGTGCATCCTGTCAGCAGTACTTGTTACAGGCTGATGCGACGCGCCGAAGGTCTCGGAACGCATTCTCGACCACTCTCCGTATCCGGTACGGTCGCTGTCCGTCACGGGAGTTGTTCGCTGAGCGCCTGCAGAGCTGCCCGGACGCGCCTCACTCGGGCGGCGGGCTCGAGAAGTGCCTCGACAGGTGCCAGGCACGAGACCGAGCGCGCTGCTAGCAACAGGTCGAGCGCAGCAGTGAATAGGTCGTCGCGGAGGAAGTCCGACCCCTCTGCCGCGAACGACGTCTCAAGGGTCGGTGCGATATCGCGATCGGGCGAGTAGCCCAACGCCTTGTTGGCGGACACGAGATCCTCCCCAGTGGCGGCCAGCTGATCTCCCCGCTGGCGGCCACGAAACTTCCCCACTGATGGCCGTGGTTTCTCCCCACTGAGCCGTGTCGCCGCCGGTTGGCGGCGGCGTCGTCCGGCTTGCTGTGCCTCGACAGTGATCGTCGGGAGCTGCAGGGAGCCGGGTTTGAAGACCAGCGAGGAGATCATGGAGATCCTGGAGGCATACGACCTCACCGGCGGGTTGCGGGCGGCCGCAGCCCTGGCCGGGTGTGATCACAAGACCGTGGCCCACTACGTCGCGCTGCGCGAGGCCGGTCACGCCCCGGGCCGGCGCCCGCGGCGGGCGATGAGCCTGGACGAGTTCTTGCCGAAGATTGAGGAGTGGGTGGACCGGTCGAAGGGTCGGATCCGCGCGGATCGGGTGCACGACAAGTTGACCGCGATGGGTTTCGCCGGTTCCGAGCGCACCACGCGGCGCGCGGTCGCCGAGGCGAAGGCCAGCTGGCGGGCCGGGCACCGGCGGGTGTTCCGGCCCTGGTTGCCCGAGCCGGGGCTGTGGCTGCAGTTCGACTGGGGCACCGGCCCACGGGTCGAGGGACGCGACACGCTGCTGTTCTGCGCGTGGTTGGCTTGGTCGCGGTTCCGGGTCGTGCTCCCGGTCCGCGACCGCACCCTGCCGTCGCTGCTGGGGTGTCTGGACGCCACGCTGCGCCGGATCGGTGGGGCCCCGACCTACGCGCTGACCGACAACGAGAAGACGGTGACCGTCGAACACATCGCCCGGGTCCCGGTCCGCCATCCCGACGTGGTCACCGCCGGGCGGCACTACGGGATGACCATCCGCACCTGCATGCCCGCAGACCCGCAGACCAAGGGCGGCTCGGAGGCCACCGTCCGGATCGCGAAGGCCGACCTGGTCCCCACCGACACCAACCTCGGTGAAGGTTATGGCGACTTCGCCGAGCTCGAGGCGGCGTGTCGAGCGTTCTGCGAGCGGGTCAACACGCGCCCGCACCGGGCGACCGGGCGGGCCCCGGCCGAGATGCTGGCCGAAGAGACCACTCGGCTGCACACGTTGCCGGTCGCGGCGGTGACCACCGCGTTCGGCGAGACCCGACGGGTCGGCTGGGACGCCACGATCTCGGTCGGCGGGGTCCGTTACTCGGTGCCCTGCGAGTTGGTTGATCAGCGGGTCTGGGCCCGGCTGGCCGGCGACGAGCTGGTGGTCACCGTCGTCGACACCGACGGGCCCCGCGAGGTCGCCCGGCACCGGCGTGGGCGGCGAGGGACACCGCAGATCCGCGACGAGCACTACCCCGACACCCATCCGTCGCGGCGCACCGTCCCCGGTGACCGCACCCCGCGGGCGGGCAGCGCCTCGGAGGAGGCGTTCCTGGCGATCGGGCCCGGGGCCGGTGACTGGTTGACCGAGGCCGCCGCGGCCGGGACGTCGCGGATGCGGTCGAAGATGGCCGAGGCGGTGTCGTTGGCCAAGCTGCACAGCATGGCCGCGGTCGATCAGGCCCTCGGCGCGGCGGCGCTGGCCGGCCGGTTCGCCGACGACGACCTGCCCGCGATCCTGGCTCATCAACGCAGCGGCCCACCTGCCGCGCCACCGGCGCGGGCCACGGAAGCACACAGCCTGCAGACCGGCACGAGCGCCTGGGCCCTGTTCGGCACGTCAGCCACGGTCTCGGCAACCGGTCAGGAGACCGCGTCATGATCGCCACCAGCACCAAGCAGGCCACCAGCCCGGACACCGCCACCTCCCCGGGCCCAGGCCCGGCACCGGCGTCCGGGCAGACCATGGACGAGATGCTGCGCCTGGCCCGCCGGCTGCGGATGCCCTACCTGCGCCAACACGCCCCCGACGTCCTCGCGACCGCGCGGGCGCAACGCTGGGACCCCGCCGAAGTGCTGCGCGTGTTGCTGGCCGAGGAGATCACCGGCCGCGACGAGGCCACCATCCGGCTGCGCCGCAAGAAGGCAGGCTTCCCCGCCGGGAAGACGTTCGAGGCCTGGGACGCCCACGCCTCCTCGATCCCGGCGGCCTCGCAGCAGGCGCTGCGCACTCTGGAATGGGTCGACCGGCACGAGAACCTATGTGTCTGCGGCCCGTCGGGCACCGGCAAGAGCCACTTCTGCGAGGCACTCGGGCAGGCCGCGATCGACAGCGGCCGCACCGTGGCCTGGTTCGCCATCGACGAGCTCGGCGCCCTGGTCCGGCGCCACCGCGCCGACGACTCGATCACCAAAGCCATCGCCCGGCTGACCCGGGTCGATCTGGTCGTCGTCGACGACATCGGCATGCTCCCGATCGGCCAGGACGCCGCCGAAGGGTTCTATCGGCTGGTCGATGCCGCCTACGAGCACCGCTCGCTGGCGGTCAGCTCGAACCTGCACCCCTCCGGGTTCGACGAGCTGATGCCCAAGACGCTGGCCACCGCCACGGTCGACCGGCTGCTGCACCACTCCCACATCTGCCTCACCGAAGGCGAGTCGTTCCGACTCGCCCAGGCCACCACTGGGAAAGGGGTGAAGCCGCTACCCACCTGAACAACCGGGGAGAACCCCTGGCCACCAGTGGGGACAAACCGTGTCCGCCAGCGGGGAGCAACCCTGGCCGCCGTTGGGGAGATCTTCATGGCCGTTGACACGCCTCGAGGGTCTTGTACACCTGCATGTCCTCTCTGTCCTGTCACGGGCGGAGGAGCCGCCCTCGGCGTTCGTGACGCCCGGAGGGCGACGTTGCCGAAGCGGTGCCTGCACAGTGTCTATCACGGAACACCGCTTCAGCGAAGTTGTACCATCCCAGTGGATTGGCGAACTTCGCTGTGGCACAGTAGGCGCTGCACATGCAGATGCAAGCCGAAGGGGGAAGCGGGATGACTGAAGACGACGGAGGCAGCGTGGCTTCGCCGTCAACAACGATCGCGCTCCGCCTTGAGCGGCTCTTCGATGCCAGCTGGCCGCCGGACGCACCGCAGCGTCAGTGGCGGAACCGAGAGGTCGTCGCAGCGTGCCGGGCAAGCGGCAGGGACCTCTCCGAGTCCCACCTGAGCGAGCTTCGGCGCGGGATCAAAAGCAACCCGACCTCGAAGACCCTCGAAAGCATCGGCTGGTTCTTCGGCGTCCGACCAGGCTATCTCGTCGATGACGAGGTCGACCCGGCCATCGAACGCGAGCTTGCGGAACGAGCTCGTCAGCGCGATGCCGCCCTAGCCGAGGCGGCTGAAGCCGCGAGGCTCGAGCGCGACGCCGCCCTGGACTTGCAACGTGCCATGCGGGAGTCGGGGGTTACCCGCGCGGCACATCGTGGTGCGCATGGGGACCGTCGCAAGCGGGCGAAGATGATGCAGGCGCTCGCGAAGGCGCTCCGCGACGACGATGACGAGCAGGGCTTCGCGTAGGCAATGGGCGACACGTCACCCGACCCCTCCGCCAGGCGGTCGCACGGCGTTGCGCTGATCGGCTGCCGCTCGCTGGTCGATACGCTCTATACGGTCACAGCTACTGCCCGTGAGGAGCGAGCGATTCTGCATACGGAGGACGAACTTCGGGTCCGCTGCGCGGATCTGCTGGATGAGCTCGGTTTGGCGCCTCCCATCGACGCCTGGCAGCTATGCGAGGCGCTGGCGGAGCGTCGCCAGCGACGTATCAAGGTCCAAGGCGCTGACCTCGGTGGTGTGACCGTTGTTGGTCATCTGTTGGCCGCACCTGGGTATGACCGGATCCTTTACGACTCCCGCGCACCGCTAGCCCAACAGGAGCTAGTGATCTACCACGAGGTCACCCACCTGCTACTTGGTCACCTCGATACGGAGGACTCTGCCGCCCTCACCTGCGGGGCACTGCTGGACGAGGACGGTGACGCCGCCGAGACAGGCCTTCAGTACTCGCTCGATCACGAGTGGGAAGCCGAGACGGGGGCCACAGAGTTCGCACGCCTAGCAGCGCTGCGTCCACGCCCCCACGAATACATTCGCCAGTCAACATGGCACGCCGAACGCGGCGTCGCCGCCACTCTCGGGATGGTTGCCTCACGTTGGAGGTCTCGATGATCTTCTGGTTCGAGGCTATCGCCTCTGTCGTACTCATCGCACTCACCATGTGGCAATGGCACCAAGTCCGCCACAACAGTGGCGATGCAGCTTTGAAAATCTTGGCCGTCGGCGTCACCACCCTTGCGTTCATCATGACGATGTCGGTCGCCGATTTCCCGCTCACGGCGCCAATCCACGACGTACTTCGCGCGGTATCGTTCACCAATATCGCATGGACCCTGCTTTTCTACTGCTTTTCGGTCTTCTTCCTCCTCGCTCAGGTCGGGAACGAGCGTCGCAACCCCAAGCGCATCCGCAGGCAGGCCGTTGCCGAATTCGCCCTGTATATGGCATTTCTCGTGCCGGGACTTCTCGCCCTATACACGGCCGCCCCAGACTTCTTCGGGCGCGACAGAGACCCGGACAGCTACCTCACCGCTCGCAACATCATCTACTATATCGGTACGGCGTTCTATCCGATCTTGGCATGGTCCATCGGCGCCGCCAGGGCAGTCAGCTACCTCCGGCTGCTAGCTCACAAATGGGCGTGGACAGCAGTAATTGGAATCATTGTCGCGATGGGCGTCATGGCCATCGGCGTGAATGGCGTCTCGTTGGCCCGGCAGGGCCTCTACATCGCCTATCCCGGTTCCAAATGGCCCGTCATGAGCGACCTCTACAATACCGGCCGCATCGGAGGACAGATCCTTCTGGTTCTGGCGCTCGTCTCGATCCCACTGGCTTCACTCACGGCTCGTGTCCGCGAACGTCGAGAGCTTGACCGCAAGAACTGGTATGCCGACGCACTTCAGCCCCTGCGGAGAACGCTGATCGGCGAGTTCCCAGACGTAGAACTACCGAGCAGGCGCTCTACCGAGGCCCCGAATCCCGAAATCGGTCGCACGATGATCGAGGTGTCGGACGGGCTCGCCTATCTCGCCGAGTGGGACCTCCCCGCTGAGGACGGCTCGGTGGCGGACCACGTCGCCTCCGCGCTGCGGGCGAAGCGGGCAGCTGCGGATTCGCCATGGGCGACGTCCGCCGCTCCCACCACGTTCGACGAGCACGAGCTCCCCCAGTGGGAGCCTGACTTCCCTGCCTCGGAGTGGGAGGCAAGGGCGCAGTGGATGCTCGCGCTACAGAACGACCTCCTTCACAGAGGTGTGCTGACGGAACAGCCGGTCCCCGGACTGACGTAAATGACCGAGCCGATCAGCCCATCACGCCTCGCGGTCCATGACACCTCGCCCATCGTCGATGGCTCGACAGCACGGCAGAGCCTGCAGAACTCTCTAGAGCTCGCTCAGCTCGCCGACGAGCTCGGCTTCGCCCGCTACTGGGCGGCTGAGCTGCATGGCATGAGAGGGGTCGCTAGCTGCGCTCCAGCGGTCTTGGCCGCTCTGGTCGCCAGCACGACTCAACGAATCCGGGTTGGCGCCGGCGGCGTGCTGCTTCCCTATCACTCTCCGCTCGTCATCTCCGAGCAGTTTGGCACTCTAGAGGCAGTCCATCCCGGTCGCATCGACCTAGCAGTGGGTCGCGGCGCCGGCGGGCCCCGCGCGGCGCAACTTGCTGTGCGCGCCGATACGGATGCCACTACAGCAGGGTTCGCCGAGCAGGTCAGGCTTCTGCGTTCGTACTTCGCGCAAGAGCTTACCGACAAGGTGCGGTCTGTCCCCGGCTTCGGCAATGAGCCGCAGCTATGGATGCTCGGTGGCAGCGAGGACAGCGCGCAGCTCGCTGCAGCTCTCGGCCTTCCGTACGCCTTCGGCGGATTCTACAATCAGGATGACACCGCAGGAGCGGCTGAGACATATCGGATGGCGTTCTCAAGCGCCGATGGCAAAGCCCCCTACCTTGCGGCTTGGGTCGGCGTGATCGCCGCCGATACCGACGAAGAAGCAGAATTCCTCGCGAGTTCGTACCGCCTGAAATCAGTCGCAAGCAGATTATGGGGCAGGAAGATGAAGCTGCCTGATCCTCACGTCGCGCAGGAACACAAACTAACGGATAAGAACGAGCTCCGACACTTCCATCGGGCTACCGATGGATTCATCATCGGCAGCAAAGAACGAGTGCGCTTCGAGTTGGCAGAGTTCCTGTCGAGAACCGGGGCGGATGAACTAATCCTGAGAATGCCTATCTACGACCACGAGAGCAAGCTCAGGTCGATGAAGCTATTGACTTCCGAGGCACGCTAACGGGGGGTATCGCCAATGGATTGGACTCATTCTTGGGCTACGAGCGATGTCGAGGCGCCTGACACGATCCACCTAGCCCCGGACAGCGGCACTAGAGAATTGGCATGGTCCGTTGCCGGGCCATTCACTCCTGCCCATGTTCTGGAAGCGGCAGAAGAAATCGATCGAGTCACCCGTTTCCTCGCCCACGCGACACAGCAGCCCCAGGCTCATACGGCCGTGCCTTGCGGTAAGGACCTGCACCGTCTTATCTCCGCGCTCTGCGCTGGCTTAGGACGCCTGGACCAGGTCCTCCTCCAAGTTCGCCACCGCGCACGAGACTGCGTTATCGCATCCGAGGGGAGTGCATGTGCTTCCGACATAGATAGCGAGGCGGCGGACCTCCTGCAAGCCCTGGGTTCCGCGGCTGAGCAGGTTCGCGACGCTGTAGCCACGATGGCTAGTGCACGTCATTCGGCGGAACGCTTCTCATAAGAGGTCATTGCAGAAGTCCGGGAGCGGGTACCGGGCGCTCCCAGGGGCGGTGGGAGCATCGCGGGCATGGCGAGGCCTCGGGTGACGACGAAGACGAAGATCTTCCGGATCGAGATCGTGCTGGTCGATGTCGAACCGACCGTGCGGCGGGTGGTCGAGGTCCCGGGTGAGGCCAGTCTCGCGGTCCTGCACGAGGTCGTGCAGGACGCGATGGGCTGGACCAACTCCCACCTGCACGAGTTCGAGATCGACGCTGTGCGCTATGGGATGCCTGATCCGGACTGGGACTCCGGCACGCTCGACGAGGCCAAGACGAAGCTGTTCCGGGTGCTGGCCGCCGGGCAGGACGCGGGCTATGTCTACGACTTCGGCGACAACTGGCACCACGTCCTGACCGTCGACGCAGTCACCACTCCAGAGCCTGGGGTGCGCTACCCGCGCTGTGTCGAGGGGCAGGGTGCATGTCCACCCGAGGACGTGGGCGGGGTGTTCGGCTACCCGGAGTTCGTCGACGCGCTCGCCGATCCCGATCATGCTGAGCACGCCGAGCGGGTCGAGTGGTGGGGCTCGGACCAGTTCGATCCGCACCATTTCGACCTCGCCGGCACCGACCGAGCGCTGGAGCGGTTGGCCTGGTCGCCGCTGGCCGGGTCGAGCGCGACGGCGCGGTCCTGATCCACGAGGTCTGTCCTAGAGGTCGGGGGCGTGCGGGCGTGGCCGGGGCCCGGGCGGACGGGAGGGCGTGCGCGCCCCGCCTGCCCGGGGGTGCTCGGCAGCGCCGGCGCCGGCGCCGGTGCCAGCGCCGGTGCCAGCGCTGGTGCCGAGGCCGGAGAAGGCGGCACGCAGCTCGTCGGCGCGCTGCAGCCAGCCGTGCAGCTGATACGGCCTGCTCCCGTCGAGGGACACGATGGCGGGGGCGGTGCGCAGCTCCTCGGCCGCCAGCGACAGCACCGTCATCGAGGCGGGGGTGAAGGCCCCATCCCGGGCGTCGCTGCCGAGTTCGTCGATCCACTCGCGGTCGTCGTCGGCCAGGGCGAACCGATCGGCGGCGGTCGTGAATCCGGCCGCGATGGCGGCGAGCTCGCCCGCGCGGTCCTCTACCCAGGCGGTCTCGGTGTCGCGGCGGGCCTCGGCGGCCCGGGCGGCGCGGCGCGCCTCGCGGGTGATCTGCTCGTCGGGCCGGTCGAACTGGAGTAGGGCGTCGAGGCGGTCGATGCGGTCCTTCACGCCCTGCTTGCCGATGCCGACCTGGGCCCCGAGCTGGGACAGGAACAGGTTGCGGGCCACCCCGGCCTTGAGCCAGGCCAACTCGCGGCGGCGGTCGGCCCACCACAGGTAGTTGTTCAACGTCAGCGCGTCGGCCACGTCGGCCTGCAGCACCCAGCGCGGCACCCGGGTGTGGCGCTGCAGATAGTCGAGCACCTCTCTGACCTGCGGGTTGTCCGGATCATCCGGGAGTTTCCACCGGTCGGGATCGTCGACCTTGACCCGCCGCGCCACGATCCGCGCCATAGTCCGTGAAAGTTCAACATCCGAGGGTCGCGGGCGGGGCGCCATCTCGTCAGCAAAACACAGACACATAATCGGCACCAGTCTGGCTCGTGATAATCTGACTTATCGTGAGCCAGTCGCCACGGCCGACCGCCCGATTTGTCCGACTCGAGCCAACGCCCACCCAGTCCGAAACATCCGAAGCGTCCGTTTCGGCCGAGCTGGAAGCCGAGCCGACAGGCGAGTCGGGCGCCGGGCTGGCCGACGTCCGGGCGCGCATCGCCGCCGTCGACCGGGCCGCCGCCGACTACCTGCACACCCACCGCCCCGCCCACACCACCCGCGCCTACGCCGGCGACGCAGCGCTGTGGCGCCACTACACCGCCGCGGTCGGGGTCCCGCCCACCGCGTTCTCGCCCGGGCTACTCACCGGCTTCGCCGTCTGGCTCGAGACCGGGGCCCACCGCGCCGACGCCGCGCCGGCCGCCCCGGCCACCATCCGCCGGCGGGTCTACGGCGCCGTGGCCGCGCTGCGCGAGGCCGGGGTCACCGTGCCCGCCGGCGCGGCCACCCCGGCCAACGAGGCGATCAAAGCCTACGAACGCCGCCTGGCCCACACCGGAGCCCGTCGCGGCCGCGGCCCGGCACCCGCGCTCACCGTCCAACACCTGCGGGCGATCTGCGCCGAACTCCCCACCACCCTGGCCGGGACCCGGGACCGGGCGGTGCTGCTGCTCGGCTTCGCCACCGCCGCCCGCCGCGACGAACTCGCCCACCTCCACGTCACCGACATCGCCGACGACCCGCACGGGCTCGTGATCACCATCCGGCACAGCAAGACCGGCACCCGCACCGTCGCCGTGCCCCACGGCCGCCGCGCGGCCACCTGCCCCGTGCGCGCCTGGCACACCTGGCGCGACGCGGCCGGATTGTCAGAGGGGCGGGCGCTGCGTGGCATCGACCGCCACGGCCGGATCGCGGCCTCGATCACCGCCGGCGCCATCGGCACCCTGGTCAGCACGGCCGCCGACCGCGCCGGCCTGCTCGTGCATGTCACCGCACACTCGCTGCGGGCCGGCCTGGCCACCGAAGCCCGCCGCGCCGGCCACGACCCCCTGACCATCGCCCGCCAAGGCGGCTGGGCCGACGGCTCGACCGTGCTGTTCGGCTACATGCGCATCATCGACCAATGGGACGACAACGCCCTCGACAACATCGGACTGTGACAAGTCCGTTCCGGCGCGACCAGCGCACCAAGCCCGCACACCCCATCTCGCCCGCCGGCGGTCTACGGCTCGGGGCCCGCGACCATGACGTTGCTACCAGCATCTCAGAAGCATGTGCACAGGACTCCGAACAACCGTGCACACGACTTCGGACATTGACACTCGGCATCGGTGATCCGGGGCGGGGTCGCCATAGCGTCAGCATTTCACTGACGCTTATTCGGACACTCCTGGGACGGGGATTCGGTCAGCGCTCCAGCTCGAACAACGCTGCCTGCGCGACCGGTTCCGCGAGCGGGAGCTGTGCGGCTCGGCGGGCGCACTTGCGGCAGGTGGCCGGGTCGTCGGTGGCGATGAGGTCCCCGGAGGCGGCGAATCCCGACCAGCCCTGGTGGCAGGCGGGCACGGGTAGGATCAGCTCGCCGAGCCACGGCCGCCAGGTCACCTCGTGCACGATGCCGGACCGGCCGATACGCAGGCGGCGGCCGGTGAAGTGATCGGCCTGCTCCTGGGCGAACCCTTCGGGGCTGACCCTGGCACGGGGGAACAGCTCCAACGGTGCCGCCATCCCGAACCTCCTTGTGTGCCCCTTCACCTGCGGGCCACCACCTTGGCACGGGACTCCGACAGTCCACGTGCGATGGCCTGGGCGGTGGTGCCCTCAGGGGGTCGGCAAAGTCAGATGATCTTGATTAGCTGAAGTGGACGAAGGGCGTCGCGGCTGTGATGTCGTAGCGCTGCGGCGATGTTGGTGGCTCCGGCCAGGCGGTGCAGGCTGATCACCAGGTTCCGCAGTGAGGCCATGACCTGCGGTCCGGCACCGGTGCGGACCGTGGAGAGGTCTTCGGCGAAGGTGACGTCGCGGACCCAGTGCAGTCCGTTCTCGATCTGCCAGTGGCCGCGGATCCAGGCGGCGAGTTCGTCGGGGCGGGCCTGGTGCGGGCCCAGGTCGGTGATCGCGTAGACGGTCTCGGTGCGCCACCGGGGGCGCCGGCCCGACCGGGTGTTCGCGGGGCGGGTCTTGCGGGTGATCTGCAGCGCCTGGGCGGCGTGCGGGAACTCGATCCCGGCCGCGATGGTCACGACCTTGATCGTGCGGATCTCCCGGCGCCCGTGCGCAGTCTGCACGCTGCGATGGTCGGGCTCGCTCCCGCGCCAGGGCAGCCCGGCGAGCTGGCGGCGCAGCCGGGGCTGGTTGCCCTTCACCGTCAGTACCCAGTGCGCGCCCCGGGCGCGCAGGTCGGCGACGTGCTCGCGCTGGGTGTGTAGTGCATCGGCGGTGATGACCACCCCGGTCAGGTCCAGGCCGGTCAGAGTGTCGAGCAGCGGCGCGAACGCGGTGATCGCGTTGGTCTTGTCCCTGACCTCGACCTGGCCGAGCACGGCCCGGGTCTGCTGGTCGATCACCGCCAACAGATGCCGGGCAGTGCCATGGTCACCACGCGAACCGCGCACGGTCTTGCCGTCCAGGGCCAGCACGCGGCGCCGGCCGACGGATGCACTCGACGCGCACAGGCGCTGCACGAACCCGCCGATCACCGCGTCGAACCGGTCGGCGTCGATCTGACCGAGGATCCGGCGGATCGTCGACTCCGACGGACACCGATGCTCCACGCTCAGCGCGGCGGCGACATCGGCCGGCAGGTCGGTGACCCACTCGGCGACCGCAACGAACGAGCGAGCCCCAGCCGCGACCGCGCACACCGCGGCGGTCAGCACCACGACCAGCCCGTGGCGGACCCCGCGACGGTGGCGCGGGTCGATCACCTCGCCCAGGGCGTCGGCCAGGTTCGGGGCCAGCACGCCCGGATCGGGTAACTCCACCCCGTCCACCTGGTCGGCGACGGCAGCGATCGACAATGATGCAGGCGCGGGCACGGCTCTCTTCCGATGATCAAGGCTGGCGTCAGAACCGCCATGATCACCGTCAGGGCCGTGCCCGCACCCGTACCTACGGCCGCGTGTCGTCGCAGCTCAGCGCCCAGTCACCGCGACTTTGCCGACCCCCTGGTGGTGCCCTCCCCACGGTGACCACGGGAGTCGAGGGCAAGGTGGTCGACAGACCACCGCGGCAGCACCTGCCGTTCAGCCCACCCGAGCACCGCGGCGACGGGATCATCAAGCGCCGGGCCGGTGGGATGGGGCCCAGACCTCGATGTGCGTCGTCCCGTGCCCGTACCAACCCGGCTGCTCGTAGTCGACGCGGCAGCCCCAGTCCCTCTGCGTGGGCGCCGATCCTGTCGTGCAGCTCGACGACGGAGGAGTAGTTCGCCGCGGTGATCACCAGGGGTCTGCCATTGCGAATCCAGGCAAGCTGATGGTCGAACATGTCCAGCGTAGGGCATGGAACGCTAATGCCCCGGAGGTGGTGATTTCGAACTAGCTCGAGGCATCGGCCCCCTGCAAGCCAGTGAGCCTTTGCCAACCTGATCACGCGCTGGCGATCATGAGGGTCTGAACTGCGGCGATGAGCCTGTCGGCGGTGTTCGGGCTGGACCGGATCTTGCGCAGGACTCGCCAGTTCTTCAGCTCGGCGTTGACCCGCTCGCCCGGTCCGCGACGGTGGGCGTGGGCGGTGTTCACGTCCTTCTGGTGTCGCGACAGCTTCCGGAATCGGCCGGTGTCGGGGTCCTTACGTCGACGCCGCTGCGGCACGGCGACCGTAGGACCGGCGCCTTGGTAGGCGGTGTCGGCCGCGGCGGGGATCTCATGCTCGGCCAGGGCGTCGATGATCCCGTGCTCGCGGGCTGCGCCCATGTCGTGCCGCGCGCCCGGCATCGGCGGGGAGATCCACACCAGGCGGCCGACCGGGTCCGCGATGACCTGCACGTTCAGTCCGTGGGCTTTGTGCTTTCCAGAGTAGAACGCCCGGTCGTAGCCCGATGCCATCCCGACCCGGTCGATGCGCAACAGGGTGCCGTCGAGGATCACGAACGCCTTCCGTTTCGCGACCTCGATGGCTTGTTCCAGGGTGGGGGCCTTCGCGGCGAGCAGCTCGATCCCCTCCTGGATGTAGCGGTAGACCGTGGAGGTGCCGACCCCGAACCCGCAGGCCAACTCGGCGTAGGTGTCGTTCTTGCGCAGGTGCGCGACCACCAGCAGCGCCTGGCGGCCGGCGGCGAGCTTGCGCCACCGGGTTCCACGGGCGGCGCGGTGTCCGCGCAGGAGATCGGCGAGCAGGTTGAGCGCGCGGCTGGACACGGTCATCCCAGACGGGTAGGACAACACCTTGAAGCTCCTGGTGGGACGTGTTGATCTAGTCAATCGCCCGTCTACCAGGAGCTTCACCCATTCGAGGCCACGACACGCCGCAGCCCGCTGACCTGCTCATCCAGCAGGTTGGCAAAGGCTCAGTGCCTCCGGACACGTTGCCGGTGGTGTCCATGATGTCTGCCGACGGCGGCTGTTCATTTCCATCGTTCGTGCCATGTCGTCCATCGTGGACGAACAACCTGATAGCCGCCGGAGCTAACGTAGAGCCGCTGTCGCGGCGTCGGGTCATCAGGAGTCCGTCACGTCGACCGTTCGGAGCCGACGCGACTGGTACAGGTACGAGCCGATGAGCCTGATGAATTCGTCGGCGCGCTCGTTCTCGCCGGCCAGCGCGCCGGTGAGCTTGCCGAACGCGCCCTCGTTCAGCACCGCGGCGTCGGTCAGAGTCTCGCGCAGCTCCGGCGAGGCTAGGAACTGGTCGACGGCGTTGTGGTCGATCTGATCAGCGATGCGCTGGTCCTCCTCGGCCATGCCGGCCGCCGCGATCACGAACCCCTCGATCTGGGGGTCGGCGAACTCCGCGCCGAACAGCGAGTTGATCCGGGCGACCACCTCCGACAGCAGCGCCTGCTGCGGCTCCGTGCGCGAGACACCCGACCCGACGCCGGTGATCCCCTTCAGGTCCGGCGTGTCCTGGTCGCCGGACAGGCCAATGTCTGCCCGGCCCTGGTCAATCTGGCGGACCCGGCGCAGCTCGAGCCCGGAGACGTCGGTGTCCGCGCCCAGCTCGTCCGACGGGAGCAGCCGCGACAGCTGCCTCAGGAACTCGGCGAGCTTCTCCAGGTCGCTGGTGCCGTAGTCGACCACCTGCGACATGAAGTCGTAGAGGCGCACGTAGGAGCCGCAGTCCTTGCGGAACGTGCGCAGCTGGTCGAGAGCCGGACCGTCCTGCTGATCCGTCGCCTCGGCCCAGCGGCGCGTGAACTCGTCGCGAGCCGGGGTCACCGCGGCGGCCAGCGCGGCGTGCGACTGCGTGGGCGCCCACCACGACTGCGCATAGCGCTCTACGTCCTCCAGCGCGTAGATCCTCGCCTCGGCCAGCTTGGTGGCGAGCCGGTGCACAAGGTTCGGATCCGTGGCAGTCTCGACATGGGCCTCGAGGTAGTAGGCAAGGAACGCCTCGCGGATCTCCTCAGGATCGTTCACGAAGTCGAGCACGAAGGTGCGCTCCTTCACTTCCCCCGAGGGTGCGCGGTAGGTGCGGTTGAGCCGGGACAATGTCTGAACCGCATGCACGTCCGGGAGCCGCTTGTCAACGTACATCGCGCACAGTAGCGGCTGGTCGAAGCCGGTCTGGAACTTGTCGGCCACGAGCATCAGCCGGTACTCAGGCCGACGGAACTCGCGGGCCAGGTCCGAGCTGAGGCCCGGGTTCATCGACGCCTCGGTGGCGTCGGTCAGGCCGTACTCGTCGTCGCTGATCTTGTCGGAGAACGCGACGATAGACTGGTAGCCGTAGCCCTTTTGCGCGAGATACTTGTCGACCTCGACCTTGTACCGGACCACGGCCTGCCGGGAGTCCGTGACGATCATCGCCTTGGCGTGGCCGTCGAGGAGCTGGGCGACGTTGGCGCGGAAGTGCTCGATGATGATCTCGACCTTCTGGCCGATGTTGGCGGGGTGCAGGTTCGCGAACCGCATGATCTTGCGGGCGGCGACCTTGGGGTCCACCAGGCGGTCATCGCCGCTCTCCACGATGCCCGTGACGACGCCGTCCTCGCCGCGCTGCTCGATCTCGAACGCGGTCTTGTAGGTCTGGTAGCCACGCAGCACGTCGAGGATGAAGCCCTCCTCGATCGCCTGACGCATGGGGTAGACGTCGAACGAGACCGGTAGCCCCGCGTCGTTCTCGCGCCCGAAGAGCGTCTTGGTCTTGGTCTTCGGCGTCGCCGTGAAGGCCAGCAGCGACACGTTCCGAGCTCCGGCCCGGGCCGCGGTCTCCGCAGCAATCTGCTGCTCGCGCGCGTCGTCGGCCTCGACCAGCTCGTTGACGACGTCTTGGGCGTCGAGCTCTTCCTCGGTGGCGATCTGGCCGCCCTCGGTGAGGACCTTCTTCAGGTCGGCGGCGGTCTTGCCCGACTGGGAGGTGTGCGCCTCGTCCACGATCACGGCGAAGTTTTTGTCGCCCAGCGTGGTCTCGAGCAGACCCTTGACGTAGGGAAACGTCTGGATCGTGACGACGATGATCAGCGCCGAGCCGGTCAGGGCGTCCAGCAGCGCGCGGGACTTCGAGCCGCCCGAGCGCCGGACGGCGGCCGAGCCGATGACGGCGACCGTGCCGACGGTGTCGTCGACCTGCTCGACCGCCTGCTGCAGCTGCGCGTCCAGGACACGACGGTCGGAGACGATCAGCACCTTGTCGAAGGTCTTCTCGTTCGCCTGGTCATGGAGACGGGCGAGCCGGTGCGCCGTCCAGGCAATGGTGTTGGTCTTGCCCGATCCGGCGGAGTGCTCGATCAGGTAGCGGCGGCCGGGCCCCTCGTCCGCAATCGACTCGACGAGCTTCTGGACCGCGCGCCACTGGTGGTAGCGCGGGAACATCAGCGTCGTGGACCGCGTGATCTTGCCCGTGGCGGGGTCCTCGTCGGCCTCGGTCTTGAGGAACATCTGCGAGCCGAGGATTGCCAGCCAGTTGTCGCGCTGCAGCACCTGCTCCCACAGGTACGAGCTGGCCGAGCCGTCCGGATTCTGCGGGTTGCCGGCAGCGCCGGTGTCCTCGTGGCCGCGGTTGAACGGTAGGAAGTAGGTCTTCTCCCCCGCCAGCTTCGTGGCCATGTGGACCTGGTCGTCGTCGACGGCGAAGTGCACCAGGGCGCGGGTCCCGAAGCCTAGCAGCGGCTGCCCTGCAGGGTTCCGGTCGTTGCGGTACTGGCTGACGGCGCTGCGCCACTCCTGCTTGAAGAACGACTTCAGCTCGATGGTCGCCAACGGGAGGCCGTTGGCGAACAGCACGAGGTCGATCGAGCGGGAGTCCCCGCGCTTCGGCGAGAAGTGCACCTGGCGGACGACGCGCAGTCGCACCTTCTGGTAGTTCTCGGTGACTTCCCTGTTGAGCGTAGTGGCCGGCTTGAACTGGCACATCCGCAAGTGCGCGGTAGCGCCTCGGGTGTGGGCGAACTTCCGGCGGAGCACGTTAAGCGTGCCGCCGCCCGAGCTCATCGGCGTGTCCAGCCGGGCCACGAGCGAGGCCAGCAGCGCCTCTCGGTCCGCCGCCTCGGCGGCGGTGCCGACGCGGACGACCTTCGCGTACTCGTCGGGCTGCGTCTCGCTCAGCCACCGGTGCACGTCCTCCGGCCAGATCGCCCGCTCGGCGTCGTAGCCGTCGTCGGTCTCGCTGTACTCCCAGCCGTTCGCGGCGAGGTGCTCGGCAATCTCGGCTTCGAACGCCTTCTCGCGGGTACCGTCGGGTGCCGCCATGGTTCAGCTCGCTTTCCGTGCCGTGCGTACGTCGATCTGCCCGGTCACCGCCGCCGTGATCAACGCCGAGCGCCGCTCCTTGGCGAGGGCGATATGCTCCTCGGCTTTGGCGATCAGGGCGTCGATCCGGGAGGTCTCCGACTTGATCCGCGCGGCGGCGGTTTGCTGCACAGAGAGGGGCGGGACGATCACCTCGATGTCGGCTAGATCCTGCCAGTAGAGACGCCACTGGGAGGGCCGGATGCCCCGGGAACGGAGCCGGTACTCAAGAACCATCTCTGGCGATCGCAGGCGGAAGTGGGAATATTCGGGATCGAGGCCTGCCGTGGTTGGACGCAATACCTCGTAGTCCCCGCTGACGATTCCACGGTGAGCGGAGACTCCCAGCGATCCCTGCCACGCCTTCATCTTGTTGACGACCAAGTCGTTGGATCGAACCAGCAGGTAGCGATCGACGTTCTCCGGTGTCTTGTTGAAGTTGTCGGACCGGGACGCCTTCGGAACGACGCCGTATTCTCGATATACCGATAACACTTCCTCGTCAGGCCTGTTCGACTCACTCGACGGGCGATAGAGCCACCGCAGCCGTAAAGATTCTCCACCCACTCCGGCTAACACGTGATCGAGCACCGATCGCTTGCGCTCGGCGAGGAAGCCCAGCAGCTCCTGCTGTTTGGCCACGAGCGTGTCGATCTGGGCCGTCTCGTGATCCAGGTAGTTGGCGATGGCGCGCTGCTCGTCGAGCGGTGGCAGCGGAATCGTGACCTTGTTCAGGTCAGTGCTGCGAATCCCGACACGGGTCACACCGGCCGCGGCAACGCCCCACTGACGCGCGATGGGCTCTGAGTCGAGTGCCCAGTACAGGAACTTCGGAGTGACCTTTCGCGCGTCGGGCCGTACGATTGCGAGGTGGTATCCGCAGATGAGGTCGTCGGCTTCGTACTCGACGAAAGCCGGGACGCCGATGTCGTCTGCAGTCTCCGAGTCTTTGGTAATGAGGGTGTCGCCGCGGCGAATTCGGAATTTCGTGATCTGGTCACGCGTCGCAGAGGCGACCATGAAGTCGAGCGAGTCGGTGATAGAGTCGTTCTTGTAGACGTCCACGTAGTTGCAGAGGCGAACCGCAGGCTGGCCGTCGACTGTGTGCTTGTCGACGTTGCTCGTCCTTGCGTCTGCGACCTCGAAAAGTCGAGCACCCGTCCACCCGGACGGGATGTCGCCCAGCCACTTCTGCACCCGCTCGGCGACCGGATCCTCGATTACGACGCTCACGACTCCACCTCACGCAGCAGCGTCATGATCTCGCCGACGACCCTCTCGAGGTCGGCGTCGATCTCCGCGAGCGGCCGGGGCGGCTCGTAGGTGTAGAAGTGCCTCGTGAACGGGATCTCGTAGCCGGTCTTCGTCTTCGACCAGTCGATCCAGGCGTTCTCGACGTGCGGCTTCACCTCGGCGTCGAAGTACGCCTGCACGGTCTCCTCGAGGGCCTTGTGGGTCTTCGGATGATCGCCCCAACCGAACGGCACGTTCTCTGTGTCGCGCAGGGCGATATCCGGCTCCGGCTCGCCCTTCTGAGCACCCGAGGTGTACACGCAGATGTCTGCGCCCTCGTCGTGGACGCCGATCGTCTGCCACAGCGTCTTGCGCTGCGCGGCGGTCAGACGGAGGACCTGGTCGCCGAGATGTTTGCCGAGCTCGCGGTTGAACTTCTCCCGGTTCAGGTACGGCTCGTCGCCGAACGACTTGAGGGCGTCGGTCAGGCCTGAGATCTTCCCGAGCGTCCTGTGCTCGGCTACGGCGCTGATCGCCTCCGGCGTGCACGCGAAGCGGAGCTGGAGCGGGCGCTCGACAGTGACGGTCCAGTAGGCGAAGTCGAGGTTGTCGAACACCTTCACCGGCACCTTGGCCGCGTCGTCCTCGCTCTCGATCCCGGCGAAGGCGCGCACGATCGCCCCGCGATCCTTCTCGGCGATCTCGACGCGCTTGGAACCGATCGACTTGCGCAGCTTCGACCCTAGCCCGGTGGCGTCGATCAGCTGCACCCTGCGGGCGCGATCCCCGGGCTTCGCGTTCGACAGGATCCATAGGTACGTCGCGATGCCGGTGTTGTAGAACATGTCGTTCGGCAGCGCGACGATCGCCTCGACCAGGTCGTTCTCCAGCATGTGGCCGCGGATATCCGACGGCCCGGAGCCCGCGCCGCCGTTGAAGAGCGGGGAGCCGTTCAGGACAATGCCGGCCTTGCCGCCGCGGCCGTTGTCGTCGACATCGCGCATCTTCGAGGCGACGTGAAGCAGGAACAGCATTGCCGCGTCACCGACGGCCGGGAGCCCGGGTGCGAACCGGCCCTGTCCCCCGCGGGCATGCTCGTTCTTCACCTCGGACTCGACGGCCTTCCAGTCGGTCCCGAACGGCGGATTGGAGAGCACATAGTCGAAGCGACGGCCCTCGAAGCGGTCGACCACGAGGGTGTCGCCCTGCCGGACGTTCGACGGGTCCTGGCCCTTGATGAGGAGGTCTGCCTTGCAGATCGCGTAGGTGCGGGGGTTGATCTCCTGCCCGAACAGCGCCGTGGACGCGTCGGGGTTGAGCCCGTGCAGGTGCTCGTCGGCGACAGTGAGCATGCCGCCGGTGCCAACCGTCGGGTCGTAGACCGACCGCACGGTGCCGCGGTCGCGGAGGGCCTCGGTGTCCTCGGCGTAGACGAGGTCGACCAGGAGCCTGACGACGTCGCGGGGCGTGTAGAACTGACCGGCACCGTCGTTGGCGGATTCGGCGAACCGGTAGATGAGGTTCTCGAACAGATCGCCCATGTCGGCGTTGGAGACGGCGTCAGGCGACAGGTCGATCCTGTCGAAGTGGCGGGTCACCTGCGCCAGGCGGTCCCGCTCGTCGAGGGTGCGGATGACGTTCTCGAAGCCGAAGGACTTGAACACGTCCAGGTTCGCGGAGAAGCCGCCGACGTAGTCGATGAGGTTCTCGGCCAGGTTGTCCGGGTCCTGCAGCGCCTTCTTGAGCGTGTAGGCACTGGTCGTCCAGAACGACAGCCCGGCGCTGTCCTCGGTGCGGGTGGTGATCTTCAGGTGCGTGCGCCGCTGCTGCTCACCGGGGTACTTCGCGACGATCTCGGCCATCGCCTCGCGGTGCGGGTCCATTACGCACTCCAGGCGGCGCAGCACGGTGAACGGCAGGATCACCGAGCCGTACTCGGCCTCAGCGTAGGGACCGCGTAGCGTGTCGGCAACACTCCACACGAAGCTCGAAAGGACTGACACGACGGGTGCTTCTCCGCATCTGATCGGCGCTGAGCATGCCGGTGGGACCGGCGATCAAGGTAGTGCGCCTCGCACCTTAGTGGCGAGCGCAGACACTGAGCCTTTGCCAACCTGATCAAGCGTTGGCGATCACGAGGGTCTGAACTGCGGCGATGAGTTCGTCGGCCCGGTTCGGGCTGGAGCGGATCTTGCGGAGGACTTTCCAGTTCTTCAGTTCGGCGTTGGCCCGCTCGCCCGGTCCGCGGCGGCGGGCGTGCGCGGCGTTGACCTCCTTCTGCGCCCGCGACAGCCGCCGGTAGCGGCCGGTGTCGGGGTCCTTGCGTCGCCGGCGCTGGGGAACCGCGACGGTCGGGCCGGCGCCCTGGTAGGCGGTGTCGGCTGCCGCCCGGATCTGGTGCTGGTCCAGAGCATCGATGATCCCGTGCTCGCGGGCGGCTCCCAAGTCGTGTCGTGCACCGGGCAGCGGCGGGGAGATCCACACCAACCTGCCGATCGGATCGGCGATGACCTGCACATTCAACCCGTGGGCCTTGTGTTTCCCCGAGTAGAACGCGCGGTCGTAGCCGCCGGCCATGCCGACCCGATCGATCCGCAGCAGGGTCCCGTCGAGGATCACGAACGCCTTCCCGATCGCGACCTCGATCGCCTGCTCCAGGGTCGGGGCCATCGCGGCGAGCAGCCTGATCGCCTCGCGCAGGTAGCGGTACACCGTCGAGGTCCCGACGCCGAATCCACAGGCCAGATCCGCGTAGGTCTCGCCCTTGCGCAGGTGCGCGATCACCAGCAGGGCCTGGCGGCCCGGGGTGAGCTTGCGCCACCGGGTGCGGCGCTGGTTGCGGTGTGCGCGCAGCGCGTCGGACAACACGTGCAGGGCGCGGCTGGACACGGTCATCCCGGACGGGTAGGACAGCACCTTGAAGCTCCTGGTCAGGCGGTCAGATCTAGTCAATCGCCCGTCTACCAGGAGCTTCACCCATCTCAGGTCACGCCACGCCGGACACTCGCTGACCAGTACGAACACGAGGTTGGCAAAGGCTCAGTGCAGGCACGGATGCTTCGACCCACTGGCCTGGACGTCGTGATGCTCCGCCCAGGTCACGAGCGCTTCGCGCGCGCTCTCTGCGATCACACCACCGGGCCCGGGGGGTCGGCAAAGTCAGATGATCTTGATTAGCTGAAGTGGACGAAGGGCGTCGCGGCTGTGATGTCGTAGCGCTGCGGCGATGTTGGTGGCTCCGGCCAGGCGGTGCAGGCTGATCACCAGGTTCCGCAGTGAGGCCATGACCTGCGGTCCGGCACCGGTGCGGACCGTGGAGAGGTCTTCGGCGAAGGTGACGTCGCGGACCCAGTGCAGTCCGTTCTCGATCTGCCAGTGGCCGCGGATCCAGGCGGCGAGTTCGTCGGGGCGGGCCTGGTGCGGGCCCAGGTCGGTGATCGCGTAGACGGTCTCGGTGCGCCACCGGGGGCGCCGGCCCGACCGGGTGTTCGCGGGGCGGGTCTTGCGGGTGATCTGCAGCGCCTGGGCGGCGTGCGGGAACTCGATCCCGGCCGCGATGGTCACGACCTTGATCGTGCGGATCTCCCGGCGCCCGTGCGCAGTCTGCACGCTGCGATGGTCGGGCTCGCTCCCGCGCCAGGGCAGCCCGGCGAGCTGGCGGCGCAGCCGGGGCTGGTTGCCCTTCACCGTCAGTACCCAGTGCGCGCCCCGGGCGCGCAGGTCGGCGACGTGCTCGCGCTGGGTGTGTAGTGCATCGGCGGTGATGACCACCCCGGTCAGGTCCAGGCCGGTCAGAGTGTCGAGCAGCGGCGCGAACGCGGTGATCGCGTTGGTCTTGTCCCTGACCTCGACCTGGCCGAGCACGGCCCGGGTCTGCTGGTCGATCACCGCCAACAGATGCCGGGCAGTGCCATGGTCACCACGCGAACCGCGCACGGTCTTGCCGTCCAGGGCCAGCACGCGGCGCCGGCCGACGGATGCACTCGACGCGCACAGGCGCTGCACGAACCCGCCGATCACCGCGTCGAACCGGTCGGCGTCGATCTGACCGAGGATCCGGCGGATCGTCGACTCCGACGGACACCGATGCTCCACGCTCAGCGCGGCGGCGACATCGGCCGGCAGGTCGGTGACCCACTCGGCGACCGCAACGAACGAGCGAGCCCCAGCCGCGACCGCGCACACCGCGGCGGTCAGCACCACGACCAGCCCGTGGCGGACCCCGCGACGGTGGCGCGGGTCGATCACCTCGCCCAGGGCGTCGGCCAGGTTCGGGGCCAGCACGCCCGGATCGGGTAACTCCACCCCGTCCACCTGGTCGGCGACGGCAGCGATCGACAATGATGCAGGCGCGGGCACGGCTCTCTTCCGATGATCAAGGCTGGCGTCAGAACCGCCATGATCACCGTCAGGGCCGTGCCCGCACCCGTACCTACGGCCGCGTGTCGTCGCAGCTCAGCGCCCAGTCACCGCGACTTTGCCGACCCCCTGCCACCGGGCCACTGGCGAATCCCCCGTCGATTTGCTCGACGCTTTAACGTGTTCACGTTAAACCTCCACGACATCCACGACGCATCGTTCTTGCTAATTGTGTCGTGGCTCGTTTCGAATTGAGCGGCAGGGGCACGAACGGAGACAGCGCCGTGGCGTTGACCGCCAGCGAGGCGCCGGCCAGTGCCTGCGGTCTGAGCCCGCTCGCAGGGCATGATCGTATCTTCTTGGTGACTAAAGTTGATACTCACGGGGTACAGTCCCGCCCTATGAGGAAGTGCGGCAGCGCGTCTCGCGTGCTGGACCCGGCCTGCGCGGGGAACCCGGCCGGGTCCGGCGCGTGCTCGCCTCGGCAGAGCTGACCCAGGAGATCGAGGTGTGGGCTCGACGACTCGGCCTGGCCAGGCCGACAGTCTCGGTCTGTGCGGCAGTTGCGCTGACCGTGAGCGCTGGCCTGCTCTCAGCTCCCGGAAGCGACCGTGCGGTGCATCGTGCAGCCGACGCCCAGTCGTCCGCCAGCGATCCGCCGTATCTGCAGGTCGACGGCCGGTTCCTGGCCGCGGACGGGGAGCCGTTCTTCTGGCTGGCCGACACCGCATGGGCGATGCTGGGCAAGCTCAGCACCGACGAGATCACCGACTATCTCGACACCCGGGCTCAGCAGGGGTTCAACGTCGTCCAGACGGTGGCGATGTTCCCCCAGGCCGGGGCCGAGTCCCCGGGCGACACGGTGGACGCCGCGGCTGAGAACGACGAGTTCTGGGATCGGGTGGAGTTCGCGATCGACGCGGCCGCCGAGCGCGAGATGTATCTGGCGATCCACCCGGTGTGGGGCGACCAGCAGACCGGGTCGGCGGTCACGGAGTCGTCTGCGCGTGGCTATGGGGAGTTCCTCGGTGAGCGGTTCGGGGACCGCGACAACGTCACCTGGACCCTGGGCGGGGACCACCCCGCCGACGGGGAAGAGCAGCTGTGGGCTGAGCTGGCCGACGGCCTCGACGCCACCGGCGGAACGCAGATCAAGACCTACCACCCGCGCGGGGATCAGTCGTCCGCCGAGTGGTTTGCCGACGCCGACTGGCTGGACTTCCACATGATCCAGGGCGGGCACTGTCTGCGCTACGACGTGCGCGCTGACCTGGTCGCCTCGACCTACGGCGCGGACCCGGCCAAGCCATTCCTCGACGGTGAGCCGATCTATGAGGAACACCCCTACTGCTGGGAGCCCGAGCAGGGCTTCTCCACCGCACTCGACGTACGCCGCGATGCCTACTGGTCGGTGCTGGGCGGGGCGGCCGGGCACACCTACGGCCACCACGCGGTGTGGCAGTTCAACGACGGCGGCGACGGGGAGCTCGGCGCGCGCGGGAGCTGGACCGAGGCGCTGGAGTTCCCCGCGGGCGAGCAGATGCGCCACTTGCGCGAGCTGATGGAGTCGCTGCCGTTCACCCGCGGCGAACCCGACCAGTCGGTCCTGGGCTCGGGGCCGGGTTCGGGTGCGGAGCGGGTCGTGGCCAATGTCGCCTCCGACGGCTCCTACCTGCTGGTCTACACCCCCGCCGGTGAGGAGTTCTCGGCCGACGCCAGTGTCGTGACCGGCACGCCGAAGGCGTACTGGTTCAACCCCCGCACCGGCGAGTTCGACACCACCAAGGTCACGAAGAAGTACAGCCCGCCCACGAGTGATGAGGACTGGTTGCTGCTGGTGGAGGACACGGCATGACCAGCCACCATCGTGACCTCGACGACGACGGCGGTGGAGCCGACGACGGCGAGTTCGATGCCGATGACCCCGACGACTACGGGCACGTGCCGTTCCCGGCCCGGCGGCACCGCCGCGGGGTCGACGGGCCGGGTGGGCAGGTGACTGCGCGGTTCGCCGATCGGTCGCTGTGGTTGGCCTACACCGGCGCGGGCGAGGCCCCCTCGGACCGCGCGGGTGTGTTCGACCCGCTGGCCACCGAGGACTACCGGCCGCCGACCGAGCACGACTGATCCTGTGACCGACGAGTGGAGGACGCGATGACCAGCCGAGACGACCACGACGGGCAGGCCCCGGCCTACGGCCACGGCTTCGACGCCCGGCCGTTGTGGTCGGTGCGTGACCGCGACGCGGAGCAGCTGCGCGAGCTGCTGCGCCGGCGCGGTTTCGCCGAGTTCACCGAGGGCAGCGACGGGTTCGTCGTCGAGCACCCCGACGACGAGGGGCCGATGCTGCTGGTCCACACCGGGCAGCGGCGCGCCGAGCGGATCGCCGCCGAGCAGGACTACGGGCGTCTGCTCGAGCAGGCCGGGTACCGGTTCGCGCCGAACGCGATCGGCGACGGTGAGGGCTGGCGGGTCCGGCCGCAGCCCGCCGCAGCAGGGGACACGAGCGCCGATGGTGCTTGATCGGCGCAGGTTCCTGGCCCGCTCCGGGCAGGTGGGGATGGCGGTGAGCCTGCTCGGCGCGGTCGATGCGCTGCTCACCGCACCGGGGGCCCGCGCCCAACCCGCCGGGTTCGCCGGCTACGGGCCGCTGGTCGAGGACCCCGACGGGCGGCTCGCGCTGCCCGAGGGCTTCTCCTATCGGGTGGTGACCGAGGCCGGCACGACCCGGATGAAGGGCGGGGAGCCGAGCCCGGGGATTCATGACGGGGCCGCGGCGTTCGACGCCGACGACGGCGACGGGAACGTGCTGGTGGTGCTCAACCACGAGGTGCGCGGCGGCCCGGACGATGACGGCGCCGTCCCTCACGAGGCGGGTCTGGTGTATCGCGACGATGCCGGGGGTGGCTGCACGATCATCAAGACCACCGGCGAGGGTGAGTTGATCTGGGAGCGGGTCGGGCTGGCCGGTACCTCCACCAACTGCGCGGGCGGGGTCACCCCGTGGGGCACGTGGCTGACGTGCGAGGAAACCGAGGACGACCGGCACGGCTACGTCTTCGAGGTCAACCCGCACGACCTCGAAGACAACCAGGACCCCACCCCGATCACCGCGCTGGGCCGGTTCGTCCACGAAGCCCTCTGCATCGACCCCGACACCCTGACCATCTACCTGACCGAGGACACCACCGACCCACTCGGCACCGTCTACCGGTGGACACCACCCTCGGACTTCCGCGGCCGCCCCGGCGAGCTCGCCACCCTCGACACCGATGCCGGCGAGCTGGCCGCGCTGGTGTGCACCGATGACAGCGGCGCCCAGGTCGACGACCTCGCCCAGGCCACCGAGGTCAACACGACCTACGAGGTGGAATGGGCCCCGGTCACCGATCGCGGCGCCGAGAACGGGCCGCTGCGGGCGGCAGAGGGCATCACCCGCGCCCACAAGCTCGAAGGCGCCTGGTGGGCCGACGGGGGCGCCTACCTGGTCTCCAGCTACGCCGACTCCCACCGCGGCCAGATCTGGCACCACGACCCCGCCAAGGCCACGTTGCGGTTGACCACGGTCTTTGGCACCGACGCCGACGGCGAGACCGTCGAAGCCCCCGACAACATCGTCGCCGCACCCTATGGCGGGCTGATCCTGGCCACCGATGGCGAGAGCGACAACCACCTCGCCGGGGTCACCCGCGACGGGACCGTCTACCCGCTCGCGCGCAGCCAGATCGGCTCGGAGTTCACCGGGCCCGCCTTCTCCCCGGACGGTCGGGTGCTCTTCGCCGGCATCCAGAAACCCGGGATCCTGTTCGCCATCACCGGCCCCTGGCAGGAGTCCGCCCCCGCCCCTTCCTCATCGGGCGGTGGTCCCCGTCCCTCCACCGAGGGCGACAACGCCACGGGCGAGAAGCGGAAGCGGGGGTCGTCCAGCCGCTCCGAGACGTCCTCGTCGCGCAGCTCCGAGTCGCGTCGGCGCAGCTCGACCCCACGCTCGGGGGCAGGTCGGTCGTCGGGGGCATCGGCCGACGGTGGGTAGCGACGTGCACCGACGGATTCGGGTCGCCGTGAGCGGGCTGGCGGCCGCGGGTGCGGCGCTCGCCCTCGCCGCAGCTGCCGGGGTGCCGGTTGCCGCGGAGCATCCCGCGCCGGCGCGGATGGCGGTCGCGCTGCGCGCCGACGACAAGCCGCTCGATGAGGAGAGCGGCGCCGGGGGCGCGGGTGCCACGATGAGCCTCGGCGGCACCCGGGTTCCGGACCCGCTGGTGCTCGACAACGGCGACACCGTCGACAGCATCGACGACTGGGAGAGCCAGCGGCGCCCCGAACTGCTGGAGGCCTTCGCCGACCACGTCTACGGCCACACCCTGCCCACGCCCGAGCCCGACGAGGTCGCCTTCGACGACCAGCCCCTGTCCGAGGGTGGGAAGAAGGTGCGCATCGAGGTCACCGGGCCGGAGGGCTCGGCGAGTTTCACCCTGCGGGTGTTCGTCCCCGAGGGCGGGACGCCGAAGGGCACGTTCCTGCTGATCGACCACCGCGGCTCGGTCGGTGACGAGCCCGGATCGTCGGGCTACGCCCCGATCCCCACGATCCTCGACGCCGGCTACGCCTTCGCCGCGCTCGACGCCGGTGAGGTCGCCCCCGATGACCCCGGCAGCTACCGCTCCGGGGTCATCGACGCCTTCTACCCCTCCGGCACTGAGCTGCCCGACGATGCCGGGCGTGCCATCAGCGCGTGGGCTTGGGGTGCCAGCCGCGCCATGGACTACCTCCAGGACGATCCCGACATCGACCCGGACAAGGTCGCGGTCATCGGCCACTCCCGCGGTGGGAAGGCCGCGCTGTGGGCCGGAGCCCAGGACACCCGCTTCCCCGTGATCGTGTCGAACAACTCCGGCTCCACGGGCGCCAAGCTGGCCCGCCGCGACGACGCGGGCGAATCCATCGCAGCCATCACCGACGCCTTCCCGCACTGGTTCCCACCCACCTACAGCGACTACGCGGGCAACGCGGACTCGCTACCGGTCGATCAGCACGAACTCCTGGCCTTGATCGCGCCGGGGCGGGTCGTCGTCGGCAGCGCCACCGAGGACGGCAACGCCGACCCCCAGGGCGAGTTCCTGTCCTACCTCGGCGCCGCCCCGGTCTACGACCTCTACGGCCTCGGCGACACCGGAATCTCCTCATCCAGCTGGCCGCCCACCACCGACGAGGGCTTCCGCGGCCCGGCCATGAGCTACCACCTACGCTCCGGCGGCCACGGCCTCGACGAGGCCGCCTGGGACATCTACCTGACCGGCAAGCTGTTCAAGCGGTAAGGGTGGGGCAACATCAGAGCTACGGACAATCTGTTCGCGCGGTAGATCTGTACAGGAGCGGCTCCTCACATGCGTGGCCTACTACGCCGTTTCTCATGGCGCGCCATCAGCGCGGCGATCTCGGCAACCGCCGCGTCCGGCTCCTTGGTCATAACCAGCTCCTCGAGGTAGGCCTCCAGAACATCCTGGATCCCGATCCGCTTAGCGCGCTCGCCACGCTGCGCACGGGCAAGCGCCCTAAAGACCTCGAACCGAGCAGCCAACTTTCTTGATACGCGCACAGTCATGATCTGGGTATCTCCGGACGACCTCCGCCCCGCTGACCTGCTGTCCGACACGATGAGATACCTCTCCGTTGATCATGCTGAACTGCAGCAAACGTTCCTGCTCAGTGTGCATCACGCTTCAGGAGACCACTACGGATGAGCTGAAGGAGAGCGTTCATGATCAACCTGCCGCAGCCGGCCGATGCGGCGCCGCCGTTCTGCCACGCTGTCGTGGAGCTGGTGCACCGGACCTTGCACGCCCCGAGCTGGACGCCATGGGTACGGCTCGTAGTCCTCGTGGTGCTGCTCGCCGCGGTGGGCTTGTTGTAGCCGGAAAGCGGGGCGCGCCTGTCGCTGCCTGCGAGCCGTTCGGGAGCACTTCGCTCCCGAACGGCTCACCGCTGACGCAGAGCGGTGACGAGCGCCGTGATGTCGTCGGGATGTAGCCGCTGCCCAGTGGTTTCGCCGACACGTCCGACGGCGGTGCGGAGTTCCCCAACCTCGACGGCGTAGGCGTCGCGTTCCTGATGGGCCGCTATGAGGTCGGCACGGAACTGGTCGCGCTCGGTCCGGTCTGTGACCGCGGTTGCCCGAACCTCCGCCAGCTCTTCGCGCAGCGTCGCGACGTCGGTGCGGGCCAGCTCGGCGGCAGTGCGATGGTTCTCGACATCGCGGCGCAGCGCCGCGGTGGTCTCGGTCAGGCCGGCGTGTTCGGTCCGCAGTTCGTCGAGGGTGGCTCGCAGCTGGTCGAGCTGGGTGCGGGCGTCGTCGCGTTCGCGTTCGCGGGCGGTGGCCTGGCGCTGGGCGGTGTCGCGGTCGTGTTCGGCGGCCCGGGTGGCCAGGACGGCCTGCTCGCGGTCGTGGCGGGCCTGGTCGGCGTCGGCGCGGGCCGCGCGGGCGTCGTCGTGTGCCTGGTCGCGGGCGGTGACGGCGTCGGTGGCTTGCTGGCGGGCAGCACCGAGGGCCTCGGTGGCGTCCAGGGCGGTGAGCGCGGCCTCGTCGGCGCGGGTGAGGGCCTCGGCGCGTTCGCGGCGCGCGTCGGTCGCGGCCGACTCGGCGTCGCGGGTCCGCCGAAGTGCAGCGTCACGATCCTGCTCGGCCTGCTGGCGGCCGGAGTCGGCCTCCGCGGCCCTGGCACGAGCCTGCTCGGTAGCGGTGAGCGCGTCGCGCTGCACCTCATCGAGGCGGTCCTGCACAGCCTGCAGTGCGGCGGCGAGTTCGGCGACCGGGCCGGCCACCGCAGTGACGTGTTCGCGTAGCCGGTCGGCGTCGAGGGCGAACGCCCCGGCGCCGGTGTCCAGCCCGAGCGCGCCCAGGGCCTCGCGTTCGGCGCGGGCCATCTGCGCACACGTCTTGCCGCCCTCCCAGCGGGTGTCGCGGCAGAACGAGCGCGGCCGACCTCCTTGGGGTCCGGGAGGCGGGAGCTCGGCCCGACAGCGGCTGTATCCGCAGCGTACGGCGGTGTCGACCATGCTCGACAGCCTACCTGATCAGTGGTTTATAACTTCAAAACCCGATTTTTAGTTTGTTCGAACGTATCCATGAGCCAACGGAAGCATCGTTTCTGTAGAGCGACGGTAGAACGACAGTGCCTCGGCGACACGAAATGACACTATCGGCAGGCGTCGGAAGCCCGCGGTAGGCCGGGTAGCTGGGGCATGTTAACGCCCGGCCCCTGCCATACGAGAACACGGAGTGGAGCGTGACGTGCGGGCCGAACGGCCGGCGGCGGACTTCGCCAGCCGGCAGGCCGCGGTCATGGAAGGTCTGGAGTCGGTGGGGGGCGCAGGTGACCGCCGGTGTGCACGCTGCTTCCGGAATGGATGGCGGCGCCGCGACCGTGATGGCGCTGCTGCTCGACACGCTGGACGAGGAGCTGACTGACCACGTCGACTGGGCCGAGCGCACCTGCGACCAGCTCACTTTGCCATCTGAGCTGGAGGCTGACCTGCGGCGGCGGGCCAGCGTGGTGCGGCGCAGGCTTGCGGACCCGAGTCTCTACATCGCAGTCGTGGGCGAGTTCAACAGCGGCAAGAGCACGTTCGTCAACACGCTCTTGCGGGACCGCCTGCTCCCCACCGCTGCAGTCGTCACTACCGCGGTCGCCACCGAGATCAGGTCTGCCCGCCGGCTAGGCGTCGCCTTCCGCCCGGCGGGCTGCACTCGGGTGCGGCAGCTGCGGCCGAGCGACGGCCGCTCGGTGTCGGCGACCTTCCTGCACGAGCTTCGCCGGATTTCGCCGTCGGTTGCCCCATCATCAGTCCGCGAGGCGATCACTGCGCTCGTCGCCGATCCCGTGCTCGCGGCCGGGGTCGAGACCGTGACCATTGGCCATCCCGCCGCGCTCCTGGGCCGCGACGTCGTCATCGTCGATACCCCGGGTGTCAACGCGACCGACGACGGTCACGCGGCGGTGGTCGACCGGGTCGTCGCCGAGTCGGCCGATCTCGCCGTCGTGCTCGTGCCGGCGAACTCGCAGGTCTCCCGGGTGCTCGCGGAGTTTCTGGGCGGTACCCTGGCCCGCCACCTCGACCGCTGCCTGTTCGTCGTTACGAAGCTCGACCAGGTACCCGAGGGCCAGCGCGACGTCGTCCTGCGGGCAGTACGCAAGCGGCTCGAGCTGGCCGGGGTCGTCGAGCCGCAGATCTTCTCCTGCGGTGGTGACGAAGTGCTGACCCAGCTCGTTGACGGTGGGCCGGTCGACGAGTTCGGCCGGCGGTTCGTCGAACTTGAGAAGGCGCTCGCCGAGCGCGCCCGCCAAGAACACGCCTTGGCGGTCAGCACCAGTGCGACGAACCTCGTCACCGATCTCCTTGACGCCGCGACGGCCTCGGTCCGTGAGCACCGCGACCGGATCGCCGCCGCTGAGCGGGAGCTGGACGGCCTCCGGGTCCGCGACCTGGACGGCTTCCTCGCCGCGGCGCGCACGTCCGTCCACCGGGATTTGCGGACCGCGCGCGGCGCCCTGCGCACCGGATTCGATCAGAGTGCGAGGAACCGTGGCGCTGCGCTGGCGACGGAGCTGGACAAGCTCGTCGGCGGCTGCGACAGCACCGAGGCCGTTAAGCGGCTCGTGGAGCACACCGCGCCGGACACGGTGAAGAAGGCGGCCTCGGACTGGCTCGTCGCGGGGCAGCGCGAGGCCATGAGGGGACTCGGCCGAGCGACTGAACTCGGCCTGCAGCGGGTCGACAGGGACTTCTCCGACGAGTACCGCCATCTCGCGAAGCTCGCCGGGCGAACGGCGGCGAAGCTCGACGTGCCCCGGACGCAGCGGGCGGCGACGCCCGTCGTGGTCGAGGTCGACTTTGGTGCGGCTTCCCGCGTGGCCGCCTCGGCGGTATCTACGGAGAACTGGAGCGCGGGCGGGGGCGCTGCTGTGGGCGCCATCATCGGCTCCCTAGTCGCGCCCGGGATCGGTACCCTCGTCGGCGGCTGGCTGGGTGCGGCGCTCGGCGCCGGCGCAGCGAACCAGCTCGATAAGGCCCGAAGCAGCGTGCGCAAGCCGCTCGGCGACGGTGCCCGCGCGGCTCTAGAGCGGGCGCGCGAGCTGCTGCGTGATGCCGTCGATAAGGCGTGCGCCGCGGAGGAGCGTCGTGTCGATCGTGTGCTGGCCGCGCTGAAGTCCACCGCGGCGGGCCCGGTCGGTGAGTTTCTCGCCGCCGAGCGCAAGCAGCGCGATGCCCTCGGGCGCGCGCGGACCCTTGCCGAGGAGGCCGAGCGGGCTGCGGCAGCACGCGTGGAGCAGCTCGCCGACCGGCGACGCCGACTAACAGAACTGCGCGGGGGCGCGTCATGATGGACGACTTCTTCGCCGAACTGCACGATCCCGTGCTCGAGCCGCTGCCGCCGGTACCGCCCCCGGTGCTGCCCGACGCGACGTGGGATGCGTATGAACCGGTCCCGCCGACCGCACCCGAGGTCGGTACGCACGACGCCGGCGACGTCGTCACGGGTGTCGGCGCCCCGCAGCTCGACGCGAACTTCTGGCACGACCAGGGCCCGGAGGGCGCCTGCGCCGTCGTCGCCCAGGGCTCGATCATCGAGCAGCTAACCGGCGTCCCGTTCGACCAGGCGCGCGCTACGGCGTGGCTCGCCGAGCGGGGCTGGTACGACCCGGTCGCCGGGACTCGGCCCGAGGACCTCACCCGCCTGCTGGACGCCTACGGGATCCCTACGACCGTCGGCGCCGAGACCGTCACCGGCCTGTACGACGCCCTCGCCGCCGGCCGGAAGGTCATGGTGACCCTCGACGCCAATGAGATCTGGCACCCGCGCCACGACCCACTGACCGGCGCTCCCCACGAGTGGCTCCGACCGGCTGGGCACGCCGTCTGGGTCACCGGCATCGAGTTCGACCGGCAGGACGGCTGGCAGGTCGTCCTCAACGACAGCGGCCACCCCGACGGGCGGGCCTCGACCGTGGCCCTCGCCGACTTCCTCAACGCCTGGGACGACTACGGCAACCTGACCGTGCTCGCTGGCCCTGCCCCCACCGGGGCAGGCCTCCACCCGACCATTGCGAGCGCCTCGTGAGCGACCTGCGCAGCAAGCTGGCCGACGCCGCGCGCGCCGTCCGAATCGAGCGACCAACCGGGGTCGCGGGCATCGTCGACGGCCTGCACCGCCGCCCCGACAGCGCCGCCCTGGTCACCATCGAGACCGTCGCGCTGCCACCGATACCCGTCCGCGACGAATCCGGCTGGCAGCTGGTAGGTCTCCTGACCACACCCGGCCCGGACGGCCAGGGACGACCGCCGTGGGCCCTCATCCGCTGGCGGCTGCCCAGGGGGGACGTGGCCGGCTTCACCGATCTGCGCGCCGCGCCGCCGCCGGTTCCGGCCAACAGCCAGTGGGACGCGGAGGGGAACGAGGCCGATCTCGGCCGGCTGCTGGCGCGCATCGACGAGGTCGTCGACGGCCGGAGCGGCCTCGCCGCGTTGGCTGAGCACTACGATGCCGTGCTGCCCGCCGCGGCCGTGCCGTGGTACCACGCCCTGGTCCCGGCCACGACGAGCTGGCTGGGCACCGCCCCGACGGTACCGCCTGCCGTCGACGTGCCCGCCGCGTTGGGTGGCTGGCTGCGTGCTGGGTGCGCGCTGGCCCGCGAGCTAGGTTCCGCACCGCTTGTTGCGACCCTCGACACCCTGGCCGAGCAGCGGCGCCGTCCCGGCCTGCGGGTAGCAGTCGTCGGCGAGTTCAACCGGGGTAAGTCGACCTTGGTCAACCGGCTGCTCGGCACGGACGTCCTGCCCGTCGGCCCGGTGCCGACCACGCGGGCGTTCGTCCTTGTCCGGTCCGCGGAGCGCACCGCGCTCGCCGTCCGGTGGCCGGATGGGCGGACCGAGCTGCGCGAGCCGGGAGAGGCGATGTGGTCCGGCCTCGTCGTCGACGAGCACGGGAACGGCGACCGCAGCGTTCCGGAGTTGCGGCTTGACGTGCGCGCCGAGTGGCTCGATGAACTTGATGCCGAACTCGTCGATACGCCGGGGACGAACGACTCCCTGGAGGACCGGCTGCTCGACGTGCGGCGCGCGGTGACCGTTTCCGATGCGGTGCTGATGGTGGTCTCAGCGGGCAGTCCGCTGTCGCGCAGCGAGCGCCGGCTACTCGAGCAGGAGGTGCTGCGCCGCCGCGTGCCGTTCCTCGCCGTCGTGGTCACCTTCCTCGACCAGGTTCCGGTCGATGAGCGCGCCGCAGCGCTCGACGCGCTGCGCATCCGCGTCGACGGGCTCGCGCCGGGAACGTCGGTCCTCGCCGCCCCCGCGGATGACGAGGCCGGTCTGGACGGCGTGCGCGCGCAGATCGCAGCGTTCGCGGCCCGGCACACCAACCGGCACTGGCGCTCGCGGAAGATCGCCGCCGGGGTGGCCGAGGTATGCGACGGCATCGTCGAGGTCGCCGCAGCAGCGGTTCAGGCCGCGTCGTTGACCGAGCAGGAGCGCCAGCAGGAGCTGGCGCGGGCGCGTGACGCCCTCGCTCGGGACGCTGCGGTCTGGGACGGCCTGCGGGTGGAGATCAGCACGCGCCGGCGCGCCCTGACCCGCAGGGTCCGCGACGCCCTCGGCGCGGACAGCCGCGTGATCGCCGAGGCCCTGCATTACGAACTCCTCCGGGTGCCTGACCCGCGCGAGTACTGGGAGCGCGACTTCCCGTACCGGATGCGCCGCGAGCTCGTGGCGCTCACCCGCAAATGCGAGACGATTGTGCTCGCCGGGATGGCCACGGACGTCGATTGGCTGGACGGGGTCCTCGCCGAGCGCTTCGCGGTGGCGCAGCGGCTGCCGCGGAGCGCGCCCGAGATCGCGCCTCCGGAGCTCGCCGAGCAGGCCGCGGTCGCCGATCTGGGTCGTCGCAAGCTGTTCACCCGGATCGGCGCGCCGGCCGGGACGCTGGCCGGTTACCTCCTCGGCGGCGCCGTGGGCCTAGCTATGCCGCCGATCGCGATTGGCATGGCCGGCGGGCTGGTCGCATCGATCCTCGCGGAGCGGTCGATCCGCTCGGCCACATCGGCCCAGCGCGACACCGTCGACCGGTACCTCGTCCCGGTTGTCCAGCAGACCGTCGACGACTTTGCCCAGCAGGTCGGCGCCCGCGTCGAGCAGCTCTACACCGATCTCCTCGACGGCCTGGAGTCCCGCCGCGGCACCTGGCGGAAGGCCCGCGCCGAAGCCCTCGCCGCTCCGGCACCGGTGCCGCCCGCCGCGAACGTTGCGAGGGAGGCGGCTCGGCTCGCCGAGCGGATCCGGCTCACCCTCGATACGGACCCGACTCCACCGGAGGAACGATGACGGCCACGACACCGTCGACCGGATTCGCGTCCCAGCAGGCGGCACGCGACGGATTCGCCGAGGCCGAGCGCCGCCGAACGCAGCTGATCCGGGTGGCAGAAGAAATCACCGCCATTGCCGAGCAGCTCGGACTGGGCGCGTTGGCGGACGGGGTACGCACGACCGCTGAACGGGTGCGCAGCGACGCGTTCGTGGTCACCGTGCTTGGGGACTTCAACACGGGCAAGAGCACCGTGCTCAATGCCCTGTTGGGCGCCGACACCCTACCCACGAAGTACGTGGAGTGCACCGCGATCCTCACCGAGGTGCGGTGGGCGGACACTCCCACGGCCTACCTCTACCCGCGCACCCCGGACGGCGGTGTGGCGGACAAGCCCGAGCAGACGCCCGTCGACCGGCTCGAGGAAGCGATTGTCGTGCCAGTCGACGACCCGAGCTGGCAGAGCCCGTACGCGTACGCGGAGGTGCACTGGCCGCTGCCGCTGTGCCGCAACAACGTCGTCCTGGTTGACTCCCCGGGGCTCAACGCGGACCCGCTGCGCGAGGAGCTGACGATGAGCTACCTCGCGCGGACCGACGCCGTGGTCTTTCTTTTCGACGCTCAGAAGACCATGGCGGCCAACGAAGTCGCCTTCATGCAGGCGAACCTCGAAAGCCACGACCCGTTCTTCGTGTTCAACAAGATCAACTTTATCCCAACGCGGGATCACGACGCCGTGATGCGAGCCGCGGCCGCCCGGCTGCGCAAGGCCCGTCCCGAGCACCCGGGCGACGAGCGCCGGATGATCTGGGTGAACGCGCTGGGAGGGATGGAAGCGCGCACGACCGGTGATCTTCAGACCTGGGAGAGCTCTGGCATGGCGGCGCTCGAACGCGCGTTGGAGACGTTCCTGACCACCGAGCGGCACAAGGTCAAGATCCTCGTACCGGCGCGCAGCCTCAAGCTGCTGCGCCGAGACATCGCCGCGAGCCTGGTGAAGCAGACCCGCATGCTGACCGAGGATATCGGCGAGCTGGCGCGGCGCTACGAGGAGGCGCAGGTGCCGCTGGAGCGCCTCGAGCACGACGCCAAGCGCATCTCGGACGACCTGGCCAACCGGCTCGACGACCTGCAAAGCTTCGTGCAGGATCGGGTGCGAGCGCAGCTGGTCGAGCTCTCGGGGACGGTCGCCGAGCTCGCCGTTGGCAGCGTGCCGGACAACCGGCTCAGCATTAAGCCGTGGAAGACCAAGGAGCACGCTGAGGCCCTCGCCGCGGAGGTCGCCGCACTCACCGCCCGCGAAGTCGAGACCGCCCTCCACGGCTGGATCCAGGCGACGCTGCAACCCGAGCTCGACGTCCGCATCGCGGCGATCGCTTCGGCGCTCAACCAGCAGGTAGAGGGGTTTGAGCACGACCTCGACGAAATGCGGCTCGACATGAGCGGCGTCGCCGCGGTCGGGCCGGTCGCCGTCGATGAGGACGAGACGCCAATCAGCCGGCTGCTTGCCGGGGTGGGCGGGTTCATGCTCGCGGGCCCCGCCGCCGGGCTTGCCGGCCTACGCTTCGGCCCCCGAGAGATGGCGAAGAGCCTGCTCCCGACCCTCGCCATCGGCCTGGTCTGGCTGTTCACACCCTTCGGCCTCCCCGTCCTGGTGGCTGGCCTGGTCGCGCAGGCGCTGTTTGGGTCCGTGATCACGCTCCGCGGGGCGGAGAAAAAGATCAAGAAGCAGGTTGGCGAAGAGCTGGCGCGAGAGATGCGGGCGCGCGCGTACGAGAACGCGCAGGCCGCCGCCACCCGCTTCGGAGAGCAGCTCGACGGGTTCCGCACGGCCATCGCGGCGGGCTTCGACACCCAGCTCGCAACGTTCCGCGAGGAGGTCGAGACAGTGCTCGCTGCCAAGCGGCAGGGCGAGGAGTCGGCGGCCCGACGACGTGACGAGCTGGCCCGACTTGGTGACCGCCTCGAGGAAGCGATGAACCAACTCGACGACATCGTCGATGAGGTCGCCGGGCTCTGATCTGAGCAGGCATACCCAAGGGAAGGAAGCGGTCATGACAGACAGCAGCGAGTGGAACCTGAGCCCGGACGACGCGAGCGGGCACGCCAGCGGGGACGCGACCGTCGTCGACCCCGTCGATGCGGGTGGCGTGGTGACACCCAACACCGGCGGCGGGACCGCCGTGCAGCAGCCGATGTTTGGCGGCTACTCGGGCAGTTACGCCGGCATCGATAACGCGTGGTACTCCAGCGACGGCTTCGTCTATGACGCCGGTGGCAACCGCATCGGTACCCACTGACGCTGCCGGTCCCCCCACGACGACCGGCTGCACCCCGACGGTTGCAGTTCTGTCTGCGCCCAACCTGCTACTTGACCGTAGCGAAACGATCGTTCGCGAGACACTCGCGGAGCAGGTCGGTTTGCGAAGGTCACACGGAACCCGTGTCCGCGCCTGCGTAACGCATTCGCGGGTTCGCGATACGGTGCGGGTGTGCGCATCGGCTACGCCCGGGTCTCGACCCGTGACCAGCATCCCGAAGCTCAGCACGACGCGCTGCGCGCGGCTGGCTGCGAGCAGGTGTTCGTCGACCGGGCCTCGGGCAAGCTCGCGCGCCGTCCGGAGCTCGATCAGGCGCTGCTCGTCGTACGGGCCGGTGACCAGCTGGTGGTGACCAAGCTGGACCGGTTGGGCCGTTCGCTGGAGCACCTGATCGAGCTGGCCCGCACGCTGCAGCAGCGTGGTGTCGATCTGGTGGTGCTCGATCAGGGTGTGGATACCTCCACCGCGGTCGGGCGGATGTTTTTCCAGGTGCTCGGCGCGATCGCCGAGTTCGAGGCCAGCCTGCTCTCCGAACGGACCAAGGACGGCCTGGAGGCCGCGCGTGCTCGCGGGCGTACCGGTGGGCAGAAACCGAAGCTCGGGGCGCGCCAGGCGCACCTGGCACGGCTGATGTACGAGGAAACCGGTGCGGACGGGCGGCGCCGCTACACCGTGGCCCAGATCGCTGCCGAGTTCGGGGTCAGCCGGCCCACGATCTACCGCTACCTGGGCAAACCGTCCGATACGCCCGTGCAGCAGAGTGGTCGGGTGTAGCGGTGCGGCGGCAGAGTTCGGCGTATCCGGGGCGCGTGGAGATGCGTTGTTCGGGGTGCGGGCAGGCGCCGGGGAACCCGATCGAGCGCGCGGAGGTGTCGATGACCTGGCTGCTGCTGGACACCACGGAGTCGATGGAGGCGGAGTCGATGGGGCTGGTCGAGCGGCGGTTCTGCCGCGGCTGCGTGCCGCCCGGCCCGGTCGCTGACCTCGCGTGTGTGCGGTGCGGGGACGGACCCCTGCTGGGCGGAGAGTTGGCGGCCGCCGCGGACGGCGCCGATCGGATATCGCCGATGGTGCAGGCCTGGATGAGTAGCGCCGGGTGGCGGCTGTCGGGGCCGGTGTGCCCGGACTGTGTCGGTGAGCTGGCGCGATGACTCGGGTGGACCCGCATGCCAAGGCGCTGCTGGTGGCGCGGCTGCGGGAACGCCGGCGAGCAGGTGAGCCGATCGGTGACGAGGTCCGTCGCGTCGCTGGGGAGCTCGAGGTGGGCGCGCGGACGGTGTGGCGCTGGGTCGCGGAGTTCACCGACACCGACCAGGAGAGCAGGTCGGATCGCTACGAACTGACCGACGCGGATGTGGACGCGTTCACGCGGTGGCAGGGCAATGTCGCGGCGGTGCACCGCGAGCTGCACGCCGGTCGTCCGGGCGGGTTGTCGGTGCGCCGGCTGCAGCGCGCGTTCGCCGCGCAGCTGACTCCGGGCCAGCGGGCCGGGCTGGTGGACGGTGCGGAGGGGCGACGCCGCTACGAGGTGTATCTGCGGTGGGCGCCGCCGGCGCGCAACGCGATGTGGGAGGGCGACCACGTCGAGCTGCCGGTGCTGGTGCTCGCGCCGCGGGCCCAGCGGCCGGTCAAGCCGTGGGCGACGGTGTTCATCGACGGCTTCTCGCGGCTGGTGATGGGGTGGGCGATCTCGCTGCGGCCCAACTCGGGGATTGTGCTGGCCGCGCTGCGCGGCGGGATCGTGATCGACCCGGCGCGCGGCCCGTTCGGCGGTGTCCCGGCGGTGCTGCGTACCGATCACGGGTTGGAGTTCACCGCGGCCGCGCTGCGCCGCTCGTGCGCGGCTCTCGGGGTGGAGCTGGTGCCGGCCCCGGCCTACACCCCGCACTTGAAGGGCAAGGTGGAGAGGTGGAACCGGACGCTGGTGCAGGAGTTCCTGTCCGGGTTGCCGTTCTACACCGGCGGGCCGCGCGCGGCCGACGGCACGCTGCTCGGCCCGGACTCCGACCCGATGACGCTCGGGTTGTTTGTGGACCGGCTCGCCGCCTGGGTCGCCGACTACAACATCAGCCGGGTGCACTCCGCGCTGGGTGGCACCCCGCTGCAGCGCTGGGCCCAGGACGCGACCCCCCTGCGGGAGATCCCGGCCGAGGCGCTGCGTTGGATGCTGCTGGCCGATCGGGAACGCACGGTCAACCGTGACGGTGTGCATCACGACGGGGTCCGGTTCCTGGCCCCGGAGCTCAACGGCCTGGTCGGCGAACGGGTCCAGATCCGCTACATGCCCCACGACCTGCGCAGCATCGAGGTGTTCCGCGGTGATGTGTGGTTGGCGACCGCGTTCGCGCAGGACACGCTGACCGACGAGCAACGCGCGGCGGTGCTCGAGCGACGCCGCGCGGACGCCGCCGAGCTCGGGCGCCGCCAGCGCCGGGCGAGCCGTCGGGCCCGCGCCCAGCTGGCCCCGATCACCGAGCCAGGCCCGGTCACCGACACCACTGTCATCACTGCTGCGTCCGCGCGTGCCGACCGCCGCGAGCCGACGCGCGGCCGGGCCGGTGCGGGGCGTCGCGACGATGAGGCGCTGCGCCGGATGGCGCGTACCAGCCTGCTCGACCTGAAAACCGACTTCGCGTTCTGGAACCCCGACATCGCCACCCCTGCCACTGCTGCCACCTCGACCGACCTCGATGACCTGGCCGCCCCCGCCCCCGCCCCCGCCGCGGCCGTCGAGCCCGTCGACCCGGCCGATCCGACAGAGAGCGAGAGCCGCTGATGGGTCACCACTTCCTGGACATCGCCGGGGCGCGCACGCTGCCCACCCCGGGTCTGGTCGCGACCGATCAGGCCGTGGAGCACGTCGTGGCGGCGTCTGCGATGGGCGTGGTGCACGGCCCGGCGGGGCTGGGCAAGAGCTACGCGGTCGAGCGGGCCCTGGCCCGCCACGCCGGGGTGGCGGTGTCGTGGGTGGAGTTCCCGTCCCGGCCGACGATGCGCCTGGTCGCGGCCACTCTGTTCGAGCAGCTCACCCGCGACCCGGCCGGGCGGCGCAGCCGGTTCGTGCTCACCGACGAGCTGCTCGAGTCCCTCGGGCGCGGCCCGCGGGCGGTGGTGGTCGATGAGGCGCAGCGGTTGACCAAGGACTGCATCGAGTTCCTGCGCTACCTCCACGACGACCGGCGGACCCGGTTCGCGCTGCTGCTGGTCGGCGGCGATGACGCCTGGTCGGTGCTCTCCCGCGAGCCGATGCTGCGTTCGAGGGTCTACCGTCGCGTGGCGCTGGACCCGCTGACCGCGCCGCAGGTGTGCGAGCTGATGGGCTCGTTCCACCCGATCTACGACGGCGCGGACCGCGAGCTGCTGGCGCTGATCGACGACCACGTCGGACACGGGAACCTGCGGCACTGGGCCGCGTTCACCCACACCGCCGCCGACCTGTGCGCCCGGGCTGCGCGCGACCGGATCGACGAGGAGATCGTGCACAACGCCTTCGCCGTTCACGGCGGCGTCGTCGACGTCGGTGGTGGCGGGGTCACCACCAGCGCGCCAGCGTGAGCTTCGCCGCGGCAGCCGTGGCAGCGCCGGCCGTCGTCGCGGCCGTGCCCGGCGGTGCGAGCGAGCCCGTCGCCGCCGACCGCCCTCGGGTGTCCTGGGCACTCGACCCGCGCGACGACACCGCCTGCATGCGCGGGCTGCAAGATCTCCACGACCTGGCGGCCGGGCGGGTGGTGTGTCATCCGCGGCCCGGCGCGACCTGGCCGGCGCTGGTCGAGGACCTGCTCCGCGCTCTGGGCAAGCACCTGCAGGCGCTGACACGGGAACGCTGCACCCGCCACGGCCCACGCCTGCTGCGGGTGTGGCTGCGCGCCGAACAGATCCGCCACCTGGTCGTGATGCGCGCACACCGACTCTGTCCGACCGTTCTGGCCCGGCTGGTCGAACTCGCCGCGGACGCGGACGTCACGCTGTGGCCGGTCTGGCACCACCGCGACACTGCGCCGCTGCCCCACCCGCGCACCGGGTGGGCAGCTGTGGTGGACGCGCTGCTCGCCGATACGGCTGCCGCGCCGTGCCCACCGACCGGGCACGCGGTGTACGTCGCGGCGTTCGCCGCGGCCAGGCAGGAGGCCCGCACCTGGCGCCCCGACGGACACCGGCTCGGGTGGAGACTCCCGCCCACGTCGCACGCCTGGCCGGGCTGCGACGTCGGCGCGCTGCTGCAACGCCTGACCATCGACGCCGCCACCCCAGCGGAGCTCCGGATCCGGCTACGCGCTGCCCAGGACGGCTTCGCCAGCGAACACCGGCAGCTGACCCTGCCCGAGCTGAACCCGGCCACCCTCGCCGTCCTCGGGCCGCGGTTCGACCCGGCCACGATCACCCAGCTGCGCCAGCTCGTCTGTCCGGTCACCGCCGCCGCGGTAGTGCTTGCACTGGCCACCGACGCAGCATCACGATTCCTCGCCCACCACCGCCACAGCGCGGACACCGAGCAGATCACCCTGCTCGCCGGGCAGTACCGCATCCCGTCCGCAGCCCGGCCACTGCTGCGGGCCGCAATCGAGACCCACGACAACCCGGGGCCCGGACAGCTGCTGTTCGGCCAACCCGGCGACCTCCACCTCAGCGTTCAACGTCTCGCACACCGCGTCGCCCGCGGCTGCACCCTTACCGGGACCAGGCCGCCCCCGGCGGCCCGGCCGCTCTACGGCTACCACCCCGCCGCGCCGTTCGCCGCAGCCGTCGCCCAGACGGCCAGCGTCACCAACCTCTGACGCCCGGACGATGATCCACTTCCGTGCCATTTAGCTGTCGCCGCGTGCCACTTATCTGTCGTCTGCCAGTGCCACTTCAGCGTCGTTCAACACCGGCCGCTGCGCGTGCGCGACACCCTGTTCTGATCGTTCACAAGCCGGGCGCAGCCAGCCGAGCAGCGAGTCCAAAAGTGTGCCGTAAGCCGATCGCTTTGCGGGACGCTCAGTGAACGCTGGCGGTCACGCGGCGGGGTCCTCCTGACCGCCAGAACCAGAGCCAGCCGTGACGGAGTCGCAATGCGACTTGACCGCGGCCGCGCGCCCGGACGTCTCCAGGCGTCGCGGGTTCACTGACCGGGGAACGTGTCGATTCGGTGCTCCAGGCGCACGACAATCAGGGGCGACGGCGCGTCGTCCGAACTCTCGCCGAACTCGTCGATGATCCGGTCGGCGAGCGGCTGCAGGAACACCTGCCCCAGCTGCCTGATCATGATCGTCAGGACCTGCTCGCCGATCGTGCTGCGCTGTGAGGCGAGGCCACGGCGGCGCAGCTCGCCCACCTGGTCCGCGGCCAGCGCGCTGAGCTTGCTGACGAGGTCGCCGCGTTCGCCGTGCGGGTCCAAGACCGCGCGCCGCAGGTAGTCCACGACGGCCGGGCTCTCCGCGAGCATGGCGGCCACGGCACGGTCGCGGGCCGCGGCCACATCCGCACCCGAGCCGTCCGCCGGCGCGGACAGGATCGCGTCGGCGAACCGGTCGACGATGTCGAGCTCGACCGCCTCACGCAGCGCTTCCTTCGTGCCGAAGTGGTGGACGATCAGCCCGACCGTGACCCCCACCCGGGCCGCGACGGCGCGCATCGGCGTGCCCGCCACCCCGCGCTCCGCGAACAGCTCCAGCGCGGCGTGACGGATCCGTGCCCGGGCCGTGAGGTCCTCGGTCCGGCGCGGCCGCGATCGCTCGCTCATGTCGCCAACCGGGCTTGCACCGTCACGGCACGCATAGTACGACCCCGCCCCTTGTGTCGATCACACCGCGAACTATACGCTTCACCTAGGTTACTGTACGTATGTATAGTCATTTTCGAGGATGGGAGACGACGTGGACCGAGGGGCGGCCGCGCCGCTGGACGGCGTGCGCGTGGTGTCGCTGGCGGTGAACGTCCCGGGCCCGGTGGCCGCGGCACGGCTCGCCGACCTCGGCGCCGACGTCGTCAAGGTGGAGCCGCCGGCCGGGGACGCGTTGCAGGTCGCGGCGCCTGGTTGGTACCGCGAGCTGACCGCCCGGCAGCAGGTCGTGCCCCTCGACCTGCGCGACGCGCCCGACCGCGAGCGGCTCGAGCAGCGGCTCGCGACGGCCGACGTCCTGCTCACCGCGATGCGCCCGGCGGCACTGGACCGGCTGGGCCTGCGCGAGAGCGTGAGCCGTCACCGGCTGGTGCACGTCGAGATCGTCGGCTACGACGGCGAGCGCGCCGGCGAGGCCGGGCACGACCTGACCTACCAGGCCGCGCACGGCACGCTGCAGCCGCCGGCAGTCCCAACCGTCCCGGTCGCGGACCTCCTCGGCGGGGAGCGGGCCGCCCTCGCCGCCGTCGCTGGTCTGCGCCTGCGTGATCGCAGCGGTGCCGCGGTGCACCAGCCGGTCGTGCTCGACCGGGTCGCCCGGGACGCGGCCGCCGGCGTGCGGCACGGGCTGACCGGGCCCGGCGACGTGCTCGGCGGGGGGAGCCCCGGGTACGGGATCTACCCGACGACCGACGGATACGTCGCCGTCGGCGCGGTCGAGCCGCACTTCGTCGCGCGGCTGGGTGACGCCGTCGGCCGCACCCGTACCGAGCTCGCCGCGCGGTTCGCCACGGCGGACAGCACGCACTGGCAGGAGCTCGGCAACGAGCTCGACATCCCGATCGTCTCGGTCGGGCCCACCGTCGACGACACCCTCCAGGAGATGCGATGACCACCCTCGCCGGCGTCCTCGCCCGCACCGCCCGCCGCTGTCCCGACCGGGTCGCCGTGCAGTTCGGCGACGTGGCGCTCACCTACGCCGAGCTGGACCGCGCGGTGGACGAGCTGGCGGCCGAGCTGGCCGGGCGTGGTCTCGAGCAGGGCGACCGCATGCTCCTGCTGGCCGGCAACAGCGACGCGTTCGTCGTCGCCGTCTACGCCGGACTCCGCCTGGACGCGATCGTGGTGCCGATCAACCCGCGCTCGGCACCGACGGAGATCGACTACCTGGTCACCGACACCGGGGCCCGGCTCCTGCTGTTCGGGCCCGAGGTCGCCGACGGCGTCCGGGCGTGGCACTCGCTGCCCGACCGGACGGGCGACGCGGAGCCGCTGGCGCTGGGCACCGTCGAGGGATACGAGGACGTCCGCGCGGCCGCCCGGGACCACGCCGCCCGGCCCACCCACGTCGAGGTCTCCGAGGACGACGACGCTCTGATCATCTACACGTCCGGGACCACCGGGCGGCCCAAGGGGGCACTGTTCGACCATCGCCGGGTGCTGTGGGTCGGGATCAACTCCAGCATCGGCATGGGTCTGCGGGACGGGGAGCGGATGCTGCACGTCGCACCGCTGTACCACTCGGCGAGCCTCAACATGCTGCTACTGAACGGGGTGATGCTCGGAGCGACCCACGTGATCCTCCCGGCGTTCGAACCGGCCACGGTGGCCGACACCCTCGCCCGCGAGCGGATCACGTTCTTCTTCGGCGTCCCGACGATGTACACCCACCTGCTGCGGCTGCCGGACCTCGCCGCTCGCGATCTCTCGCGCCTGCGGATCTGCCTCTACGGCGCCGCACCGATGCCCGCCCGCACCGCCGAGGCCCTGGTCGCAGCGCTGCCCGACGCCTGGATCGTGCAGGCGTGCGGCCAGACCGAGGGCGGCCCGGGCGGCATCCTGCTGCACCACGACGACGTCGTCGCGCGCCCGGAGGCCAGCGGTCGGGTCGCGGTGCCCAACACCGAGGTGCGGATCGTCGACCCGAGCGGGAACGACGTCGAGCCGGGCACCGTCGGCGAGATGATCATGCGCGGCGAGTCGATGATGAAGGGCTACTGGCGCAAGCCGGAGGCGACCGCCGAGACCGTGCGCGACGGATGGGTCCACACCGGCGACCTCGCCCGGATCGACGAGGACGGCTACATCACCCTCGTCGACCGCCTGAAGGACCTCATCATCACCGGCGGGGCCAACGTCTACTCCGCGGAGGTGGAGGGTGTCCTCGCCGCACACCCCGCGGTCGGCGACCTGGCCGTCGTCGGGCGCCGGAGCGAGGAGTACGGCGAGATCGCCGTCGCCGTCGTCGACCTCGCCCCGGGCGCCACGCTCACGCTCGACGAGCTGCGCGAGTACGGCCGCACGCATCTCAGCGGCTACAAGCTCCCGCGGGAGCTCACGATCGGCGCCGTGCCGCGCAACCCGTCCGGCAAGATCCTCAAGCACCGGCTCCGGGGGGCCCTGGATGGCTGAGGAACGTGAAGGATTCCCGCACCCGCTGACAGGAGACGCCGCATGACCCGAGAAGCCGTGATCGTCGACGCCGTCCGCACCCCGGTCGGCAAGCGCGGCGGGCAGCTGCGCGACTGGCACCCGGTCGACCTGCTCGCGCACACCCTCACCCACCTCGTCGACCGCACCGGCGTGGCCCCGGACTCGCTGGCCGACGTGATCGTGGGCTGCGCCCTGCAACGCGGCGAGCAGACCGGCAACGTCGCCCGCACCGCGCTGCTCGGCGCCGGGCTGCCGATCGGTCTGCCCGGCACCACCCTGGACCGGCAGTGCGGCTCCGGTCAGCAGTCGGTCCATTTCGCGGCGCAGGGCGTGCGCTCCGGCGAGTACGACGTCGCGATCGGCGCCGGTGTCGAGTCGATGTCGCGGGTCGATCTCGGTCCGCTGTTCGACCCGAGCGGGCCGCGGGGCGAGTGGTACGGCGAGCGGGCGCTCGCCCGGTTCGAGGGCAACCTGCCTGCCCAGGGTCCGTCCGCCGAGCTGGTCGTCGCCAAGTGGGGCTACACCCGCGACCAGCTCGACGACTTCGCCGTCCGCAGCCACCAGCGGGCCGCCGCGGCGACCGACGCCGGGCACTTCGCGGCGCAGCTCGTGCCGCTGGAGGGCGTCGACGGCCCGATGACCCGCGACGAGGGCATCCGCGCCGCGCCCGACCGGCAGCGGATGGCCACGTTGACGCCGGTCTTCGACCCGGCGGGCGCGATCACCGCCGCGAACTCGTCCCAGATCAGCGACGGCGCCGCCGCGCTGCTCGTCGCCGACCGGTCGTACGCGGAGGCGGTGGGCCTGCGGGCGCGGGCGCGGATCGTGTCGATGGCGGTCGCCGCCGACGACCCGGTTCTGCAGTTCACCGCGATCCTCGCCGCCACCCGCGCCGCGCTCGACCGGGCCGGGCTGACGATCGTTGACATCGACCTGGCCGAGGTCAACGAGGCGTTCGCGCCCGTCCCGATGCTCTGGCGCGACGAGTTCGGCTACCCGGACGACCAGCTCAACGTGAACGGCGGCTCGATCGCGATCGGCCACCCGCTCGGCTCGACCGGCGGACGCCTGCTCACCCAGCTCCTCGACGAGCTGGAGCGTCGCGAGGCCCGCTACGGCCTACTCACCGTCTGCGAAGCCGCCGGCATGGCCAACGCCACCGTCATCGAACGCCTCCCCTGACCCCACCCGCGCACCGACGAAGGAGTCCCTCGTGCCGGCACCCACCCGCACCGTCGTGACCGGATACCCGTCCACGATGGGCGACGACGTCCAGCTCAACACCACCACCCTGATCCGGCACGCCGCCCGGACCCACGGCGACCGCGAGATCGTCTACCGGCTCCCGGACGGCGGCTGGGGCCGCTACACCTACGCCGACGCCTACGACCGCATCGTGCGCGGGGCGAACGCCCTGGCCGGCCTCGGCGCCGGCCCGGCCACCCGGGTCGGCATCCTCGACTGGAACAGCCGCCGTCACTACGAGCTCTACTGGGCGATCCCCGGTCTCGGGTCGGTGATGGTGCAGCTCAACCTGCGCCTGGGGCCCGAGGACCTCTCCTTCGTCGTCGCCGACAGCGGGACCTCGATCGTCTGCGTGGACGAGACGCTGCTGCCGGTCGCCGAGGCCGTGGCCCCGATGCTGCCCGACGTCACCGCGTGGGTCGTGCTGACGGACAAGCCGCTCGACCAGATCAGCACGACGCTGCCGAACGTGCACCACTACGAGGACCTCGTCGCTGCCGCGGCGCCCCGGATCGACTGGCCGGAGATCGACGAACGCTCCGCCTACGGCGCCTGCTACACGACCGGCACCACCGGCCGGCCGAAGGGCGTCTACTACTCGCACCGCGCGATCTGCCTGCACTCCTTCTCGCTCGCCACGAACATCGGCATGACCCTCGACGACTGCACGATGCTGATCACGCCGATGTTCCACGGACAGGCCTGGGGCCTGCCGCAGGCGGCCACCCTGACCGCCAACAAGATCGTCTTGCCGGGCCGGTACACGGCCGAGGACACCAGGCCGCTCACCGACGCGCTGATCGCCGAGGACGTGACCGTCACCAACGGTGCTCCCGCGATCTTCGGGCCGATGCTGGACTACATCCGCTCGCTCGAGGACAAGCCCGACCTGGGACGGCTGCGGATGATGTCGGGCGCGACCGAGCCGCCGCTGTCGTTGATGCGCGGCTTCGCCGAGCTGACCGGCGCGGAGATCGTGCACGCCTACGGCGCGACCGAGACCACGCCGCTGGTCACCATGAACCGGTACAAGCCGGGCGTGCGTGCCCGGCTGTCCGGTGACGACCTGCTCGAGCTCAAGCGCAAGCAGGGGCTCCCCGCCACCCTGGTCGACGTCCGGCTCGTCGACGCGGCCGGCGAGGACGTCCCGCACGACGGCGTCGCCCAGGGCGAGATCTGTGTGCGCGGCCCGTGGATCACCACGCGCTATCACAACATGGCCGATGCCGACGACCGTTTCACGGGCGGCTGGTGGCGCAGCGGCGACGTCGGCACGATCGACCCGGACGGCTACCTCAAGGTCACCGACCGGCTCAAGGACGTGATCAAGAGCGGCGGCGAGTGGATCTCCTCCATCGACATGGAGAACCTGCTGGCCGGCCACCCCGCCGTCGCCCAGGCGGCGGTCGTCGGGCTGCCGCACCCCAAGTGGCAGGAGCGGCCGTTCGTGCTCATCGTCCCGACCCCCGGGCACGAGGTGACGCTCGCGGACCTGCATGCGCACCTGTCGTCGGCGTTCGCGTCCTGGCAGCTGCCGGAGTCCTTCATCACGGTCAGCGAGATCCCCCGCACCAGCGTCGGCAAGTGCGACAAGAAGACCATCCGCACGACGTGGGCCGGTCACTACGGCGGTACCGATGACTGAGCAGCCCACCGAGACCCTGGTCTCCGCCGAGCGGCACGGCCCGGTCGCACTGCTCACGCTGGAGCACGTCGGGTCCTACAACGCGCTCGGCCGCGACCTGGTCGCCGAGCTGACCGGCCGGCTCACCGACGCGGCCGCCGACCCGGATGTGCGCGTCGTGGTCGTCACCGGCGCCGGCCCGGCGTTCTGCGCCGGCGCCGACATCGCCGAGGTCCCGGCCATGATCGGCGCCGCGCCGACCGACGAGCTGCCGTTCGACCGGCTCTTCGACGTCCTCACCGACTACCCGACACCGACGGTCGCGGCCGTGCGCGGCATCGCGTACGGCGGCGGGTGCGAGCTGGCGTTGGCCTGCGACATCGCGATCGCCGGCCATTCGGCCCGGTTCGCCGTCCCCGAGGTCAAGCTCGGGGTCATTCCCGGGGCCGGTGGCACGCAGCGGCTCGTGCACGCCGTCGGCAAGGCCAAGGCGATGCGCATGCTGCTGTCCGGCGACGCGGTCGACGCCGCATGGGCCTGCGACGCCGGGCTGGTCGCCGACGTGGTCGACGATGACGAGGTCGTCCCGGCCGCGATCGGGCTGGCCCGCCGCATCGCCGGGAACGCGCCGCGCGCCGTGGCACTCGCCGCGGACGCCGCCCGCCGAGCCCACGACCAGCCGCTGCGGGAAGGGCTGGCGACCGAACGCCACAACTTCCTGCGCGCGCTCGGCACCGACGACGCCCGCGAGGGGCTGTCCGCCTTCACCGCGGGCCGCACACCAGCCTTCACCGGCCGATGAGAGGGAGCATCCGATGATTCTCGACGACTACCGCGCCCCCTGGGCCACCCAGGAGCTCGACGACCTCCGCGGGCTCGCCCGCACCTTCATCGCGAAGGAGGTCGTGCCGAACCAGGAGCGCTGGGCGGCGGCGCACATGGTCGACCGCGAGTTCTGGCGGGCCGCCGGCCGGGCCGGGCTGCTCTGCATCAGCATCCCCGAGGAGTACGGCGGCGGCGGCGCGACGTTCGCCCATGAGGCCGTCATCGCCGAGGAGCAGGCCCGCGTCGGTGACGACGCCTGGGCCAACATGGTCCACAGCACGATCGTCGCGCACTACATCAACGCGTTCGGTACCGAGGAGCAGAAGCAGCGCTGGCTGCCCGGCATGGCCTCCGGTGACCTCGTCGGCGCGATCGCCATGACCGAACCCGGAACCGGCTCGGACCTCCAAAGCGTCCGCACCCGCGCCCGCCGCGACGGCGACCACTATGTGATCGACGGTGCCAAGACGTTCATCTCCAACGGCACCCACTGCGACCTGCTGGTCGTCGTCGCCCGCACCGGGGACGACGAGGGCGGCAAGGGGCTGTCCCTCATCGTCGCCGAGACCGAGGGCCTGGAGGGCTTCGAGCGCGGCCGCGTGCTGGACAAGATCGGCCAGCACGGCCAGGACACCCGGGAGCTGTTCTTCTCCGGCATGCGGGTCCCGGCGGGCAACCTGCTCGGCACCCAGGGACGCGGCTTCGCACAGCTGATGCAGCAACTGCCGCAGGAACGACTGATCATCGCGGTGGCCGGCGCCGCGGCCGCCACCGCGGCAGTCCGCGAGACGATCGCCTACGTGAAGGAGCGGGAGGCGTTCGGTCAGAACCTGATGAGCTTCCAGAACACCCGCTTCGTGCTCGCCGAGTGCGCCACCGACGCGACGGCCGCCCGCAGCATGGTCGACGGGTTCATCCCCCGCCACATGGCGGGCGAGCTGGACGCCGCGTCCGCTTCGATGGCGAAGTTCTTCTGCACCGACGTGCAGAACAACGTCGTCGACCGCTGCCTGCAGCTGTTCGGCGGGTACGGCTACATGAACGAGTACCCGATCGCGCGCATGTTCACCTCGGCCCGCGTGCAGAAGATCTACGGCGGCACCAACGAGATCATGAAGGAGCTTGTTGCCCGGTCCCTGTGAGAAGGCCGTCCACCAGATGGAGCGTCGATATCCCACGAGAGGAACCCCTACCGGGACACCCCCGCCCCGGCCAGCGCCGAAGCATCGGCCCAGTACGAGGTGTCCCGTAAGCCTGGTTCGGTGAATAGTTCCGGTGAGGGGGCCATAACCGGCAGACTGCCCCGGTGACCGGACTGCTGATCGGCTACGCCCGCTGCTCCACCGACGCCCAGGACCTCACCGCTCAACGCGACGCCCTCACCGCGCTCGGCGTCGCGACCGAGCGGATCTACGTCGACCACGGCCTCACCGGCACGAACCGCGCCCGGCCCGGGCTACGCGAAGCCCTTGCCGCATGCCGCGCCGGCGACACCCTCGTGGTCACGAAGCTTGATCGCCTCGCCCGCTCGGTGCCCGACGCCCGTGCGATCGCCGACGAGCTCACTGCCGGCGAGATCAAGCTCTGCATCGGCGGCTCGGTGCACGACCCCACCGACCCAATCGGCCGACTGCTGTTCAACGCACTCGCCATGATCGCCGAGTTCGAGGCCGATCTCGTCAGGATGAGGACACGAGAGGGTATGAAGGTCGCCAAAGCCAAGGGCCGGCTGCGCGGCAAGCAGCCCAAGCTCTCGCCGCGGCAGGAAGCGCACCTCGTCTCACTCCACGCCGCCGGCGAGCACACCATCAGCGAGCTCGAGGAGCTCTTCTCCGTCACCCGCTCCACGGTCTACCGAGCGCTCTCCCGCGCTCGCGCGAAGGTGGTCTGATCCGACCGGCTCGGCCGTTACCTTGCACTTCGGGCCGTCGCCAACTGCGGTCTCCCGCGCAACCACCATCCGCAGCTCAAGAGGCTACTCAGCTATATCCGCCCGATTTTCGGCGAGAACTACGGCGACCCCGACTCCTCGAGCGACCGCACGGGTCCACGCTACTCACCCACTGCTTCAGTACAGGTCTGTACTAATCCAGTACAGGTATATACTATTGTGGGGGTGAGAGTCTCCGTAGACGAACTTCGCCCGGACGTCGCCGCCTGGCTGGGCAGGTTCGAGACCACCGTGACCGAGGTGGAGGCGGAGCAGCTCACCGCGGCGTTCGACCGCGTCCTTGCCCGCTACCCGAGTGTCGACCAGGCAGAAGAGCGAGAGCTCGCGCTACTGGGAGTCAAAGGCGTGGTCCTGCGCGAGCAGTCGCTGGAGCAGGTCGGCACGGCATGGCAGCAAGCCCGAGACGCGGAGCGGGCGGCGATGTACCGACTCACTGGCGCCATGCTGGCGACCACCGAGGGGTCGGAGTACCGCCTGGCGACGCGCGCCGGGGTGCACCGCTCGACCGTGCGGAAGGCGCTGGGCAAATGAGAGGGCACCGCCGCGAGCTGGCCCACAGGGACCCGTCTGACCGCGCGAGGAGACCCTCATGAGCAGTATCCGCCCGAGCCCCGCGCCCGTCTGCAGCGACACCGGTCCTCCCTACCGATCCGGACGAGGCATGGCTACGCCGATCGCGTGCTGCGGCCGTCGGTGGGCCGGCGCTGACCGCGCCCACTGCTGTCGGCGACACCGCGGCTGCGGGCACGTGTTCGACGATGCTGACCTGTGGGACGCCCACCGCCCCCGAGGCCGCTGCCTCCCGCCGGACGAGCTAGGACTGGTCTTGACCAGCGAGAACGTATGGGTTCGGGTCCTACTCAGCCCTAGCCCCTGAACTGGTAATCCCCGGCGCGGCATCTCCCGGCGTCGCCCGAACACGCGTCGGGATGCTCGAGCCTGGACAAAGCCAACGGCTACCGCTGGCGCCGACCCACGTGTCTGGCACACCCACCCAGGAGGCACCCAGTCATGACCGCGACAAGCTCTGACCCGCGGGTGAACCCGCACCACCCCGAGCACGTGCACGACTGGCTCGGCCAGTACAGCGACAGCGGCCGCTATGAGGGCGACACGTGCCGCTGTGGAGCGACCCGATGACCGGACGCGCCACTCAGCCGATCCCCGTCGCGGTACTTCCAGACACCGGCATGGTGTACCGGCAGATGGATGACGGCGCCTGGTATCCGCTCGATGTGGACACCCCGACCGGTGCGGTCGCGCTGCACGACTGCGATGCTGCCGCGCTGGTCCGGTACGCCCCCGTCGCGGCGAGCGCCGACCCGGCCAGGCCTGATCTGACCGTGCACGATGTGCTCGCCACGCTCAGGGAATGGCTTGACGCCACCCCGGCCAACTCTCAGTACGGGGACGCGCTCCGGGACGTGATCGCGTTGGCGGCCCCGGCCAGCGGCCCGGAGTACGCAATCATCGAAACGAACCGCGGAGACGGCATCGAGTACCCGGTCGCGGAGCGGAACACGAACGGGACGACCGGGTGGCGGGTCGGCGGCGAACTGGTGCCGGACTCGATCCGACGCGACCCGGCCCCGGCCGTCGACCTGTCGTGGCCCGTCGACAGACCCGACCCCATCGTGGTCGCCGCGGACGGCGAGCAGATGGCGCAGGCGTTCGACGAGTCGACTGCCCTGCTGATCGCGAACGCCGTCAACGCCTACCGCGCCGGGGGTTCCTCTCCCGCGAGCACGGACGGAGGCCAGTGATGGTCGACAGGCTCGAGGTAGTGGCTCAGCTCAGCATGGCGGGGTCGAACTCGGCGCCGGTGGAGTACAGCAGGCTGTAGGTCAGGAGCACGCCCTCGTGGTCCAGGGCGCCTTGCTGGAGCCATTGGTCGGCCACTGCCGGCCACCCGCCCTGTTCGTCGGCGAAGGTTGCGAACAGCCCGGTCAGTGTCTCGGCGACCTCGGTGTAGTGGTCCGGGCTGGATACCCAGCGCTGGAGCACTGTCGCGATCGTGTCCGCGGCCGCGGTGTCGTAGCGGCTTTCCTTGTTCTTGTTCGCCCACAGCTGCAGCTCGAAGAGCCGGACAGCTTCCCAGGAGCCGGGGCGGCCCGCGGCGAGCTGCCGCCGGGTCACCTCGTAGCTGTGTGGGGCCGCGAGGCCTCCGTTTCCCTCGCGCAGGCGTCCGAAGGCGATCTGCACGGCGACAGCCGTCGTGTACGCGGCTTTGCGTCCGGCGACCGTCCACGCTCGACGCAGCTCGGCCACGTCCGCCTCGGTTGGGGGCACCACCGGCCGCAGCGGCCCGCACTGCTCGGCGAGCTCCCCCGGCGTCAGGAGCCGCTGCGCCTGGTAGTCGCTGGCGTCCCGATACCCCAGGGGCCCGCCCAGGCCGCCGTCGTTGGTGAGCATCCAGCCGCGGTGCTCAGCATCCACGACGCGGGAGGGCAGCTGCTCGTCTGGCATGGCGGGGAGTGTGCCAGCCCGCACCGACGAGTCCGCGCGATGGAGCTCCCCCTGCTCATCAGGCAGCTCTTGGCTCGCACCGGTGGCGGTTACCACGCTCGCCAGAGTCGAACACCTGTGCGATTCTGGGGTGGTGGTGAATGAGTCTCCGGCCCAGCGGCGGGCGTCCCGGCTGCGGGAGAACAAGCGGCGCTGTCACGAGGCGGCCGGGGTGCTGCGGCACCGGGTCAATCAGGGCCTGTACGCCGGGATGCGTGGCACGACGGAGGGGTATGCGCTGGCTGCGCTGCTCGAGGCGGCGGGGTTCGAACTCGACCGCCTGCCGCAGATGACCGCGCGCGCGACCCTGGCCAGCGTCGACGAGCTGCTCGACGATGCCCCGACCAAGCCCGGGGCGGTGGCACCGCTCACGGCCGGCGAGGGGTTCTGACGGGATCTGCGCATCGACGCTCCGCAGGAGCACTCCCCCTGACCGCGCACGCGGGCGATCAGCGGGTTGGGCCTGGTCCGCGGCGCCGCTGTGCGGCAGTCGGCGACGGTGCGGTCGCGGTGTCGGGTCCGGTGCTTGGGCGCCGTGGTGGACGTCCGGCGGTGGGAGGTCGGTGCAGCCTGCGTACGGCCACTGCGGGGTGTGTCAGGTCGCGGTTGTTCTGCCGGAGCAGCTCGGGTGCCTGGTAGGCGGCGAGACGTTCGGCGGAGGGGGTGAGGAGGTCGGCGGCGAGTTGCTCGACGTGGTGCAGGCGTGGTCGCAGGTCCTCGGCGAGGGTCGTGCGCAGCTGGTCCTGGACGACTTCGTAGTTGCGGATCTCCTCGGCGTCGAGGGGCCGGTGCCGCTCGATCTCGATCGCGTGGGCGAACCCGGGCGGCCGGCGCCATGCGCCGCGTTCATCCAGCTCGTTCACATAGGCGGGCCCCTGTTCGTCGACGGTGCGCCGATACACCGCGACCACGTCTGCGGCCTGGCGCTCGTCGATCAGGCGTGCGGTGTCGACGATGCCGCGGTAGGAGCGTTCCGCGTTCTCGGCGACGGTCAGTCGCCCGGCTCCGCGCTCGTTGACCTGTTCTTGGTAGCGGTGCAGCACGCCCTGCAGGCTCTGGCTCTCGTGGACTCCGAGGGCCAGAACGGCGATGCGGTAGTCGGCGGCGCGGTAGGCGGCCAGCGTGTCGAGGGATTCCTGCGGGTCCTGCGCGGTCTCGTGGAAGACCGCGTTGAGTCGATGCTCGCGCACGTACTGCTGGACTCGGGCCATCCAGGCACGGCCGTCTGCCCGCGTGGCTGCCGCCATCAGCTGGTCGTCGGTGGCCATCAGCTCGTGGTAGTCGGGATGGAACGGCTTGTAGAGGTTGAAGCGCCCCGGCTTCAGTGGAGGCTGGGTTCTCCCGAGATTGGATCTTCTCGGGCGGTGTCGTGAGCGTAGTAGTTCTGTTCGTACTCGACCGGCGGGATGTTGCCGATCATGGAGTGCAGCCGGTTGGTGTTGAACCAGTGCACCCAGGAGGCGGTGACAAGCTCGAGGTCCTCGACGGTGCGCAGCGGCCCGTCGCGGCGCACGCACTCGGACTTGTAGAGCCCGATCAGCGACTCGGCCATCGCGTTGTCATACGAGTCACCGATCGAGCCGATCGAGGCCACCGCGCCGGCCTCGGCGAGCCGGTCGCCGTAGCGGATCGCGGTGTACTGACTTCCGGCGTCGGAGTGGTGGATCAACCCCTCAAGTCGACCATCAGCGGTCTGACCTGCATGCTCACGGGTCCACAGCGCCATCTCCAGGGCGTCGAGCGGGAGCTCGGTGGGCATCCGCGCGGCGCAGCGCCACCCGACGATCCGCCGGGAGTACACGTCGGAGACGAACGCGGTGAACACCGTCCCCGACCATGTCGGCACGTAGGTCAGGTCCACGACCCAGAGCTGGTTGGGCCGCGCCGCGGTGAAGTCCCTGTCGACCAGGTCCGGGGCCCGCCCGGCGTGCTGGTCGGGCCGGGTGGTGATCGTGGGCTGACCGCGGCGCACGCCGCGCAGCCCGAGCTCGCGCATCAGTCGTTCCACGGTGCAGCGCGCGACCGGCTCGCCGCCTTGGCCGGTGACGCCGTCGCGGCGCAACTGGTGCCACATCTTGCGGGCCCCGTAGAGCCCGCGGCCCTTGTCCCGGTCGAAGAAGGTGGCCTCGATCGTCTCGGCCAGCGCCGCGTCGTGCAGCGCCCGCCGCGACGGACCCCGCTTCTTGTGCGCGTAGTAGCCGCTCGGGGCGACCGCGATGCCCTGCGCGCACAGGGCAGCACAGATCGGCTCGACCCCGAAGCGGCGCTTGTGCTGATCGATGTAGGCCACGATCAGCGGATATGGCGGTCGAGCTCCGCCGCCGCGAAAAACGCCGACGCGGTCTTGAGGATCTCGTTCGCCCGCCGCAGCTCGGCGTTCTCCCGCCGCAGCCGCTTGAGCTCCTCGGACTCTGCAGTGGTCACACCCGCGGCCAGACCGTCGTCGATGTCGGCCTGTTTGCACCAGCCGCGCAACGTGTCGGGGAGGATCCCCAACTGCGGGCCGATCCGCTTGCACGCCGCGTTGACCGAGAGCCCCGGCTCTTGCCGGCGTGCTTCACGGACCATGCGCTGGGCGCGCTCGCGCATCTCGTCGCTGAACTTCCTCGGTGCCGGCACGATCTCCACCTTCCCGTGGGATCAGAGCCTCCACCACATCCGGGGCGCTTCAGGTCGCTGTCGATCTCGACCACGCCGCCCTCGGAGGCCAGCTCTGCCCGGATACGGGCCGCGTGCGCCGACTTCCCGGCACCGGGTTGGGCCATGAGCACGATGAGCAGGGGCTGGTCCTGCGGTTCGAACCGGGCCAGACGCAGTGGAACGATCTCCTCGCGGAAGACTCGCTCGTTCTCCTCGGCCGAGAGCCGGTAGTGGGCCAGGTCGTCGTGCTCGGGGTTCACCGGAGTTCGGCCCGCAGTCCGTCCAGCACGTGGCGGTAGGAGCTGCGTACGGCCGCGATCTCGGACTCCTCGCCCGGGTCCAGGGTGCGCTGGCGCTGGTCGCAGTCGGCGATCTGTGCGCGCAGCTGGCGGATCCGTTCCGGGTCGGGCCGGCTGCTCGCGCGTTCATGGTTGAGCAGGGCGACGTAGCAGCCGATCACGTCGTTGATGAGTTCCTGGGTCGCTTCGTAGGCGACGGCGACGTTGCTGTCCCAGGTGTGCGGGGGAAGCTTCTTCACCACTTCCTCGGCAGTGGTCGGCCGGGTCGGTCTCGTCAATGCGAACTCCCATCCCGCCGGTGCATGCGGCGGCTCAGTGTAGCGAGGAAACGCTGGTGCTCGGGTCGAAGCAACGAGCTGGTCATTGGGCGGGTAGGTCGTAGGCGAGGGTGAATCGGTCGCCGAGCATGGTGATGTTGTTGACCTCGACGACGCGTTCGGTGGTGAACGCCCGGCGGGTCAGCCGGAACACCGCGGTGCCGGCGGCGACGCCGAAGGTCTCGGCTTCCTCGACGTCGGCTTGCCCGATGCGGACGGTCTCTTCGAAGCGGTCGAGTTCGTGTCCGGCTTCCTCGAGGCGGGCGTAGATCCCGCCGGGGCCGGAGTCTTCCTCGTGCATCTCGGGGGTGGCGAGCGCGGAGGGCAGGTAGCTGGTGGCCAGTTGCACGACTTCGAATCCGGCGGACATGGTGCGGTCGCGGACGAGCAGCTCCTCGCCGGGGTCGATGTCGAGCTGGTCGGCGAGTGTGTCGGTGGCCGGTTCGGTGCGGACGGTGACCTCGCAACGCGGGGTCCAGCCGCCGGTGTGGGCGTCGGTGGTGAACGCGCCGCGGCCGGCGGCACGTTCGGCGCGGCTGAGTCGGTTGCGGGCGGAGCGCAGCATCGGCCGCTGTGCGCGGGCGTAGACCCCGGAGCCGCGTTTGAGCTCGACCAGGCCCTCGGCGCGCAGGATCTCGACCGCGTTGCGCGCGGTCATCGGCGACACGTGGAAGCGCTCGGTCAGCTCTGCCCGGCTGGGCAGGGGCACCCCCGGGGGATAGTCACCGGCCAGAATCGACGCGCGCAGCTCGGCAGCAATCTCCCGTGTCCGGTTCGGCCGTTTCGCCATACCCCAACCGTACCCGTATAGCCAACTTGCGCGTGGTGGGCATCCCGAGGCCCGCGTGTCGACTTCAGTCGATCCGGTCACGGGGGCCCCGTATCGGCCTGCGAGGCCTTTACCCGAAACGGCTCGGCCGGAGCAGATCACGCATCGCGGCCACGGGATCAGAGCAGGAGTGAAAAGCAACTCTGCCATCCTGACGCAATGAGTTTCGACCCGCCTGCAGACGCGGCCTGTTCCCATCACCCGCAATCCGAGGTGCTCGGTCGACTGCTGTTCGCGATTCGTGGCAGCGAGCTGAGCAACTGTCAGCTGGACTACTGGCCCGCCATGTCGGGGGGCGTCGTCTTGGAGTGGTCCGAGGGCCCGAACGCCAGGGAGGCGCGCGCAGCGCTGATGAGCGATCTCGTCGACAGCGGCAGCGTGGCGCTACGGGCAGACGACCTGACTCTCGATCCGGACCGGCTGGCGCAGTCCGGCGAGAACGTCGTGCACATGCGTGTCGATGATGTCCCTGTGGAGTTCCGGGCGCGGGTTCCGGTCGGCTGGTCGGCCTTCGTGGAGAACAACCG